>CBFGTF010000070.1:0-14351 GCA_965651655.1 uncultured Devosia sp.
CCACCCCATTCCTGCCCCTGGCAAACAAAGAGGCCCCGGATTGCTCCGGGGCCTCTTTGGCATTCATTGTTCAGTCGGTCAGTTCAGGCGGCCGCTGGCGTGGGCGAGGGTGGTGTAGACCTTGCCCTTGTCCGAGAGCAGGTATTCGCGGGTTTCGGCGGCCGGGTTGGGGCCGGCGGCGGCGCGTTTGAGGAGCTGTTCGAACTCGCTCATATAGGCCTGGGCGGTGCGGGCGAATTCGGCGTCGCGCTGGATGCGCTTGCGCACTTCGTCATAGGTGCCCTGGCCGGTGAGCGTATAGATGCGCCGGGTGAAGACATTGCTTTCGCCAGCCTGGTAGCGGGCCCAGGCCTCGCTCAGGGCCGCGTCGTCGATCGAGCGGGCCATTTCCTCGCTGAGGCCGGACAGGGCCTGGGGCGCCGGGCCACCGGCCTGCTTGGCCGAGGCATTGCGCAGCACGTCGCGGAGCCAGCCGCCACCTTCGGCCTCATTGGCCTGGCGGGCCGCCGGAGCCGGTGCCGGGGCAGGGGCCGGAGCGGGCTGCTCGATCACATCGGTCATGCGGATGGGATCGACCAGGGGCTGGCGGGCCGGCTCGGCGCGATAGGTTTCGCGCGCGGGTTCGGGCTGGCGCGGGACCGGCTGGTAGGCCGGGGGCTCGGGCTGGCGGGCTTCCACCTGGCGCGGGGCGCGCTGGGGCGCCCGGCGGTCGGTGAGGTCGTGGCTGGCCGGCTGGCTGCGCACGATGGCGTTGAGCTCGCTGAGGGCCTCGATCTGCTCGGCCACGACGCGGCGCATGGCGGCGGCGCTGGCACGGGTCTCCTCGGGCAGTTCATTGACCCCGCGCGCCAGTTCGGCGCGGGTGGATTCGAGTTCGCTGCCCACTTCGCGCGCCGTCTCGCGCATGGCGCGGGCGGTGTCGTTGAAGCGCTGGGTGGCTTCCTCGATGGCGCGCTGCATCTCGATGACCATGCGCTGCTGGGCTTCCTGCAGGACCTGGTTGGCGCGGCGGCCTTCGGCGTCTGCCGTCTCGTGGAACTCGCCCAGCTTGCCAGTGACTTCGCCGGTGGTTTCGTCGAGCGCACGGCGCAGCTGGCCGGTATTGGAGGCGATGGCGTTGCGCACCGAGCTGGTGGAGTCCGAAATGGTATCGGCCAGCGTGCTGGTGGTGGAGGTCAGGACATCGGTGACGCTGCCGGCCGTCGAGGACAGAACATCGCTGACGCGGCTGGCATTGTCCTCGAGCGCCGAATTGACCTGGTTGGTCTGTTCGCTGAGGGCCATGCGGACCGAGGCAGAGGTCTGGCTGAGGGCCGCGGCGGCAGCTTCTGCGGCACGCTGCACGGCGCTGTCCATCTGCGAGACATTGGTGCTGAGCGCGTTGGAGAAGCGCTCATTGGTGGCATAGAGCGCGTCGTTGACGGCATTGGTGTTCTGCTCGAGCGCCTGGGTCACGGTCGTGGTGGTGGCGTTGAGCGCTTCGTCCATGGCACGGCGGGCGCCAATCAGGCGGCGCTCGGTATCGTTGACCGTGTCGGCAATGGTCTGGGCGAAGAGGCGCATGCGGCCATCGATGTCGTCGGCGCGGGCGGCAAAGCTCTGTGCCAGCGCATCCATGGCACCGCGGCGATCCTCGAGATTTTCAAGCGCAGTGGCGCTGCTGGCATCGAGCGTCTGGGCGGCCTGGTTGAGACCGGTAGCCTCGACATCGAGGCGCCCCAGGATGGACGAGAACTGCTCGACCATACCGCGAATGGTGTTCTGCAGGGCCCCGACATGCTGGGTGACCATGGTGCCGGCCTGTTCGGTCTGGCCCATGGCTTCGCGCATGGTGTTGGAATAGCTGGCCGTCTGCTGGGCGACGCTGGTTTCCAGGCTCGCCAGATTGGCGGTGGAGGCATCCAGAACGCGCTGCAGCAGGAGATTGGAATCGTTGAGCTTGTTGAGGGCGTTGGTGACATCGCCCAGGATGCGCGAGGTGGAGACCGACATGATCTCCTCGGCTTCCCTGGCATTGCCGGTCAGGGCATCGCGCAGCAGATTGCCGTGGCTTGCAAGCGCCGTTTCCAGCTCGGCCGACTTGGTGTTGACCAGATCGGCGAAATGGCTGGTTTGCTGTTCCACCGTGCGGTTGATGGTGTCGAGCCGCGTCTCGATGGCATCGGCGGCGCCGACGGCCTTCACGGAGACGAGTTCATCAATATTGGTGGCGGCCAGGCGGATCTGCTCGAGCGCGCCGCGCACAGCCATGTCCATGCGGTTGGCGGTGTTCTCGACATCGGCGGAAATGGCGCCGGTGGCCGCGGTGATGCGGGTGGCGATGGTTTCCTCGATGCGGTCGGCGCCGGCTTCGAGATCGGCCATGGACTGGGTGATCGAGGTGCTGATCGAGGCATTGAGGGCGGCCAGGCGCTCGGCGGTGATGTCGGCGCGGGCGGTGATGGCCTCGGGCAGGGTGCCCAGGCGCTGGTCGACCATGTCGGCAATTGCCTTGCGGGCGGAATTGACGCCGGTCTCGATGATTTCGGCGGCCTGGCGGGCGCTGTCGCCCACGGTGGCGCTGGCGCTTTCGATGCGCGCGGCCACGCCGGCCTCGGCATCGGAAATGCGGGTGATGGCGTCATCAAGGCCCGCGCCCAGGGTAGTGTTGACTTCGCTGACCTTGCTGGCGACGCGGTCCGACAGGTCGTCGAGGCGGGTTTCCATGCTGGTCGAGACCTGGCGCAGCGAACCCTCGATGCTCTCGACGGCCCTGGCGCTGTGCTGGTCGAGCGTTTCGGCCAGTTCGCTAGTGTGCAGGCCGATGGTTTCGCCCATGGAGGCAGTGTGGGTGGCCAGGGTGTCGGAAAGGGCCTGGGTGCGTCCGGCCAGGGCTTCGGAAAGCTGCTGCGTGCGGGTGTTGACCGCGCCGGCCATTTCCTGGGTCCGCTCGTCGAGCTTGCCGACCAGGGTGATGGTGCGTTCGTCGATCTGGCCGGCGAAATCGCTGGTGCGGGTTTCCAGTTCGAGAGAGAGCGCATTGGTGCGCTCGGAGATGGTCTCGGCCAGACGCTGGGTGCGGCCGGCAATGGCCTGGTCAAAGGTCTGCGAACCGGTGAGGAGGGTGTCCCCCAGCTCCTGGGAGCGCAGGCGAATGGCCTCGCCCAGCTGGGCGCTGCGGCTGGCCAGGGTTTCTTCGAGCTCGCCGGTGCGCGTCGAGAGGACTTCGTCCAGCTTGCCGGTGCGGCTGTCGAGCGCTTCGCTGAGCTGTTCGGCGCGACCATCAAGGCTGTCGGAGATTTCCTGGGCGCGATTGGTGAGGGTCTCGGTGATGGCCTTGGTCTTGGCGCCGATGACTTCGCTCATTTCGCGGGTGCGCTCGGAGACGATGTCGTCAAAGCGTCCCGATTCCTCGTTGAGAGCCAGTTCGAGCACATTGGCCCGGGCGGCAAAGCTGACGCCCTGCTGGTCCAGGCGCTGCACCAGTTCGTCGCCCTTGTCGCCGATGACGTTGTCGAGCGCATGGAGCTTGTCGTCGAGCAGGCCGGTGATCTCGGTCAGGCGCTGGTCGAAGAGGCTCAGCGAGTCCTGGCCGGCGGTCGAGAGGGTGAGGCGCGCGCGCTCGGAGGTGTCATCCAGGGCGCCGTTAATCTCGATGATCGCCGATTGCAGGCGGCTGTCGAGGGCGTTGAGCTGAATGGAAACGGATTCGTCGAGCTGGCGGCTGAGCGTGGCCAGCAGGAATTCGGCTTCCGAGGTGCGGCTCGAAATATCGCCTGAAACGCGGGCGCCGATGGCTTCGAGCGCCTCGCTGACTTCCAGGCCACGATCACGCAGCTGGTCGACCAGGTTGGTGCCGCCCTCGCTGAGCAGATTTGCCAGCACGTTGGTGCGGTCCTCGATGGCCGAGGACAGCGACAGGGTGTGGGTTTCGAGCGAGCCGGTTATGGCGGCCGCGCGGCTGTCCAGCGCTTCGGTCAGGTTCGACATCCGGCTGTCGATGGCAGCGGTGATCTCGAGGGTGCGGCTTTCGAAATTGCGGGCCGTGCTGGCTGCGTGGTCCTCGAAGCCGAGCGAGAGCCGACCGGCGCTGTCGTCCAGCGCCGTGAGGAAATCGGTGGTGCGGTTGTCCACGAGGCTGACGAAGCCATCGGCACGCTCGGAGAAGCTGGTGGTCAGCGTGTTGCCGGCAGTTTCGAGCGCGCGGGTGAGATTGCCGCCGCTTTCCACGATGGTGCCGGCGATGCGCTGGCTGATCATGTCGAGGTCGAAGACCAGGCCGGTATGGCTCTCGGTGATGGCTTCGCGCACACGCTCGGTATTGGTCAGCACACTTTCGCGCTGGCTGGCCAGTTCGGCGATCAGCGCACGCATGCGCGATTCATTGTCCGAATAGGTCCGTTCGAGCGCGGTGACCTCGTTATGGATCATCACTTCGAGCTCGCCGGCGCGCGAGAGGGCACGTTCAAGCCCATCGCCCAGGGCATTGACCTCGCGGCGCACGGCCTGGCCCACCGAGGCAACCTTGTCGGCGGCGGTGACTTCGGGCTCGGCCAGGCGAATGGCAGCCTGGGTGATGGAGGACGCGGCGTTGCGCAGGTCGGCGGCGCGGCGGAACAGGGTGGCCACGGCGAAGAAGCCCAGCACCGGGACCACCATGATGGCAAGGGTCGCCACGAATTCGATGGAGCTTACGAAAGTGCCGAAATCGGCAATCTGCGGGCCGAAACGCATCCATGCGACCACCCCAACGGCGGCGATCCAGAGCACGGAGAGCAGCAGCGCCAGCCAGGTCGGCGCGGACGAAGAACGGCCCTGGAGGCTGTAGAGCAGCTTGGAGGTGGACACGCGGTCGTCATTGGCGACGGCGCTGGCCTGCTGGGCAATGCGATCGGCGGCGCGCAGACGCTCCGAGCGCGCGGCATCCGGCTTCCGGTCCGGGCGTTTTTCCTGGGCCGGTTGAGATGGTGCGTCCAGATTGAACACGGAATCCTTGAGGGCATCCTCGACAGCCGAGAAGGCCAGTGCGGCCGGGTCGTTCTGGGGGGTCGGGTTTTTCGCCATACTCTTTACAACTCTCGCGTCGGCACTGCAGCAACACGGCGGACTTCACGAGCAGTCATGGCGCATCGGCCCTTTCCGGGCCTGCCGCCATTCCGGAACAATTCGATGCAAATGCCCCGCATCGTCCCCCCAACCCTCGCCGCCGCGCGCTGGTTCAAAGCTCATTCATACATTCAATTTTATGCAAACCGAACGGTTTCTTACCCAAAGGTTAATTTTTGGGTGGGAAACGTTAAGGAATGGACGGGCAAACAAAGGCAAAGATGTGGCTTAATCCCCTGTTCACGCCCTCGGCCTTAGCTTGCACACAGGGACCTGTCTTTTCGGGTGCCCGAGTGAGCCAGGAGCAGCCAGAATGGCGCAGAGAGCAATCGTCGAGCACGCGCTTCCCGAAGACCAGAGGCGCCCCATGCGTCCAGTTGACCTGGTGCACCTGGCCAAGCAGTGCCTGGGCGACGAGAATCTCGAACTGGAAATCCTGCGCCTGTTCGATACAACGCTGGCAACCTATTTCGGGCGTCTCAAGCTGGCCGCCAGCTTTGACGATCTCGCCATCAATCTCCATTCCATAAAAGGCGCTTCGGGCGGCGTCGGCGCCTGGGGCGTATCGGACCTGGCCGCGGCGCTGGAAAAGGACCTCAAGGATGGCCGTCCGCTCACCCCCGAGCGCATCGAGGACCTGGGGATGGCCGTCGAGGAGGTCCGCGACTTCATCGCCCGCATGCTGGCCAATGAGGAAGCCTGACCGGCATTGACCCCGCCCGCCGGTCTGTCTAGGTTTTGACCATGAATATCACACTGACCATGCGCACCATGTCCACCACCACCGCCTCGCGGGGGGACAGGATCGCATGAGCTGATTTTCTTCAGTCCTGTCGACATCAACCCCGCCGGAAACGAGCGGGTTTTTTTGTGCCCGCCCGGCCTGCACAGCAAGGGCGAAACGCCATGCACCAAAATCTACCCGACCTCATTGCGAACCAGGCCCTGGCCGTGGCCGCCGGGATATTGGAAACCCGTTACCCCGAGGCAGGCTTTGCCTTCGTCGCCGGCTCGATCATGCGCGGGCAGGGCACCACGGCCTCGGACATCGATATGGTCGTGGTCTATCCGGGCCTTGAGCATGGCTGGCGGGAATCGTTTCTGGCCGAGGGCTTTCCGGTCGAGGCCTTCGTACATGACCCCTCGACACTGGCCGTGTACCTCGAACGCGAGGTTGTTTCCGGCCGGCCGGTAATGATCAACCTTGTGGCCGAGGGGCGCATTGTGGGCACCCATATGGAAGGGGCGCTGGCCCTGCGGGCCCGGGCCCGCGCGATGCTGGCAGAAGGCCCGGGCGCGCTGGACGAAGAGCGGCTTGACACAATCAGATACCAGGTGTCGGACTTGGCGGACGATCTGCGGGGTCACCGCAGCCGGGAAGAGGTGATTGCCATTGCGGTGGCGGCCTATCCCAAGCTCGTCGACCTCATGTTGCTGGGGCGGCGCTGCTGGACCGGCGCCGGCAAGTGGATGCCGCGACGTCTGCGTGCTGTTGATGGAGCACTGGCGGACCGGCTGGAGGCTGCCATGGTGTTGACCACTCAAGGCAATGGTGAAGCGTTGCTGGCCCTTTGCACCGACGAACTCGATCGGCACGGAGGGCCGCTGTTTGACGGCTACAAGCGTGTGTCCGAAGTGGAAGGAGAGGCGAAAGCTACACGGTGACGCGTGGCCCGCTGCCAAAAGGTGATGGGGTAAGGTGTTCTCCGTGCAAGCGATTTTAAGGGGACATTAAGCATAAGCGCCGACAGTCGGGTAAAGCGCTGGAGGTTGATATGCGTAAATTCCTGCTTGGTCTGGCCCTGATCGCCGCCGCATCTCCAGCAATGGCAGCGGACATGTACATGCCCGACCATCAATGGTCCGATTTTGGCGCAAAGCGAAGCTATGGATGGTCCGGGCAGTATCTGGGGGCCAGTGTCGGCGGGCAGCGCACGCGGATCGATCTGCCCGGCGGTGGTGGAGTCCTGGAGGGCGTCGGCCTGATTGGCGGGCTCTTTGCCGGTGTGAACTTCCAGGAGGACAATGGGCTGGTGCTGGGTGCCGAAGCGGATGTCGAGTGGAATGGCTACGATCAGACCGCCGCGTGTGACCATCCGGATTGGTACTGCAATGTCCAGGGCTCACTGCGTGCCCGTCTTGGTTTTGCGACCGACAGTTTCCACGCCTATGCCACTGCCGGTCTCGCCGGTGCTGCTGTCGGCGGTCTGGGCTGGACAGCCGGCCTGGGTGCCGAAGTCGCCTTCAACGACGCCTGGTTCGCCCGTGCGGAATATCGCTACACAGCACTGGGCTCGGCCAATGCCTGGGTGGATCCTGTCGAGACCGGCGTGATCTCCCACGCCCTGCGGGCGGGTATCGGCTACCGCTTCTGAAAGCCGGCGCAGGTCCGGTCGCTTCGTCGTGACCGCCTGCATGTGCGCGCGGTTTGACCGCATAGCGGTGTTTCGCCTATAGAGCGGCCAGATGAAATCGGGCCGCCCCGCATATCGCAGCGGCCGAACACTCCAGCAGTCTCCATGTCCCTGACCAATGTTGCCGAGGCTTCCCCCCGGCCCACCACCGAACCCTATCGCCTGCGCCGCACCTTTGCGATCATTTCGCACCCGGACGCGGGCAAGACGACGCTGACCGAGCGGCTGCTGGCGGCGGCCGGCGCGATCCAGCAGGCCGGCATGGTGCGCGGCAAGGCCGGCGTGCGCTCGACCCGCTCGGACTGGATGGAGATGGAGCAGCAGCGCGGCATTTCCATCACGTCCTCGGTGATGACATTCGATTATGACGGGCTGACGCTGAACCTGCTCGATACGCCCGGCCACTCGGACTTTTCCGAAGACACCTATCGGACACTGACGGCGGTTGATGCCGCGATCATGGTGATCGACGCGGCCAAGGGTATCGAAAGCCAGACGCTGAAATTGTTCGAGGTCTGCCGCCTGCGCGACATTCCCATCATCACCTTCATCAACAAGGTCGACCGCGAGGGTCTCAGCCCGCTCGACCTGATCGACGAAATCCAGGGGAAGCTGGCGCTGGACCTGACGCCGGTGCTCTGGCCGATCGGGCAGGGCGTGGATTTCGGCGGCTATATCGACCTGGTCGAGAAGCGCGTGCTCAATCCGCAGGGCAAGATAATTGCCGAATATGAGCAGCTCGAAGACCTGCTGGACGTCGATACGCTGATCGACAACCCGACCTTCATGACAGCGCTGGAAACGCTGGAGATGGCGCAGTCGATGCTTCCCCCGTTCGATCTCAAGACCTTTCATGAAGGCCATTTGAGCCCGGTGCTGTTCGGCTCGGCGCTCAAGGGTGTTTCGGTGGCCGAACTGTTGCGCACGCTGGGTGACTGGGGGCCGGAGCCGCGGCCGCAACCGGCAGTGCCGGCGCCCATTCCGCCATCGGACAAGAAGGTCACCGGCTTCGTGTTCAAGGTGCAGGCGAACATGGACGCCAACCATCGGGACCGCATTGCCTTCGTGCGTCTGTGCTCAGGCAGGTTCGAGCGCGGTATGCGCTTGAAGAATGTGCGTTCGGGCAAGGATATGGCCGTGTCCAACCCGATGTTCTTCTTCGGCAACAATCGCGAACTGGCCGAAGAGGCCGTGGCGGGCGACATTGTCGGCATTCCCAATCACGGTACGCTTTCGGTGGGCGATACGCTGACCGAGGGCGCCAATATCAATGTGACCGGCATTCCCAATTTCGCCCCCGAAATCATCCGCCGGGTGCGTCTGGTGGACGCGATGAAGACCAAGCAGATGGCCAAGGCGCTTTCGGACCTGGCCGAAGAGGGGGTGACCCAGGTGTTCCGGCGCATGATGGGGGCGGACTGGATCGTGGGCGTGGTGGGGCAATTGCAGCTGGAAGTGCTGTCGGCCCGTGTCGCCAAGGAATATGGCGTGCCCATCACCTTTGAATCGATGGGGTTCGAAGTGGCGCGCTGGGTCGAGAGCGATGATCCGGATGAGCTGAAGCGGTTCATCGCGGCCCAGAAGGTCAATATGGCCGAGGACCGGAGCGAAGCCCCGGTGTTCCTGGCCCAGAATGCGTGGTGGGCGGACCGGGCCAAGCAGGACTGGCCCAAGATCCGGTTCCTGACCACCAAGGAACGCCATTGAGCGCGCCTGATCGCATTGGCGAATTCGTGGCCGCCGTGGCGGAGACGTTCAATGACGGCTCGCTGATCCGGTTGAAGCTGGGTGGCTATCATGGCGAGGAAGCCGATCTCAGATCCGTCGAGGCGCGGCGGGTCAGCATCAAGGCCGGCGAACGGCTGAGCTTCGTATTCCGCTACAAGACCACCGACGTTACCAAGAATGTCACCCTGGAGGAGGCCGCCGGCTTTCTCGAGCAGGGGTTGGCGTCCGGCTATCGCAGCGCGCGTCTGGAGACCACCGGTTTTGACCTGCAGTTCGAGCGGCAGGGCGACAAGCTGCGGCTGAAACGGACCGAAGTGACGGGCCGCGCAATGGTCGAGGCCAGCCATGACCGGGTGAAGAAGCGGCCGCTGTCAGACACCTCGGCAGTGTGGCTGCATGCGCTCGGTATTACCGGCAAGGACGGCGCGGTGCTGGCGGCATCACAAGACAAATTCCGCCAGATCAACAAGATGGTCGAGATCTTTGCGCCGCTGATTCAAGCGCTTAAAGCAGAGAGTCCGCGCATCGTGGATATGGGCGCGGGCAAGGGCTATCTCGATTTCGCGCTTTATGACCATTTGGCAGGCCTGGGAAAAAGCGCCGAGATCATCGGCGTCGAGTTGCGGGACAAACTGGTGGCAGACGGAAATGCGCTGGCGCAGCAGAGCGGGTTTGCCGGGCTGCGCTTCGTACCGGGCTCCATCCTCGACTATGACGCGAGTGGCGCCGATGCGGTCATTGCGCTGCACGCCTGCGACACGGCGACCGATGATGCCATCTTCCAGGGCATCAAGGCGGGAGCGGCGCTGATTGCGGTGGCGCCATGCTGCCACAAGCAGATCCGCCGCGCGATGAGCAGCGGAAGCGCCGATGATCGGCTCGATTTCCTGCTGCGCCACGGCACGTTCATGGAAAAGCAGGCCGAGATGGTGACCGACGGGCTGCGGTCCCTGCTGCTGGAGGCCAGCGGCTATCGCACCAAGGTGTTCGAGTTCGTCTCGGATGCGCATACGCCCAAGAACAATCTCATTGTCGCGCGAGAGGGCAATGCCGGTTCCCGCCAGGCGACGCTTGACCGGATCGCGGCGGTCAAGACACTGTTCGGTATCGACAAGCATTATCTCGAAGGCCTGCTCGGCCTCTGATCGGAATAGTTACAGGCTTCCCATGACCAAGATCACCTATGTCACCAATGATGGCGAACGGATTGAAACCGAAGGGGAGAACGGCTCCACGGTGATGGAAACCGCCATCATGAATGCGGTGCCAGGGATCGTGGCCGAATGTGGCGGGGCCTGCACCTGTGCCACCTGCCATGTCTATGTCGACGAGGCCTGGCGCGAGGTGGTCGGCGGCCCCTCGATGATGGAAGAGGACATGCTCGATTTCGCCTTCGACGTGAAGGATTCGAGCCGCCTTTCCTGCCAGATCAAGGTGCGCGAGGCGCTTGATGGACTGGTGGTCCATGTTCCCAGCCGGCAGGGCTGATCAGGAACAGCGATTGTAGATGTAGGGCTGGCCCCAGTCCGGTTCACCCTCGGCAGTGGCGTCATAGAGGTAGAAGCTGTCTGGATTGATCCAGATGGCGAAGAAGGCTGGACCGCCGGCTATCGGCTCCCATTCGGTTCCATCCTGCGAAGCGACCAGTTCGATGGCGGCGTCCGGTTCGGTTTCCCTGGGTCCCAGATAGAAGATATGGCGATCGTCGGCCGCCTGGATGCGGACCGGCAGGGCGCAGATGGCGAGGCTCAGGCTCGGTTCGGCAATCTCCATGGTCGGCAGGGTCACCGACCATGCGCCGACGAAGGGTGCGGACCGGCCAAGGTCAATGTCCGGATTGCCGGCCGGTCGCGGCAGCGGGGTGAGGGCCGTGGCGGTGGTAGCGCCGAGCGCCACAAGGCAGAGGGCCAATCGGGTGAGGCGGGGAAAGGGTCCGGACATGCAATTGGCCTTATGGTGACGCAGCGGCAACGCGATCTATACAGGCAAATTATTCTATCCGCGCCGCCGCGAAAGATTCATTTGGCGGGCAGGGGCGCTTTCCGCGCCGCGGTTTCCAAGGGCGGCGCTGGAAGGGAAATATAAAAGCTATTGATTTTCAAGGTCTTGTTGGGCAGGGCCGAATTGGATTATTTTCGCCCATCTCACCAACAGGACGACAATGGGACTTCTCAACACATTTCCGTTGAGCTTCAAGGTCAAGGGCAAGCGCATCATCATCGTCGGCGGCACCGACGAGGCCCTGAACAAGGTCCGATTGGTTTCTAAGACGACTGCATCGATAGAGATTTTTTCCCGTCAGATCGAAGCCGATTTCTCCGCCTTGGCGGTGCGCCTGCATGAGCGCGCGCTTGAGGCTGAGGATATCGCCGGGGCGGCGCTGGTGTTTGTGGCCGAAGAGGGGGCAGACGCCGAATTGGCCAAGGCCGAGGCGCGGCGGCTGGGTATCCCGCTCAACGTGGTCGATGTGCCGGACCAGTGCGATTTCTACACGCCGTCGATCGTCGACCGTGCGCCGCTGACGGTAGCGATTTCGACCGAGGGCGATGCGCCGGTGCTGGCGCGGCTGGTGCGGGCGCAGATCGAGGCGCTGCTGGCGCCGGGGCTCGGCAAAATCGCGAGTCTGGCCGGGGGCTTGCGCCACAAGGTTGAAGGCCTGATTCATGACGGCGCGGCGCGGCGGCGGTTTTATGAGGATCTCGTCACGCGCCCTGCAATGGATGCGGACAAGGCCGAGACGCTGCTTGCCACCCATGTTGCCAAGGGCGCAGGGCAGGGCGTGGTATGGCTGATCGGGGCCGGTCCGGGCGCCGAGGACCTGCTGACGTTGCGCGCGCAGCGCCTGTTGCAGCAGGCCGACGTGATCGTGCATGACCAGCTGGTGCCCGCTGCCGTGGTGGAAATGGGCCGCCGCGATGCCGAGCAGATTTGCGTGGGCAAGGCGCGGGGGCACCATTCTTTTTCGCAGGCGCAGATCAATACGCTGATCGTTCGGCTGGCCGGCGAGGGCAAGAAGGTGGCGCGGCTGAAGTCGGGCGATCCGATGATCTTTGGCCGGGCAGGCGAGGAAATCGCGGCACTGCGCAAGGCGGGTCTGGCTTACGAAATCGTGCCAGGGGTGAGCGCGGCGCTGGCGGCGGCGGCGGATACGGCGACGCCGGTGACCCTGCGCAAGGTGTCGAGCGGCTTCGTGGTGGCGACGGCCCATGGTGCCGATGACAGTGACCTGGCCCATTGGGCCGCCCTGTCGCAATCGGGGCTGACATTGGCGCTCTATATGGGCAAGGCAATTGCCGCCGAGGTGGCCGCACGCCTGATGTCGCATGGCGCCGCCGCGGACTTGCCGATCGGCATCGTGGTCAATGCGGGACGCGCCGACAGTACCGCCTATGCCGGCACGCTGGGGGCGCTGGCCAATGGCGCGGTCGATTTCGTTGATGGTCCGGCTGTCATCCTGATCGGGCAGGCTGTTGCCCAGGGTGACTGGACCGAGGCCGCCGCTGCGGCGGCAGATAATTTCAAGGTAGCGTGACGCATGGAAATCCTGACTGGCAATGAACTGATCTCGGGCGCCACCGTTTATCTGGACGGCGCCGGACTCTGGGTGGAAGACCTGCAGGCGGCGCGGCTGTTCTCCAAGGACGAACAGGCGGAGCGCGACGGCGCCCTGGCCGCCACCAAGGCGACCGGGCGGGTGATCAGCATTGAAATCGAAGAAGTCGAGCAGGTGGAGGGCCGCATCGTGCCCAAGCGCCTGCGCGAACGCATCAGGGCGGCGGGCCCCACCGCTCCCCTCACTCTCAACGGGCAGGCGTATGATCGCCAGCACTTAGGTGAAGACGGGCATGTATCGATATGACGAATTCGACGCCGCTTTCGTAGCGGGTCGTACGGCACAATTTGCGGATCAGGTGAAGCGCCGCCTTTCGGGGGAGCTGTCCGAAGACCAGTTCCGGCCGCTGCGGCTGATGAACGGGCTCTATCTGCAATTGCATGCCTATATGCTGCGGATCGCCGTCCCCTATGGCACGCTGTCAGCCAAGCAGATGCGCAAGCTGGCCCATATCGCGCGCACCTATGACCGCGGCTATGGCCACTTTACCACGCGGCAGAACATCCAGTTCAACTGGCCAAAGCTCAAGGACATTCCGGTGATCCTTGAGGAACTGGCCAGCGTCGAGATGCACGCCATCCAGACCTCGGGCAATTGCATTCGCAATGTGACTACGGACCAGTTCGCCGGCGCTGCCGCCGACGAGATCATCGATCCCCGGCCCGTGGCCGAGATCATCCGCCAGTGGTCGAGCCTCCATCCTGAGTTTTCCTACCTGCCACGCAAGTTCAAGATCGCCATGACCGGCTCGCCCAATGACCGGGCGGCCATCCGCTTCCACGACATTGGCCTTCAGGCCGCAGTGAACGGCGCCGGCGAAATCGGCTGGGAAGTCTGGGTGGGCGGGGGCCTGGGGCGCACGCCGATGGTGGCCAAGCTGATCAACAGCTTCGTGCCCAACGAGCATCTGCTGGCTTATCTCGAATCCATCATGCGCGTTTACAACCGCTATGGCCGCCGGGACAACAAGTACAAGGCCCGCATCAAGATCCTGGTGCACGAAGAGGGCCTTGAGAGCATCAAGGGCCAGGTCGAGGCCGAGTTCGCGGAAGTGCGCGGGGGCGTGCTGACGCTGCCGCAGCAGGAACTGGACCGGATCAGCGCCTATTTCGCGCCGCCGGATTTTGCCGACCGTTCCGCGGACACGATCGATGTGGCTTACCAGTCGATCATCGACCCGGCCTATGGCCGTTGGCTCGACAACAACCTGCATCCGCACAAGCAGCCGGGCTATGCCTCGGTCACGGTGTCACTGAAGCCGGTTGGGGGTGCGCCCGGCGACGCCACCGATGCACAGATCGACGTGGTCGCGGACCTGGCCGAGCAATATTCCTATGACGAGCTGCGCGTGACCCATGAGCAGAACCTGGTTCTGCCCCATGTGGCCGTATCGGACCTGCGCGCGGTCTATGACGTGCTGGTGGCCAATGGCCTGGCCGAGGGCAACAATAACCTGATCACCGACATGATCTGCTGCCCGGGCCTGGATTTCTGCGCCCTGGCCAATGCCC
>CBFGTF010000071.1:0-14190 GCA_965651655.1 uncultured Devosia sp.
GCCTCGGAGGTGTAGCGATAGGGCAGCATGATCGCGTGGACCTTTTCCGGCCCGAAGGCATCGGCTGCCATGGCGGCGACCACAGCGCTGTCTATGCCGCCTGAAAGGCCCAGCACTACATGGGAAAAGCCATTCTTGAGGACGTAGTCGCGCAGGCCAAGCACACAGGCGCGCCAAGGCGCCTCCTCGACCGAGGTCAGGGCCTCCACGCGGCCATTGGTGCAGGTCCAGCCGGCCTCGGTGCGGGTCCAGTCCGAGACGATGAAATCGGGCTCGAAGGACTTGCCCTGCAACACCAGCCTGTCACCCGGCTCCATGGCGAAGGATGCGCCATCAAAGACCAGTTCATCCTGCCCGCCGACCTGGTTGAGATAGAGCATGGGCACGCCATCCTCGGCGACGCGGGCGCGCACCAGATCCTTGCGGACATGCTGCTTGTTGGTCCAGTAGGGCGAGCCATTGGGACAGAGCATGATCTGCGCCCCGCGCATGGCCAGATGTTCGCAGACGGCCGGATGCCAGATGTCCTCGCAGATGGGGATACCCACTTCCACCCCCCTGATCGTGACCGGCAAAGGCAACGGACCAGGTAAGAAATAGCGCTTTTCATAGAAGACATCGCTATTGGGCAGTTCGCGCTTGTAGCGGATGGCGGTGATTTCGCCCTTCTCTGCCACCAATACGGCGTTGTGGAGACCGGTTACATCGAGCCAGATGGTGGGCAGGATCAATACGACGTCGCTGTCCCTGGTATCGGTCACCAGGAGGCGGGCATTGGCGATGGCGTCCTTGATGAACTGCTCCTTGAACAGCAGATCGTCCGGGAAATAGCCAGTCAGGAACAGCTCGGAAAGCATCAGGATGTCGGCCCCGGCCGTCCTGGCATCATCCAGGGCCTTGCGGGCGAGGGCCAGATTGCCCGTGAGGTCACCGACCTTGGGATTGAGCTGAGCGAGCGCGATGCGGAGCTGGTCGGTCACAATATTGCTGGCCTGATCGATAGGACGGGGATACGGCCTGGCAGCCGGATGCGGCGCCAGACTTAGCCGCTACCCCTGGGGAGGGCAAGCGGTGCATGGCATGGCTGAAGACCGGTGTCGTGATTGCCGCTTTGGTAACGTGGAGAATGCATTATACTCATCACAAGTTTGCCAAAACCCGGAAGATCGGCAACCTCAGGCCGATCCGGGAGTTCAATCGAACTAGAACAGAGTGCCGAACAACAACCAATCCAGCCTGCCCATGACCTATCGTGTCCTAATCGTTGAAGACGAATATATCGTCGCCGCCGAAATCGAGAGCATCATCGCCGATATGGGTCATGACCCCATCGGCATTGCCGATGACCAGAAATCGGCGCTGGCACTTGCCGCCTATGCCGATATTGCGCTGGTGGATCTCAACCTGCGTGACGGGCCCACGGGACCGACAATCGGCCAGATCCTGGCCCAGACGCATGGCGTGACGGTGGTATTCATTACAGCCAATCCTTCACAGCTGGGCGACGGCGTTCCCGGTACGATCGGCGTCTTGCCCAAGCCCGCGACAGAACGCGACCTGCGTGAAGCGGTCGAATTTGCCGTGGCCCGACGCATTGAAGCCGACAGCACGCCGCCCCGGCGCCTCAAGCTCTTCTCCTGGGGGGACAACGGGCGGACATTCGCCAGCTAGGCCCTCAGTCCCTCGCTGCTGGCTGCAGACCTGCGGATCGCGCCAGGGCGTCCTTGGGCAGCACAATTTCCACTTCCAGGCCCTCATGGCGCCATTTGCGCGTCAGCCTTCCCCGCATCTGCCCCTCGACCGACATGCCGACCAGGCGCGTACCAAAACCGGCAAGCGTCGCCGGTTCTACAGTGGCCGGGCCGCCGCTTTCGCGCCAGACCAGCCGATAGTCCGAGGACGTGCTTTCACCAATGACATCGACATGCCCGTCGGGCGTCGACAGCGCGCCGTATTTGGCGGCATTGGTGGCCAGTTCGTGGAACAGCAGCGCAAGTGGGGTCGCCGCAGCATCATCGATGCGGGCATCATCGCCGGCAAAACGGACCCGCACCTGGTGTCCCTCACCTTCATTATAGGCGCGCATCAGCCGGGCAACGAAATCGGAGAGCATGCCCTGCCCCGAACTGGCGCTGGAAAACTCCCGGTGCGGGCGGACAAAATCATGGGCTTCGCCCATGGCAAAGATGCGCTGGCGCAATTGGTCGGCAAAAGTCTTCGCCTCGGGATTGTTGCGTGCCGAGAGCCCGACAATGCCCGTCAAGACAGCGAAGATGTTCTTGATGCGATGGCTCAGTTCCTGGGCCACCAGTTCCCGCTCTTCGGCGACAAGGCGCGATTCATGGATGTCGGTGCAGGTCCCGATCCAGCGCAGGATATGCCCCTGGGCATCATGGATCGGCAGAGCGCGTCCAAGCGTCCAGCGATACTGCCCGGTATGGTGCCGCAGCCGATATTCGATCTGATAAGGCTCGCCGGTCTCGAGGGAATGCCGCCAGGTGGCCCAGGCGTGTTCGCGGTCATCGGGATGGAACATGTCATTCCAGCCCTCGCCGTCGGTCGACCCCTCAGGCACACCGGTGAACTCGTACCAACGGGCATTGTAATAGTCGTGATGACCATCGGGCAGCGTCGACCATACCATTTGCGGCATGGTGTCAGCGAGGGTGCGGAAACGCAATTCGCTGCTTTCCAGTGCCTCCCGGACCTGATGCTGCTGGGTGACATCGATGGCCACGCCGGGAAAACGGTATACCCGCCCCTTCGCATCGAGCCGAGGGCGACCCGAGGCCACCACCCAGGTCACGCGACCATCGCCGGCAACGAGCCTGTACTCGGACTTGAAGGCGGAGCCCTGTTCCAGCGCGGTCTGGATTTCGGCGCTGACCCGCTGCCGGTCGTCGGGATGAATTGCCCCGACGAAGTCCTCGATGGGGACCCCGAGACCAGCGCGGAGCGAATCCAGATTGTAAAGCGCAGCGAACTGGTCGTCCGCGGTTACGCGATTTTCGATGACATCCCAATCCCAGGTGCCGACCAGATCGGTGCCGCTGATGGCCAGGGACATGCGCTCCTCGCTGCGCGCAAGGGCCTGCTCGGCCAGAACCCGTGTGGTGACATCGATAACGACACAGAAACTGCCCATGGGCTGGCCGGATTCGTCGAGCATGGGGCTGTAGTGCAAGTCCAACCAGACCGGTTCGGGCTGGCCATGGCGATTGAGCATGAGCTTCTGGCCGATCAGGCTGATCCCTTCGCCGCGCAGGCCCCGCGCGATGTTCTCGCGGTTGAACTCGGCCACCTCCGGCCAGGCGGCTTCTGCCGGCAACCCGAAAATGTCCGGATGGCGCGGACCGGCAAACTCGGCATAGCCATTGTTGTAGAGCAGGATCCCCTGCTCCCCTACCAGCATGGCCATGGGCATGGTGGCCACCATCATGGTGCGCACAGCGCCCTTGAGACTCTCGGGCCATGCGGGAATGGGTCCGAGCGGATTGGCGGACCAATCGTAGTCATTGACGAGCTTGAGCGTCGGATCCCGTTCGAGCCGGGCGCGCGTCGCGGGAGAAGCGTGGGGGAAAAGTGACCTGGGCATTACCTACTCGTCGGACGCAAGCGAAATGGTCGTTACTGCCGACAGCAAAGGGCCGCACGCCGAAACACTCAACGCACGGCCCCAAATCGGGTTCACCCGGCTGGACGAATTATTCGCCGGCCGCAACCAGACGGCGCGGCGGCTTTTGCGCATGCACTTCTTCAGCGACAAGGAATGCCAGTTCCAGGGCCTGGCTGGCATTGAGGCGGGGGTCGCAATAGGTGTTGTAGCGGTCCGACAGGGTCGCCTCGGTGACGGCGGAAACACCACCGACGCATTCGGTCACATCGTCGCCGGTCATTTCGATATGTACGCCGCCCGCATAAGTACCCATCTCGCGATGGACGTCGAAGAAGCTCTTCACCTCGGAAAGGACGCGATCAAAGGGACGGGTTTTGAAGCCGGTGGAGGCCTTGACCGTATTTCCATGCATGGGGTCGCAGCACCACACGACTGTCCGGCCGGCCTTCTGCACGGTCTCGATCAACCGCGGCAAATGGTCATGCACCTTGTCGGCGCCAAATCGCGCAATCAGGGTGATGCGGCCGGCCTCATCGGTGGGATTGAGCCGGTCGAGCAGGCGCAGCAGGTCGTCGCTGGACAGGCTGGGGCCGCATTTGATGCCGATGGGATTGTGGATGCCGGCAAAGTACTCGACATGCGCCTCGTCGGGATCGCGGGTGCGGTCGCCGATCCAGAGCATATGGCCGGAGGTGGCATACCAGTTGTTGGTGATCGAATCCCGTCGGGTCAGCGCTTCCTCATAGCCAAGCAGCAGTGCCTCGTGGCTGGTGTAGAAGCTGGTCTGCTTGAGCGCGGGCGTGTTCTCCGGATTCAGGCCGAGCGCGCCCATGAAGGTGATGGCATCGTCGATGCGACGGGCTACTTCCTCGAAGCGGGCATCCCAGCTCGAGCCCTTCATGAAGCCCATGGTCCATTCATGGATGCGAGTCAGCTCTGCATAGCCGCCCATGGAGAAGGCGCGCAGCAGATTGAGCGTGGCCGCGGACTGGCGATAGGCCATCAGCAGGCGCTGTGGGTCGGGCACGCGGGCGGCCTCGGTGAAGGCGATGTCGTTGATGATGTCGCCGCGATAGGAGGGCAGTTCGACGCCGTCGATCACCTCGGTATCCGCCGAACGCGGCTTGGCGAACTGGCCGGCCACGCGGCCAACCTTGACCACAGGCTTGGAAGAGCCATGGGTCAGCACCACCGCCATCTGCAGGAAGACGCGGAAGAAGTCGCGAATATGATCGGCGCCGTGCTCGGCAAAGCTTTCGGCGCAGTCCCCGCCCTGGAGCAGGAAAGCCTCGCCACGGGCAACGGCAGCGAGGCGCGCCTTGAGTTCGCGCGCTTCGCCGGCAAAGACCAGGGGCGGGAAGGTGCCCAGCTGGCGCTCGGCCTCGGCCAGGGCAGCGGCATCCGGATAGGCAGGAACCTGCTTTATCGGCTTGTCACGCCAGGAGCTGGGGGTCCAGGTGGTCATTTTCTGTCTCGCTTAGGCCGGGCAGGAAGGTTGCGGGCGATCTACCAAGCCCTGAGGCCCGTGCCAAGGACAAAGGCTCAGACACGCTTGCAGTCGCGGTAGACATAAGTCGGAGCCTTGAAGGTCACGAGTTCCTCGGCGGCCGAGGGGTGGAGCGCAATGGTGCGGTCGAAATCGGCCTTGGTGGCGCCCATGCCGACGGCAATGCCGACCAGCTGGATCATTTCACCGGCGCCAGGACCCAGAATATGAACGCCCAGCACCTTGCCTTCATCCTTTTCGGTGATGAGCTTGAGCACCATGCGCTCAGTCCGGTCCGAAAGCGTGTTCTGCATTGGCCGGAAGCGGGCGACATAGACATCGACGTCACCATGAGTAGCCGCCTCCGCCTCTGTGAGGCCAACCGTGCCGATTTCGGGCTCGGAGAAGACGGCGGTGGGGATCAGCGAATGGTCCACCTTGAGGGGATTGTCGTTGAACACGGTTTCCGCGAAATACCAACCTTCGCGGATGGCGACAGGCGTCAATTGTGCCCGGCCCGTTACGTCGCCAACGGCGTAGATGTTGGGCACCGACGTGCGGGAATATTCGTCCACCGCGATGGCACCCCCTTCAGTGAGTTGAACCCCCGCCGTTTCGAGGCCCAGCCCATGGACATTCGGACGGCGGCCGGTGGCAAACATCACGGCGCCGAAGGGCGCGGACACGCCATCGCTGAAGGTCGCGGTAATGTCGTCGCCGGTCCTGGCCAGAGACTTGATGCTGGTCTGATAGATAAGGCGAATGCCGCGCTCGACGAGGCCGGCCTCCAGCCCGCGCCGCATGTCCTCATCAAAGCCGCGCAGCAGGCAGTCGCCGCGATAGATGATGGAGGTGTTGACGCCCAACCCGGCAAAGATGGTGGCAAATTCCACGGCGACATAGCCACCGCCCTCGATCAGGATCGAGTGCGGCAGCGCCGGGAGATCGAATGCCTCGTTGGAGGAGATGCCCAGTTCGGCACCCGGAATATCGGGAATGAACGGGTGAGCGCCGGTGGCAATCAGCAGGTATTTGGCACTCAATTCCCTGCCGTCGCGCACAAGACGAACGCCATTGGGTCCGGTGACCATGGCGCGGTCGCGGATAATCTCGACGCCCGGCTTTTCCAGATTGCTGGCATAGGCGTGTTCGAGGCGACTGATTTCCTTTTCCTTGGCGGCGACCAGGGTCGGCCAGTCGAAGCTGGCATCGACCTGCCAGCCAAAGCTTCCGGCGACATCGAACTGCTCCTTGAAGCGGGCCGCGTAGACATAGAGTTTCTTGGGCACACAGCCGCGAATAACGCAGGTGCCTCCGACGCGGAATTCCTCGACAATGGCCACTTTGGCGCCATAGGTCGCCGCCATGCGCGCTGCACGAACGCCGCCAGAGCCGGCACCGATGACGATCAGGTCATAATCGAAGTCCATAAAAGCCCCCTGCTCCCGCTGGTCGGCGGCCAATACCCGCCATTCATCGTCTAGTGCCGATGGATATGGTGTCGGCTTCGCATAAAAAAAGACCCCGCACAAGGCGGGGTCCGTGAGCGGATCGTTGAGCCGATCAGAGTTCGACACCCTGGGCGCGCAAGCCGGCGCGCACCTTGGCGAAGAACTCGGTGCGCAGATTGTTGGTATAAACCTGCAGGACGCGGCGAATATCGGAGTTTAGGTCCGCATTGGCCTTCGCCAGCTTCTGGCCCGTGGGTGACTCGTAGAAAGCCACGATCTCGGTCAGCTCCTCGAGCGTGAAATGGATCGCATAGACACGCGCGAACTGATCGAGCAGTTCGCCCTTGCGGCCGTTATAATCCTTGATCACATCGCCAATGACCGTGTTGGTCTGCTCGGAAAGCTCAGGGTTCTGGGTTACGATCTGGCGCATGGTATCGATACCGATCTCGACCACGGTGGTCTCGAAGACCGCGCCCCGGTCCGTCAGGTCGATATATTTGCGCGCCATTGCCAGCTGCTCGGGGGCAACTTCCTGCGCCAGAGCGGGAACAGCAGCACTGGCGGTGCCGGCAATCATGGCAACCAGCGCCATCAGCCGGACGCCCTGCGCCCAATTGCGAATATTCCAGAAAGCCATCTTGTCCCGTTCCACCCTGGTCAGTTGCCCTTGAGAAGTGTTTCTACGCCATTCGGCGTCGCCACATAAGCCTTGCGGCACATTTTGAGGAACAGTCCATGCTGGACCACGCCCGGAATGTCCAGAAGGTCGATTGAGAGCGCTTCTGGCTGCGAAATGCGGCCAAAAAAAGCATCGAGAATGAAATGCCCGCCGTCTGTCGTGAACGGTTGACCGTCGGCCCCGAGCCTGAGCTTCAGTTCACCCTCGGCCCCATGACGCGCCATGATCCCGGCCACTGCACGGCGGGTAGCACCCAGGCCAAAACCGTTGACTTCGATGGGCAAAGGGAACCGGCCCAGCGTTTCGACAAGCTTGGAGCCATCGACAATCACGATCATGGTGTCAGAGGCCGCCGCGACGATCTTCTCGCGCAGCAGAGCACCGCCGCCGCCCTTGATGAGATTGAGCGCTGCGTCAATCTCGTCGGCCCCGTCCACCGTGACATCGAGGCGATCCAGTGTATCCAGGTCCGACAGCGGGATGCCGCAGGTCCGCGCCTGCTGCGCCGTGACCTCGGAGGTCGGCACGCCGACAATGTCGAGACCCTGCGCGACTTTCTCGCCCAGCAGTTCGACGAAATGGCGCGCGGTCGATCCCGTGCCCAATCCCACCCTCATGCCGGACGCGATCTCTGCCACCGCGCGGGCCGCAGCTTCGCGCTTGAGCGCTTCACTCATGGCGTCATTCCCTCCGAACTATCGGGGGTTTGGCAGTCGTCCGCCTGCGCTGTCAAGCCGACCAAGGCATAACGTTCACGCTTTGGTGACTGGCAGGTGTAACCGGCTGGCAACACAATATGGCGATGATATCGCACTTGCGGCCAAAAAGAGGCACGTCTCTTCCGGCTGCATCGCATTCGAAGTAAACAGCGCAAGTCGTCGCCGGCAGAATCATGCCAGCGCATTCAGAGGCCAAGTGGAAGCATGAGCATCTATAGAATTGCATTGGCAATCGGCATGGCGGTCTTGCTGGCAATGACCAGCGCAGCCCCCTCCAGCGCCGCCCTGTGGTACAATCCGGACACGAACCAGTTCGAGGATCGTGCTGCCAGTGCCAGCCGCGGCGGTAGCCCCATCCGCAAGCAGATTGTCGATTACGAAACCACCCAGAAGCCCGGGACGATCGTCATCGAAACCGGCGAACGCCGCCTCTACCTGGTGCTCGAAGACGGCAAGGCAATGAAATATGGTATCGGCGTGGGCCGCGACGGCTTCACCTGGTCCGGCACCCACCGCATCACCCGCAAGGCGGAATGGCCCGGCTGGACCCCGCCCCCGGCGATGCGCAAGCGCGTTCCCGACCTTCCGGCCTACATGCCTGGTGGCCCGGACAATCCCCTCGGCGCCCGCGCGCTCTATATCGGTTCGACCCTCTATCGCGTGCATGGCACCTCCGAGCCGTGGTCAATAGGCCAGGCCGTGTCGTCGGGCTGCATCCGCCTGACCAACGAAGATGTCACCGACCTTTACGAGCGCGTCCAGGTTGGCGCCCGGATCGTGGTCAACCACTGATCGAAACAAAGTTTCCGCAAAAGGCCGCCAGATTGGCGGCCTTTTGTTTTTCCGGCGCTTTTCGCCAGGGACAATGACGAATAGATTACTCCCATGACCGGTTCGCCCTCCCAGCAGCGCCCCCTGATCGACAGCTTCGGCCGGCGCATTTCCTATCTGCGCATCTCGGTGACTGACCGGTGCGATTTCCGCTGTGTCTATTGCATGGCCGAGGACATGACGTTCCTCCCCAAGAAGGATGTTCTCAGCTTCGACGAGGTCGAGGCGATTGCGAGTGCCTTCATCGCCCGGGGCACGACCAAGATCCGCCTGACGGGCGGCGAGCCGCTGGTCCGGCGAGATATCATGGCGCTAGTACGCAGCCTGGGCGGCAGGATCGGCAATGGCCTTGACGAGCTGACCATCACCACCAATGGCAGCCAGCTTTCAAAGCATGCAGAGGGACTGTTTGCGGCCGGCATACGCCGGATCAACGTGTCCCTCGACACGCTGGATGCGGAGCGGTTCGGCAAGATCACCCGCCGGGGCCGCATCGAGGATGTGCTGAACGGGATCGAGGCGGCACAGGCCGCAGGCATTGCCATAAAGATCAACATGGTAGCGATGCGCGGCATCAATGACGACGAGATCGAGCCGATGATGTCATGGGCCCATGGCAGCGGCATGGGGTTGACCCTGATCGAAGGCATGCCGCTTGGCGACGTGGGGATCGACCGGGTCGACACCTATCTGCCGCTGCGCGAACTGCATGAGCGGCTGGCGCGGCGCTACACTCTGGCAAAGCTCGACAAGCGCACCGGGGGGCCGGCCCGCTATGTGCATGTGGCCGAGACCGGCGGCACGCTGGGCTTCATCACCCCGATGAGCCACAATTTCTGCGAGAGCTGCAACCGCGTCCGCCTCACGGCCACGGGGCAATTGTTCCTCTGCCTGGGCCAGGACGACCAGGTCAATCTGCGGGACGCATGGCGCGATGGGGGACAGGCGGCGCTGGATGCTGCGCTGGACCATGCCATGATCATCAAGCCCAAGGGCCATGATTTCGTGCTGGACCGGACGCGGGATGCACCTGCCGTGGCGCGGCATATGAGCGTGACGGGTGGCTAAGCCGAAAATCGACCCTGCAGCGCTCAGAGACCGGCTGACAAAGACCTTCTCCAACATCTCTCCGCTCGTCCCGCTTGCAGAGGGCGAAGAATCCCGGGCCTTTGCTTTCGACGCCGACGGTGGCGCTTTCGTCGTCCGGGTGAACATTTCCGCCAGCGGTTTTGAGAAGGATCGGTTGGCGCATAACCTATTCGATCAAGCGCTATTGCCCGTTCCCGAAGTGCTGCTGATCGCTGAGACCGATCCTTTGCACTGGTACTGCGTCTCCCGCCGCGTGACAGGAGACACCTTGCAGGCGCTGCCGGCGGGGGGCGCCTTTCGTTATGGCGAGGCGGTGGGGAGGCTGCTTGATGCCCTGGCCGGGACAACGATGGCGTCAGAGTTGGGCGCGGGACCATTCGACGGAAATGGCAAGGCAAGCTTTGGCTGTTGGCCCGACTATGTGTCGTCAGTCTCGGGCTGGGAGTGGCAGGCGCTGTCCAGCCCGCAAAGGGTGGCGGCCATACAGATCGTGGGCAGGGTGTGCGGCATGGCGCAGGATCTCCCGGACCGGCGGCAGCTTGTGCATGGTGACTTCGGATCAAACAATGTGCTGGTGCAGGATGGTGCCGTCACCGGCCTGATCGATTGGTCCGAAGCCATGATCGGGGACCCGCTTTATGACCTGGCCAATCTTCTGTTCTGGCGGCCATGGCTCGACTGCATGGAGCAACAATGCCGGTTCATCGAAGAACATGAAAGCTGGCGGCTCAGCGAGCGCGAGACCCTCACCTGCTATCAGCTTCGGATCGGGCTGGACGTTCTGCGCGATGCCATGATGGACGGGGATACGCGGATGGTGAACTGGTCGCTGGCGCGCTGCTTGGAAATAGCGGCGGCCTGACTAGCGCCCCGGCGCGCGCTCGATCAGTTCGACCAGGATACCATCGGGATCGCGGACGAAGGCGACGCGGCGGACCATTTCGGAATTGTAGGCATTGCGGGGGCGTTCGGCGATTTCGACGCCGGCCTCTTCGAGAAACTCGAACATGGTGTCGACATCGTCATAGGCCAGTGTCAGGTGGCGCATGCCCGCTTCGGTATGGGGTACATCGCGAAAACGAGCGACCTCGTGGGCAGGCGCGGCTACTTCCAGCATGCCGCCACCCGCGTCGAGAAAGGCGAGCTCGCCGCCGGCGGTGGTCTTGCGCAACGCCAGGCGCAGGCCCAGCAGGCCGCAATAGAAATCGATGGCGCGGTCCATGTCGCTGACCGTCATGCCGACATGTTCAAAACCTATCAGCATGGCGAGGCCGGGCCTATTTGTCGTCGTCGGAGATGATGGCGAAATCCAGCGGCAGGGCCGTGGTATATTTGATCTGTCCCATGGCGAAGGCGGAACTGACATCGGTCAGATTGATCTTGCCGATCAGGCGCTTGTAGAAGGCGTCATAGGCGCCGATGTCGGGCACGACCACACGCATGAGATAGTCGACATCGCCGCTCATGCGGTAGAATTCCACCACTTCGGGAAACTCGTCCACGACGCCCGAGAATTTGCGCATCCAGGTGTCGTTGTGCTCGTTGGTCTTGACCGAGACGAAGACGGTGACGCCAACATTGACCTTGGCGGGATCAAGGACGGCGACGCGGCGCTGGATGACGCCGTCCTCCTCCATCTTCTGGATGCGCCGCCAGCACGGCGTGGTGCTCAGGCCGACCTTGCGGCCAATCTCGGCGACCGGCATGGTCGCATCCTTCTGCAGGAGCGTCAGGATCTTGCGGTCGATCTTGTCCAAAGCCATTCCGGCCCCTTGAAATCAGATTTTACTTAAGACGCCAATCGCACAGTGTGGCGGCAGAAGAAGTGCCATATCACCCCGTCAGACGCAATAAAATTGCTCGTTGAAATGTATTGGCCCCAGCAAGACTATCTTAACCCCACCATTCGCGCGGCGGCCAGCACTTTTACCTGAAGGACCCGCCCTAACCCCCTTGGCCGGGCCACTCCCGGGGGCGCCGGTTTCACCCGCTGTTAACCACGGCACCCCTAAGGTCTGATCGTGAGCGTCGCGAGCGCGTTTTTGTTCGCATCATCGAGTAACGAGTAAGACTTTCCATGCCGGTTCCCGACGCCGATATCCGTGCCCAGTCCGGGCGTGACGGCAAGCGAGCAGCACAGAAAACCGTGCTGGAGGCCCGTCAACGGCTGACTTCCAGTTCAGGCACGCGTGCCGACTTCGACTTCGAACTGATGCATGACTATGCCGATTCCCGCATAGCTGCGGCCCTGCCCATGGCGGCCATCGTCTCCATCCTCGCCATCATGGCCAGTTTCTGGGTCCCGATCACCGTCACGGCCCTGTGGGCGGGGCTGGTCATTGCCAGCCTGCTCGTGGTGGTCCTGACCGCCAGGCGCTTCAAATCCGCCGATCCGGGAAAGTTCAACGCCGCCCGCTGGACCACCAGCTTTGTCGCCGCCGAAAGCGTTGGCGGGCTGGCGCTGTCGCTGCTGGCGCTGTTCACCCTGGTCACCGATCCAGAGGCGCTGGCCCCGGTAATGTTCGCCATGGTGCTGGTCAGCATTGCGTCGAACGCCGTGGCGACCCATACCCTGCCCCCGGCGACGCTGATGAGCACCCTGCCCGTCACCATCACCGTTTCCATTTCGCTCATCGCCCTGGGTGGCACGCTCAACTATACGCTGGCGGCCGTGGCCGTCTGTGGCGAGATTTTCTTCGTCTATCTGGCGCGGCAACTGCATAGTTCCGAACTCGAGACCATCTCGCACCAGGCCGAGAAGGACACGCTGATCTACGAACTGGAAGAAGCGCGCAACATGTCGGACGAAGCCCGCCGGCATGCCGAACAGGCCAATATCGCCAAGAGCCAGTTCCTGGCCACCATGAGCCATGAATTGCGCACCCCGCTCAATGCCATTATCGGCTTTTCCGAGGTGCTGAAATCGGAGCTGCTGGGCCCCCACCAGGTGCCGCAGTACAAGGAATATGCCGGCGACATCCACTCCAGCGGCCAGCATCTGCTCAACCTGATCAACGAGCTGCTCGATCTCAGCCGCATCGAGGCGGGCAAGTATGAGCTTAACGAGGAAGTGGTTTCGCTGGTCGACATCGCCTCGGACTGCCGCCGGATGATGGAGCTGCGCGCCAAATCCAAGGGCATCGACCTGGTGTTCAGCGTGGGCGACAACCTGCCCCGGCTCTGGGGTGATGAACGGGCCATCCGCCAGGTGGTGCTGAATCTCTTGTCCAACGCCATCAAGTTCACCCCCCAGCAGGGCAAGATCGTGCTGGTGGTGCAACGCAGCGGCGATGGCGGGCAGCTGATTTCGGTCAAGGACAATGGCCCGGGCATTCCCGAAAACGAGATCGAGACCGTGCTGTCCTCCTTTGGTCAGGGATCGCTGGCGCAGAAGACGGCCGAACAGGGCGCGGGCCTCGGGCTGCCCATCGTGCAGAAGATCATGGACCTGCACCAGGGCCGGTTCGATCTCTTCTCCAAGCTTCGCTTCGGCACGGAAGTGATCGCCACCTTCCCCCGTGCCCGGGTCATGGACGCACTGGCCCCGGTGGTGGAGAAGCGCAACCGGCTCGAAATCTACTCGGAAGCGGGTTGAGTGCAGGCAAGGCTGCGCTTGCGCCGAAATTTGGCCGCTTTGGTCGTGAAGTTCGGACGCATGGAGTCCTGATGATCAAGCATTCGATCCTTGCTGGTGTGCTTCTTGTGCTGATGCCGCTCAGCGTGGCCGCACAACCTGCCGAACAGGCAGAGCCTGCTGCCATGGAGGCCATCGAGGCCGAATTCGATACCAGCTATCGCCCCTCTCCCTCGGTGTCCGCCCGCCTGCAGCGAGAATTCCTGGACCGGGTGCGCTGGTCGGCCGGTGCCGCAGCCCGCGATAGCCTGGTAGAGGCCTTTGCCGAACGCTCTCCGACCGAAATCTGGCAGGAACTGGTGGCGTCTGACGGGCTCAAGACCAATAATGTCACCGATGCGCTGACATCCTATTGGGTGCTCAACTGGGTGGCAGCCAATGGCGCCTATGCGGTCAAGGTCGACAGCGCCCCGGTGCGGCGGCAATTGCAGATCGCCTTTGCCAATGACCCCAATTTTCTCAAGATGGGCGACCAGCAGCGGCAGGAACTGGCAGAGGGTTATATCCTCAATTTCCTGGTCGAGCATGCCGCGCTCAACACTGCCGTCGAAAAGCGCGATCTGGAGACGCTGAACCGCCTCGCGGCGGCGGCAGTCGCGCGTTTTCGACAGGACATGAAGGTGAACCTGCTTGGTCTCGTGCCGGGACCCGACGGATTCGCGCCCCGACCGGCGGTGGCCGA
>CBFGTF010000072.1:0-13803 GCA_965651655.1 uncultured Devosia sp.
CCGACATCGGCAATGACCTCGATATCCGAGCAGTCGCCGCGCCGGTTATGGCCGTAGGCGATGACGCCAAGCGGAATGGAATTGTCGCGGCTGACGAAGAAGTCCCCGATCACCTCGCGGGCGATCTCGACCTTGGATATGCCGCCATCGAGCTGGCCCCACATGGAGCCCGAGGCGTCGTAGATGAGGATGGAGGCGCTGTCCGCCTCCTGCGCCACCAGCGGCATGGCCAATGCGGCTACGGCGCTCACCAGCGCTGCGCGCCCTATAGTCTTCGGTCGTCCCCTCATGCCGGACGCACCTCCAGTGATGTAGTGAAAATTCATGTCGCTGCTCCGCCCTGCATGGTGGAACCGCCAGTGTTCTGTGCGGATGTTGGCCGCCAACCCGCGGCCTTGTCCTTGATCTTGGTGAATTGCTTGGACATGCCCGAAAGCTTGGCGTCCCATTCCGCATTGGGCACCTGGCCTTCGATGGTGCGGAAATAGACATCCATCATGCAGGCGATGGCAAAGGGCTCGATCAGCGCGGCTTTCACGGCCCAGGCAAAAAGCAGCGCAAAGACGAAACCGCCCGCCGACCAGGCACCGGGGATGAACCAGACCAATGCTGCCGCCGGGGCGAGCATGAGCAGGAACACCAGGAATGACAGGCCATAGACAATGAGTGTCAGCCAGGCCGCGTTCTTGAGCATGGGCTTGTAGTTCTGGCCGTAAAGCACCAGCGCCGTCCGAGCGGATCCCCAGGGATTGGCCGAGCCGGTGCGGATGGCATAGGCAAGGATCACCTCGTCGATGAAACCCACCGCGATATTGAGAAAGGCGCGGAGGATGCCGGTTATCTGTTGCAGTCCGGGGATGGGCAGGAAGGCGGCGATGCCCTGGATCAGGCCGGTCACGGCGCGCAACACGCCCTTGACCAGTTGGTCCACCGCGAACAGCACGCTGGCCTCGCCGAAGCGCTGCTTGACCACGGCGGTCGCGTAGGACACCTGCGACCTGCCCTCGGGCATGTGCCGCCCGTCGAGCAGTTCGACCAAGACGGCGATATGACCGGCCTTGACGATGTAGAGGATATATTCACGCAGGAAATAGAGGACGCCGGCGGTGACCCCGAAGCCGATGGCGCCGCCCCAGAAGATCGAGCCGGCCCGGAAGCCCTCATCGCCAAAGGCGCCGACACCCCACCCAATGCCCGCACCCGTCCCGGTGACAATCACATAAGCTGCCGCGATGCCGAAATAGACGGCCACGCGCAGCAAGACGAAGGGCATTGTCTTGCCCATCAGACCCAGTGAACGGGCAATCGAAAAATCCCACATTATCGGGCCTGCATTGGTTGAATGGTGATCGGCGTGAACATCTGCTGCGTCTCCAGGGAAATATTTGTGTCAGTCATCGAGAAGGGGAACCGTCGAGGGCGGCAGCGTGCCGGTCCAACGGCCTGTTCCCAAGAGCGGCGCGTCAGGAAACTCTGATGCGAAGGCGCCCTCGGGCGCGGCCTGCAACCCGCCAATGCGGATACGGACCGTCTGCCTGGCGGTCGAGTTGAGGCTCATCCGCGTATTTTCGGTGGCGTCGAGCAGCAGCCTGTCGATATCGGTGGGGCTCAGCCCAAGATGGATGGTGATTTCGGCGCGCGCGACCAGCCCCCATTTGGCCAGTTCCCGCCCCACATGTGCCTGGAGCATGGACAGGCCCAAAGCCGCGCCGGCAAATGGCGAACCGGGCAGTTCGGGCAGGCCGGGGGCCGCCGGCAACGCGTCTATGGCCCATATCGGTCCGGTCCAGACGCGATGTGTACCATCGGTCGCATGGGGAATGGACGCCACGAGCCGCAGTTCACGCGCCACATAATCTCCCATCTGTTCACGCCGGCCGGTGTCGATAATGCGGCTGGTGAGAAGAGGCGCTTCAATCGGAAAGCCTCGCGAGGGGTAAAATTTCAGCGCCGTATCAATTCCAGGCATACGGCCATAGGCCCAGCCGGGCATGTCCGAGACCCCGATAATATCAAGACCGTCGGCGCGAAAAGATGCCCCGTCTCCATTGGTCAGCACTTCATAGCGGCGCGTCGGCTGCCCGCTCGTTTCGAACAGCAGGGTATATTGCCAGGCCGGCAGTTCCGTCGCCACGCTGTGCGCGGTGAGGTAGCCGGGATCCGGCTGTGCAGACGCGACGGAAGCTTGGTCTATGGCCCGGCTCCAGCGCGCTGCCTGCCCAGCCAGTTCCCAGCGTTTGAGCCACTCTTGCCGATCGGCCCGCCACATCACCCCATTGGTGATCATGTCCTGACCGATGACATTGTTGGAGATCACCATGTCCAGGTCTTCGCCAAACAGCTGCTGTCCGCTCAGCAGGTCGGCGACACGGGTGGGAATCGACAATCCCTGATCATCGCGCCGCCGATAGGGGGTGGTGTCGCCATCCTCGTTGACGGAAATGTCGGTCCAGTTTCTGCCCTCGTCACCGGGGTCCGTCAGCGCCAGGCAGGGTGTGCCCAGACAATCCTGCGCCTGCGCCTCGTTATCACTCAGGAAGCGGTACGAAACTGCCGCGATCTGATTGGGCAGGTTCTGCGATGAGAACATGGCAAAGCGATAGGCCACATGGCGGCCGACGCCGACATCTGTGGAGCTTGGCGTGAACTGGTCGCCATAGACCTCCTGGATATTGGCCGCCAGAGCCGGACCGACATTGAACCGGACAACCTCGATGAGGCGGGCCACGTTCGGATAGTCAGCGTTGCCATCCACATTGCGGACATTGACGCGGTAGCGCGTGTGGGGAAGAGGACGCTCGAAGGCCTCAAGCGCCATGATGGCTTTGCCGGCATCCGACATGCCCCAGTCACGGTCGTCGGTAAATGGGGAGCCCCCGAAGGGGAAGCGTTCCAGGCTGTTCCATTCCGGCGAGTCGAAATAGTCCGGGTCGAGTTGGAAAAACCGGGGCGCTCCGACGAAGCGCTCGATTTCGGCGTCAACATGCGCGTTGACGGATTCTGGATAAACAACGGCCTGAATGGGAGCCGTCGTGGCCAATCCAATAGTTACGAACACAAACCCCAGAAGGCTATGATGCCAAACCTGCCATGCCGGCACATTCACGCACATGACTTCGCGCCCCGCTGTTTTGGCGCTGCATAACAGACTGCAACATATCCAGCCCCCCGGCTGTCGCTTCGCTGAACAGGTCAGCAAAGTGCTGACAGCAATAGACAATTGCCGGACAAGCTGCGCAATCTATGGAAATCCATAGCTGAGGTGAGAAGTACGGTGACAGTCGAGGTAATCGTGGACCGCATGATCGAAGCGAAAAGCAGCGCGATGGTTTGGGACGCAATCCAGGATTATTTCGCGCAGCATGGCTTTGATCGCGTTATCTACGCGGATCTGTACGGCCAGACGCCGGTGATCCTCAACACCTATCCCGATGGATTCGGCCAATACTATGCGGATGTCTGCAATCCTCGGGATGACCCTTTCTTCCGCTATTGCTGTTCCCAGCTCTCGTCGCAGGAGACAGGCGCGGACTATCTGCACCGGTACCACTACCTTGATAGAAATGAGCGACGGGTCATCCTGACGGCCCGCGAATCCGGTATGCGGGCCGGCTTCTCCTGCACATTCCACAAGGCCGACCAGCAGGGCATGGGCGGCTGGAATATCGGTTCGAGCCTTTCCTCGGCAGAGGTGGAGGCTATCCGCAAGGAACATGGCATTGGCCTGCGCCTCGCTGCTCTCTATGCCCACGAGCGCATGAAGGAGCTGCGAGCCTATGATGAAGACGAAATGTGCCCGGCCCTGTCGCCGCGTGAACATGATTGTCTTGCTCACCTCGCCGCCGGCTTGCGGACCCAGCAGATCGCAGATCGGCTGGGCATAAAACCGGTCACAGTGGAATTGCATGTCAGGAGGGCGCGGACCAAACTGAGCGCACAGACGCGGGAACAAGCCGTGGCGAAGGCAATCTCGCGGGGTCTATTGGTGATATAGCCGCCACCGTTGACCCTGTCGGGGCAATAGACAGAAGCGGCAGATGCACGACCAACCCGTTGGGTTACGGTTCCACCCAGTCGTAGAACTCTTCCGAGTAGCCTCCGAGGGCGCGTTCGAGGCAGACGGCGATCATCAGCTTGCCATCATCTCGCCGAAGCTCGCGAACTTCCTCGTCCACGATGGGCTTTATGTCTGTAACGCGCCCCATGACCACCTCGCGGGCCAGTCCAAGTTCGCTCCCAAGCCATACAGCTCTGTTGGACAGCGACTCGATGCCCTCCCTGAGCGCCGATCGCTTGTCGCGGTCGGTTTCGCTGCCCAGCACCCGCTCAAGACCGGCTATGCACCATATTGTGTCGTTGAAGTCGTTGTCGGGCGCGGGCTCGGATACAGGTGCAGGTTCGGATGCGGGCACAGACCACGAGTCAATCAAGGCCTGCAGACCGTCGACATCAAGCAACGCGCCCACATCGACTGCAGCGCGGGCGCAAGATTGATAGTCATAAGACAGTGGGGACTCGCCCGCATTCGTGAGTGGGCGCGAGAATTCGTAGGCGGCCTGATGATAGGACTCCACCTCCATTTCCGCGAGAGCCACCTCGCTGAGGCCCAGCCCCGTGGCTTCGCGCAACATCCTGAAATGGAGGTCCCGGATCAGGCCCTCGGCGTCCGCAACGCTCAGATTGCTGTATGCCGGCATATTGCCGTCGGTGATGTAGTGCATGGCCCCATAGCACCAGGCGTTGAACCGGAAGTCAGCGCTTAGGGGGTAGTCCCAGCCTGCCGCAGTGCGGACGGGACGGTCCGGCGTCGACTGCGCCGGATCGGGAATATTGTCACCGATATCAGTCGGCGCCAGGCCAAGGCAGCTGATCGGATCAGCTTCGAACTTGGTCCGGTCTCCGGATTGGGTGAAGGCTTCGACCTGAGCGAGCGCCAGGTAAAGATAGCCCATACGCAGCATGTCATTGTCGCTTGCCGGAACGCCGAAAAATTCGAAAATCTCCGTTCGCATAAACTCCGCCGCGCCCATTGCCACTTTCGCGTCTGCAATTTGCTCGGGGGTTCCCTCCAATTTGCCGCGCTGATCCAGAATGGTCAGCGTGTCGCCACACCACAGCCTTTCGTGCATGTTCTCGTATGGGTCGACATAAAGCGCCTTGCCGCGCATTCCGCTTAGGCCTTTGGCCATACAGGCGTCATGAAGCATCCGTTCCGCGCCGGTTAGTGTGCCATCATTCGCTCGCTCTGCGGCAGATGCAGCCTTAACCACCATGTCCTGGTCATAGGCGACGAGAGCCGCCTGCTCGATCCCGGCCGCTTCGCCCAAGCGCATATACCGCGCCGCTGCATCAGCCATTGCGAATGCGGCCTGCATACGGGCCGCATTGTCCGGAAAGCCAAATCGAGACCCCTGATTGGCCATGACGTTGAAACACCAGGAATTGAATGCCAACGGGTCGAAGGCGATTTGCTCGACTGGCGGAATTTCAGGAGCGGGGCCCGCAGACGCAGAATCCGGGCCAGACATGGTCTGGTTATCGCTCTGCGCAACCTGGTTCCGGATTGCACCTGGCTTTTGCTGTCCAGAGGCAAGCCATTCGAGGGCGCCATCTCCTGCATCGGGTGACCGCTGGGACAGCGAAACACCGCCGGGACCTGGCGAGGCTTCCGTCCCGGTCAGCATCGCTACCAACACAATGGCGACCCAGGTCCACCGCTGCATCATTGTTCTCACCCCGCGCGCATGGCCGTTACCGCTGCCCATCTCCATGCCATCTGCCCGCTATCCCACCACCAGCACCATCCCCTGTTCGGGGGGCAGGCGAACATGGCTCGGGCACCTCTCAGGCCGCGTGGGTAGGAGAGCGCTGGACCGTCGTCTGGCTATTGGTTGGTCGCGGTCTGCGCCGACATTTTCCAGGATGCGCTTGCGTCCCGGGTGAAGCAGATGCCGCTGGCATATGGCTTGCCCATCACCACGCTTTCGAAGTTGAGAAAACCTGAGCCGCCTTCAGGCAAATGCACCGCGATCCAGCCGCCGGGTGCGTCGGTGTCATAGTCCAAGGCAAATAGCAGATCCGGTTGCAGCGTGGCCGCGACAGTCGCATCGGACCTGGGCTGCAAGAGAGCCGTGGTGGGCGCCTCGACGAAGAAAAAGCTAGAGGTCTGTATATCCAGTCGCTCGCCCAGGACCGCTAAGGCCTCCTGGTCGAAGACCCGGTAGGCATAGGTGCAGATCGCATCTTCCAGCAGAGGGTCGCGGCCCCAAGGTTGCCCATCGGTGATCGCGGAGATGATAAAGTCCAGCTCTGCCGCGACGGCAAAGGGAGTGACATCGCTGCCATCGAATGGCTGTTCATAGATGCCACCAATATTGTCGGCCAAGGCGACGAGAGCCTCGTCGACACGCGTGAACGGGCCGATCATTTCGGTCCGTCGGGGCAGCCCCAACTCCAACGCACCGTCTACGAGGGTAAGCCGGGGCGCAAGCCGGGCAGCAATCGCCGCCCTGTCATCGTTGCGCGAGGCTCCAAGCAAAGCCGATGCTGCCTCGATCAGGTCAGCAGGTGGCACTACGGCTTCCGCCGGCGCCAGGGGCGGTGGCGCATATGGCTCCCCACCCACGACCATGGCTGAAGACATTGCCGATACCAGAAGCGGCAGGAGGCAGGACCGCGCTTGAACTGAAAGGCTGGATCGCCTCAGCATCGGCGGAACACCGTGGGATTGTCCCAGCGGGCCTTTCCGGTTGTGAGGTCGACTGAATAGATGAAGAACTCGTCGCTGTTCGTCCATACGGCGATGCTGCTCTCACCCCATTCGGGCAGCCACGTAGTACGACCGGAAAAGGACATGAGCTCGAATTCGGACTCGATGCCGGATGAGGATCGATAGACAAGTCTATCTTCGCCATTGGGGCGTAGTTCCACGGCCGAAGCGCAGTTGACCACCGGCTCGCCATTTATGGTGCCGGCACCTTCGGGAAATCCCAGCCACCAACGGCCGGCAAAGGGCGCGGCAACGCCATTGGGTATCTCCGGCACGCCTTCGCGCGGAAAATCCAGCGCTTTGGGCGCCGGTATCAGCACAATCAGTGCCAATAGGCCCAACAGAAAAACCACCACCAGTTTTCGCGATAATTTTGCCGCCATGCGCATCTGGCAATCTCCCAAGCGGTCCTGAGGTCCATCGACCAGTGCAGGCTCTATACAGTTCGCCGCGTCCATGGCATCCCCGGTTCGGAGGATGATGTCGGGGACTGCGGAGTGGCAGAATGGGTCTGAAGATGGTGTCATCGGATGTACAATTGCGACTGCCGCCAATGGCGCGCCTGCTGGCCGCCATTGGGATCTTTGCTATTTCGGCGCTTGCTGCGCTTTGGCTGGCAACGGCACAGCCCTGGCTGGGTCTGGTGATGCGCGCCGGCGACGACGGGCTGGTTGGTCTGGTCGAAGTGCAGCGCAAGGATCTGCCGGCAGAGTTACGATCCGGCGTGCGGATCACCCACATCGGCACGACCGAACTTAGGGCAGGCGATGTCATCGAGGAGCCCGACACGCTGTCCAGCTATGAACTGCTCAATGCATTCCGTGCCCGGCAGGCCGAAATCTCGGCAACGCTGGCGCTGCCTCAAGTCGTGATCGGCTGGTCTGACGAGAATCTGGCTGCTCAGCAGGTAACCATTGCCCCCTATGCCGGCCGGCCGGCATGGTCGCTGCCATTCGAGTTCTGGTTGCAATTGTTCGTGGGTGGCGCCGGCGCCATTGTTGGCGGTTGGGTCTGGGCGCTCAAGCGCGACAGGCCGAGCGTGTTTCTGGCCATTTCCGGCTTCGGGCTGATGGGCTCAGCGCTGAGTGCCGCAGTTTACAGCACGCGGGAGCTGGCCCTCGACGCCGGATTGTTCAGAGCCCTGAATGCCGTAAACTTTATGGGCACCACTATCTTCGGCCTTGCGTTGATCAGTCTCCTGTTGAGCTATCCAAAGCGGATTGGCGGAGCCTGGATCATTCTTGGGGTATGGGTGATCGGGCTTGGCCTGGTCGGGGCACAGCTGCTGCAATTGATGCCCTCGCAGGCCATAGGTTCCTATGGACCGATGCTCGGCCAATTTTGCGTCATTCTGGCGCTGGTGGTCTTCCAGCTTTTCGCCTCCCGTCGCGCTCCGCTTGCGCGGGCGGCGCTTGGCTGGTTCGGCCTTTCCATCCTCCTGGGGACCAGCGTCTTTGTTTTCACCATAGCCGTCCCTGCCATGCTGGGCGTGGAGCCGCAAACCCGTCAGGCGCACGCCTTCGGCATCATCCTGATCATCTATTGCGGCATTGCCATCGCGGTTGCGCGCTACCGGTTGTTCGATCTGGGGATTTGGTCGTTTCGTCTGGCCTCTTACCTGTTGGGCGGGATGCTGCTGATCGCCCTTGATGCCCTGCTGATCTATGGCATTGCCATCGAGCGCGTCCCGGCCTTCGGGCTGGCCTTGCTTGCGGTGGCGCTGTTCTACCTGCCCCTGCGCAATTTTTTGGGAACCATGCTGACGCGCCGCACCACAGTCGATCCGCTTCGGGTGCGCGAAGTGGTCGATATTGCGCTGACCCCCAATGCGCCGCTGCGGCAGGAAAAGTGGCGCGCCCTGCTCGATAGCGCCTTTGCTCCGCTCAGCATCGATCCAGCCGACGCGACGGAGCGCGTTCAGCTCGCCGATGGCGGGCAAAGAATGACTGTCCCCTCCACAAGCGGCACCCCGGCATTGCGCCTGAACTATGCGCATGGCGGCAGGAAGTTGTTTTCGCAGACCGATTCCGAGCGCGTGCAACAGCTGGTGGAGCTAATGGATCATGCACTGGCCAGCCGCAATGCCCAGGAGCAAGGCGCGCGGCAGGAGCGAACGCGCATGGCGCGCGATCTGCACGACAATATCGGCGCCCAGTTGCTGCGGACCCTGCACAGCCAGGATACAGGGCGCAAGGATGCGATCATTTCCGAGACCCTGACCGATCTGCGCGACATCATCAATAATGCCCAGGGGACCGGTCTGGTTCTATCGGAGGTCCTGGCTGATCTCAGGTTTGAAACCGACGAGCGGCTGGCTGCCGTTGACATAGAATTGCGCTGGAACATCGAGATCGATGAGGCACAGGCGGTCGGTGCGCGATTGGTGCACACTCTGCGCTCGATTATCCGCGAAGCCGCCAGCAACACGATCCGCCATGCCCGAGCCCGCAACTTTGCGGTGCGCATGCGGGGGGCGGCCGGTGAGCTTCATATGCACATCAGCGATGATGGCGTGGGCACCAGCGACCACATTGGCTCGCATGATGGCGGGCTGGTGAATATGGCGGCGCGTGCGGAAGGGCATGGCGGCGCTTTGACCATTTCGACCGAGAGCGGCACCCACATCGACGTGCGCCTCCCACTGGAGGCGTCATCGCCATGAATGTGGAAACACTGCTCATCGTCGAAGATGTGCCCGAGGCCCTCGCCTGGCTTGCGGACCTCGCGCAGAAAGCCTTTCCTGGCGTGACGGTGGGCAAGGCCCGGACCGTGCGCGAGGCGGCTTCCCGGATAGAGGAGGGCCCATGGGACATGGCACTTGTCGACCTGGGCCTGCCCGATGGGTCGGGACTGGATATCATCCGGCGGCTCAAGGCGGTTTCGCCTGACACAATTTGCATTGTCAGCACCGTTCTGGGCGACGATGCTCATATCGTTGCAGCCCTGTCGGCAGGGGCGCAGGGCTATATCCTGAAAGGGCAGCCCGAAACGGTCGTGCACCGGCAGTTGCTGCAACTCCGCCATGGCATCCCGGCCCTGTCGCCGGCAATAGCGCGCCGGATCATGGAGCACTTCCAGCGCACTGGCCCGGTCGATGGCGAGATTCAGGCGCTCACGACGCGCGAGACCGATGTGCTGACCATGGTATCCAAGGGCTTTCGCAATGCCGAAGTGGCGCAGGCGCTGGGCCTGGCCGAGTCCACCATCGCCACCCATGTCAAAAGCATCTACCGAAAGCTGGGCATTTCCTCGCGTGCTGAGGCGGCTCTGCATGCGGCGCGGATGGGCCTCACCTGACCTGCCTCAGGGCCAGGCGCGCTCCGGCAACAGGTCACGGCAAAGATCTGGCTTGAAGACACCGCGCGGCATCGGATCACGATCTGCCGTGGCATCGTCAGTCAACTGACCCGCGCCGTACCACAGGCTCAGGCCCATCTCAGGCACCATGATGAAGGCGGGCGCAGGCTCGCCCTCATTGGGCGGCGCGAACCAGAAGGTGAAATCGTCATCAAGCGCGTAGAACCGCAGCGAGCGCAGGGTGTCGAGGTCTACTGGATTATCGCTGCCGAGCGCGATCAGTTCGCGCGGCCCATCCGGCACGGCATCGGCACGCGTGGGATCAGTCACGGGGATCAGCGTTATGCCGCTATAGCCGTTGGACACCGAAAAGGTGAACCAATAGGTGCGCTGCGGCGTGGTGAGGTACATGTAGAGGTCAGACGCGATCGACGCATAATTGTGCGAACGCTGGAAGCCGATTTCGAAACGGCCTTCTTCGTCCATCAGTTCATAGACGGCGCGTTCCGCCGGGCAGGTATCGGCAGCGCCTGCCTGACCGGCCAGGCCAAGGGGCAAGGCAAGAGCCAATCCGAAAAGCCACCAATTGCGCATCACGTCACCTCATGCAGGAGCCAGAACCGAAACCAGTGGCGCGCTGGCGATGAGCAGCGCGGCCGAACACAATATCGCCCAGCGCAGCAGTGCATAGCGGGGGTGTAACAGGCCTTCCCGGAATGCGGAGAGCGTGTCCCTCAACCCAGGCAAAGTGCTGCCCGAGCGGCTGACGGCCAGACGCCGCAGCGCGAACAGCCACCAGAATGCGGCCATGATGAACACCAGGAAGACCAGGCCCTGGGCGACCAGAAGGGCGATCAACACCATGACTGCCTCCGGGCCATCAGCATGTCAGGGCATGCTGGAAGAAAGAAAAGCTGCAGGCCAGGAAATCCTGCACTGCGACCGCGGCCTCCAAATCATCAGGCACAGTCTTGGCCTCGATTTCCACCAGAGCGACCATCCGCCTTTCATCATCATAGAGGCTGAACCACAGGAAGGGCCGCCCGGACGGATAGGTGCCGCCATAGAGGAAGCCGTCACGGGACACCGAGTTCAGGTCGATCGCGACATTCCTGTCTGCGAGAGCGGTCTTCGCGTGCTCGAGCAATAGGTGATTGCCCATCTGCACGACAATGCGATGATTGCCATGCTCCAGCGTGTCGGCCGAAGGGGTGGACACCGCCACTGACAGAGACGGATGGACCTGCGGGCGCGGCATGGCACCGTCGACCAGAAAATCCTCATTGAAATAGCCGAACTTCTGGAACCACAGGTAGTCCAGGACATCTGTGACCTGGTCACCCATGGTTATGAATGGATGCGTGAACATGGAGTTGAAGCCGCCTTTCTTGAACAGCCGCCGGCTCGCCGTTTCGCCCGTCCCGAGGCTGGACCAACCCTCTGGGCGGTGAAAGAGGCTGACGAGGGGCCGCGCGGCGCCGCTTATGCCGGGGGCGGTATAGAGCGCGAGGTCGACATCGCCTGTCAGTCCGGCCTGTTCGGTTGGCAGGCCGCAATAGGTGACGCCGAGCGGGTTGTCCGGCCCGACCCTGAACCCGGTCAGCATCCGGCCCGCCTCGTTGGTAGCAAAGTCGGTGAGCAGCGTTTCCGAAATCACCTCGGGCGCCGCATCGATGAAGGCGCTCCGGTGATAGGCCAGAAGGCGGAGGCAGGCATTGCGGATTGCCTCACCGCTGTCACCGGTCCAGTGGCCGAGGGGCGACGGCGGCAAATGCGTCCGGGTGACGTAATAGTCTTCGCCCGTTTCAACATCGTAGCTCTCGTCGGGTCCCATGCTGACGATATGGGACAGCACGCTGGCATCGACGTTCCAGTCCACCAGTTGCTTGATCATGAGAGCGATATCGTCCCGGCTCGCACCAAGCACTGCGTCCATGCCGAAATCGGCAACGAGCGTGCCTAGGTCGTCCGGCGCGAAATAGGGCGCGTGAAAACCCAGCGTGGCATACGGTTCCACCATGCGGTCGACATAGACCCCGATGCCATTCTGCGTAGAAAAGCCGGAACCGCCAAGGAAAGCGAAGGCACAGGCCGAATAGCAACTCGAATAGGCCTCGACGACAGTGGCCACGGCTCGTTCACGCAGCAGCAGCGCCAGCTTCAAACCCTCGATGTAATTGCCGCCGGGGCTGCTCAAGGTCAGCACGGCACAATTGCCGCCGTCGACTGGAAGTGATGTGACTTCGCATTCGGTGACCTCGTCGATCAGGCTCGTCAAGGCCTCGGCGTCGCCCTCCATCACCGGCCCGTCATAATGGATATGAGGGACGAAGCGCTCAGCGGAAAAATGATTGGAGACCAGCCACATGTCAGCCGCCCAGGCGGGCGCAGATAGGGACGCAAGGGTCAGGACAAGCATCAGATGTCGCACGAGCAGGTTCATATCGTCTCCCCTCAAGAGGAGCGGACGATAGCCATGGCGCAGTGGGTGCATATACCCCGATCAGGGGAGGGCGGCGCAGCCGACGCGCCACTAAGCTGCCGCCAGCACAGCAAAAACCCGAGGTCGCAAACACTTGCTCATGGCTATGCGTCTATTTCTTTTGAGCGCCGCGTCGGTCCTGGCGCTCGGCATCTCTTCCATCAGCGCGCAGGAACAGGAAGTCATAGCGCTGGGCGACGGCTCAACCATTACTGTCGAGGACTATCTTCTCGAAACGTCGGACACGGGTCCAACAACCATTGTGGTGAAGGCCCGGCCCAATTTCGACCCCGAGCCGTTCGGCGCAGTGCCTTCGGACGATTTTGCCCGCAAGGTCCAGCCTCTATGTTCGGGCCTCGTGCAATTCAGTCGCGCGGCGATCGAAGAGGAGAATGCAAAGGCCGTTCGCATCCGTTGGGATTTCGACCCCACCTATGACACCGGCGCCACGGGCGCTGTCACGATCAGTCGCTTTCACGAGTTTCTCTTCGCGCTCGACGAGAACCTGATGTGCATTCCCCAGCCCTTGGGCGTGGGGCTGGACAATCTGGAACCCTCGCTGCCGAGTGGGCTGCCGGTCGTGCTGCGCTATATCGAGCCGGGTCCGCGCGCCCGCCAATTGACGTTGACCTATGAAGTGGATGCCGATCTGGCAGACCTCTCGACAGAAAAGCTTGAAAACGCGGCAATCGAGCTTTGCATCCTCCATGCAGATATCGTGCTGGACGAGCAGAACCAATATTATGACCAACGCGAGACAGAGCTTGTCGCGCTGGCCTTTGCTCAGAGCGATGGTCGCGGACAGGAGCTGGAGCGGCGGGTGCTTTTCGGCGTCGAAGGCAATCGTTGCAACACCGGGCTGAGCCAGCAACTGGCCGATGCCATTCGCGGCATGGCGGGCAGCGAGCCCGCTGCCGATGCCATCGAGGCGCAGTAATGCATGTCGACCCAGGATGGCAGTCCGTTCTTCCGCACGAGGAGCGTTTGCTTTGGCACGGCCGCCCCAATGGCAGCGTACAGATGTCCGACTTCTTTACCCCGCGCCTGCCATTCGCACTGGTTTTCACCGCTTTCGCGGCCTTTTGGATAGCAGCGACCTCACAGATGGCCCAGATGGATGCCTCCAGTGGTGGCGCGCTCGACCTTTTCCCCTTGTTCGGCCTCCCCTTCGTATTTGTCGGGCTGTACATGGCCGTTGGCATGCCGATCTGGGACGCCTATGAGCGCAAGAACGCCTGGTATGCCCTGACGGACG
>CBFGTF010000073.1:0-13662 GCA_965651655.1 uncultured Devosia sp.
ATCAGTTCGAGATAGACCTCGGCCAGGATCTCGCTGTCGAGCAGGGCGCCATGCAGCGTCCTTCGGGAATTGTCGATGCCATAATGCTTGCACAGGGCATCCAGGCTCACCCTGGCGCCGGGATGCTTCTGGCGCGCCACCATGACCGTGTCGATGACAGGATTGGGCAAGGCCTTGTGGCCGGAGATTTCGAGCTGGTGGTTAAGGAAGCCCATGTCGAATGGGGCATTGTGAATGACCAGGGTCGCATCCCCGATGAATTCGAGGAAGTCGCCCACCACTTCCCTGAATACGGGCTTGTCGGAGAGGAATTCCTCGCTCAGTCCATGAACCCGGAAGGCCTCTTCGGGCATGGAGCGCTGGGGATTGATATAGACATGGAAGTTCTTGCCGGTGGGGATGTGGTTGATCAGTTCCACGCAGCCGATTTCCACCAGGCGGTCACCGCCTTGCGGTGAAAGTCCGGTCGTCTCGGTATCAAGCACGATTTCCCTGAGCATCAATCCTGCCGTTTCGCCTTGATCGAGGCCACCAGATCGGCCACCTGGGCGTCGATCATCTCACGGGGCTGCGCGGTATCGAAGAGCCAGGTGGCGCGTTTCTTCTTTTCGGCCTGTGGCATCTGGCGGGCAAGCAGGCTCTCCATCTTTTCCACATTCATGCCGGGGCGGGCGAGAATGCGCTGGCGCTGGATCGTGTCCTCGCAAAAGGTCACGGCAATCGCGTCAAAGCCGTAATCGTAGCCGCTTTCGAACAGCAGCGGCACTTCCACCGCTGCCATATCCTCTCCGGCGCCTTCAGCATTGTCGAGGAATTGGGCTATCGCCGCCCGCACCAGGGGGTGCACCACCGCCTCAAGACGGGCGAAGCCCGAGGGATCGGCGGCAAGGCGACGGCCCAGTTCGGCACGGTCAATGACGCCATTGACGGCCACGCCGGGAAACAGCTTTTCGACAGGCTCTACGGCGGCGCCCTCATAGAGCCTTGCCACGGCCTCATCGGCGGAAAAGACCGGCACGCCGACCTTCTGGAACGCCTTGAGCAGGGTGGACTTGCCCGTGGCGATGGAGCCGGTGATGCCGATCCGGAGCATGGTCAATGCTCCAGTGTCGCTTCGACACGCGCCCGCAATTGCGGCGTCACCACCGGCGTCACCCCGAACCAGGCGGCAAAGCCGGGCACGGCCTGGTGCAGCAGCATGCCCAAGCCATCCACGGTCCGCAGGCCATGCGCCCGCGCCTCGGCCAGGAGCGGCGTTTCGAGCGGGGTATAGACAATATCGGTCACCAGGGTCGTGGGCGGCAACAAGCTCATGTCGAGCCAGTCGAACCGGGTGCCATGCATGCCGATGGAGCTGGTATTGACCACCAGCCCGATGCGCGGCGCCAGTTCGGCAAAGGCGTCAAAGCCGTGGGCCTCGAAAGGACCGTCGATCTGGGCCACCAGTGCACGGGCATTTTCCAGCGTGCGATTGAGGACATGGACCTTGCCGCCATTGCGGCGGCGCAGCGCCACCAGGACCGCCCTGGCGGCACCGCCGGCGCCGATGATCAGCGCGTCATTGGGGCCATCGGACCAGGTGGGGGCATTGGCGTCGAGATTGCCCAGAAAGCCCAGATAATCGGTATTGGTGCCATGCACCTTGCCGTCCCGCACCACCAGTGTGTTGACCGCCCCGATCATGCGCGCCAGGTCATCGACGCTGTCGCAGAGCGCGAACACCGCTTCCTTGTGGGGAATGGTGACATTGCCGCCGGCAAACTCCCCGCTCCGCAGCCGCGCGAAAAAGGCTGGCAGATCGGCCGGTGCGACATCGATAGCTTCGTAACTGCCGTCCACGCCGTATTCGGCCAGCCAGGTGCCATGGATGAGGGGCGAGCGCGAATGGGCAATGGGATGCCCGATGACAAAGGCCTTGGTGGTCAACGCTCAATCCTGGGGCTGGAGAAGCTCGGGGGCGATATCGCGCAAAGCGGCGAGCAGGGGAAGCAGGGGCAGGCCCAGAATGGTGAAATAATCGCCCGTGACGGTTTGGAACAGGCGAATGGACGGACCTTCCAGGCGATAGGATCCCACAGAGGCCAGGATGTCACCGCCTTCCAGGTCCAGGATCTGGTCGCGCTCATGGTCGGAAAAGTCGCGCATGGTCAGTTCTGCCGTCTGAATGTCGGACCAGATCAGCACGCCATCGCGCACCAGGGTCACGGCAGCATGCAGCCGGTGGGTCTTGCCGCGTAGATGATCGAGTTGGGCGGCCGCTTCCAGGCGGGACGTGGGCTTGTGCAAAAGCTCAGGCCCCAGCGCCAGGGTCTGGTCGGCGCCGATCACCAGATCGCCATGGCGGGTGGCAGAGATCATCTCGGCCTTGCGCTGCGCCAGCAGCAGGGCGATGTCCCGGGCGTCGCCGCCGGCGGCCAGCGCCTCTGATTCCAATGCCCGCTCGTCGATCTGCGCCGGCATGGCCGCAAAGTGCAATCCGGCCTTGTCCAGCAGGGCTTTGCGCGTTTGACTGGCGGAAGCAAGAATGAGCATGGGAGAGGTTTTTCCACACACTCATCCACAGCTCAAGACCGAACTGTGGTTTGGTCGCGCAAGTTTCGAGCCGCGCCAGACTTGTTCGACCTGGCTAACAAATCGTTAACAGGCAGGCCTGGCGGGCCGTTCCGGAAGGGCATGGAAAGGTCTGGGGAAAAGCCGATACGGGTGGTGCCGGGATATCCGCAGGGTCATCCACAGCCAGAATCGAATCATTGACTCGGGAAGGCCCGGATTAACCTTTCGTTAATCAATTGGGCGGCGCTTGCCGCCACCGCTATGCGAAAGCGGATTCACAGTTCATTAACCATGGCCTGCGCGCAAGTGTCACCCGCCGGCTTGATTGTGGAGGACGCTGAATTGCAGCTAAACACCGCCATAAAGATAAAGAAGCGAAGCTAGAAAGACTCTTTATTGGGTTTTGGAAGGGATGAACCGATGAGCCCGGTGACGCACAAACCGCTTCTGGCCGCTGTCCTTGGTCAGCGCCAGGAGCGGCCCCCGATGTGGATCATGCGGCAGGCCGGACGCTACCTGCCTGAATATCGCGAGACCCGCACCAGGGCCCGGGACTTTCTTGAGCTCTGCTATACGCCGGAGCTTGCTGTCGAGGTGACCCTGCAACCGCTTCGCCGCTTTGACCTCGATGCGGCAATCCTGTTTTCCGACATCCTCGTCATCCCCGATGCGCTGGGCCAGACGGTGCGCTTTGCGACGGGCGAAGGCCCATTGCTCGAGGCTCTGGACGAAAAGGGCATCGATGCCCTGGATCGGGACCGGGCCATGGATCATCTCCAGCCCGTACTGGAAACCGTACGGCGCCTGCGGGCGGTGCTGCCGCAGGACAAGACCCTGATCGGCTTCTGTGGCGCGCCCTGGACTGTGGCGACCTATATGCTGGGCGGTCGCGGGTCTCCGGATCAATGGACCGCCCGCAGGTTTGCGCTGGAACATCCCGAGGCTTTCGACAAGTTGCTCGATGTGCTCGTTGAGACCTCCATCAACTATCTGGCGGCGCAACTCGAAGCGGGTGCCGATGTGGTGCAGATCTTCGAGAGCTGGGCTCTGAACCTTGACGATGCGGCTTTTGCCCGCCAGGTCATGGAGCCCAATCGCCGGATCGTGGAAGGCTTGCGCCGGCGCATCCCCAATGCGCCCGTCATCGGCTTTCCGCGCGGCGCCGCCGGCAATCTCAGGCGCTATGCCGAGGCGACGGGCGTCAATGCGCTGGGGATCGACTTTGCCACGCCGCTCGACTTTGTCCGCAGCCATTTGCCGGCGGATCTGCCGGTACAGGGCAATCTTGATCCGCTGCGGCTGGTGGTCGGCGGCAAGGCGATGGAAGACCAGGTCCGGGCCATCCTTGCGGCCTTCGCGGATCGCCCGCATATCTTCAATCTGGGGCATGGCATTGTCCCCGAGACCCCGATCGCCCATGTCGAGCGGCTGATCGAACTGGTCAAGAACAGCTAGGCCCGTGCCGGAATATCGAGGAACTGATCATGTATGAATGGGTCAAGGCGCTGCATGTCATCTCGGTGATCGCCTGGATGGCGGGGATGATGTATCTGCCGCGCCTCTTCGTCTATCACGCCGAAAGTGCCCCCGGCTCGGACAAGGCCGAGACCTTCAAGATCATGGAGCGCCGGCTCTATCGGGGCATCGTCACCCCGGCGATGATCGCCACCTGGATCTTCGGGCTCTGGCTGGCCTTCGGTTTCGGCATTGTCGATTTTTCGCAGGGCTGGATGTGGCTCAAGGCCGCCATGGTGCTGGCGCTGAGTGGCGTCCATGGCTGGTATGGCTCGATGCTGCGGGCCTTTGCTGAAGACCGGAACAGCCGGAGCCACAAATTCTACAGGGCGATCAACGAAATTCCCTTCGTGATTGCCATCGTCATCGTCATCGCCGTGATCGTAAAGCCGTTCTAGGTTTCACGTGAATCCGGACCCGGACCGATCCTCGACGCCGATTTTGTTCCGGGTTCAGCACGAAGCTTGAAACGGGGAGCAGATCACGCTACATGAAGGCAAGGCATCCCCTGATTGCGCGACCGCCCGGTTGCTGCGCGATGCCGATCTTCCCCCGATTTTTGACTGCCCAGTCTTACCGATATCCCTCAAGGGTCGTTTCGCTACATGCAGAATATCAAGCTCAGTGAGCTCAAGGCCAAATCCCCGGCTGAACTCTTGGCCTTTGCCGAGGAACTCGAGGTCGAGAACGCGTCGACCATGCGCAAGCAGGAGTTGATGTTCGCCATTCTCAAGGAATTGGCCGCCCAGGACATCAACATCGTTGGCGAAGGCGTGGTCGAGGTCCTGCCCGACGGGTTCGGCTTCCTGCGCTCCCCCGACGCGAACTACCTGCCCGGTCCCGACGACATCTATGTCAGCCCCAGCCAGATCCGCCGTTTCGGTCTCAGGACCGGCGATACGGTCGAGGGCGAAATCCGCTCTCCCAAGGAAGGCGAGCGCTATTTCGCGCTTCTGAAGGTTTCGACGATCAATTTCGAAGACCCCGAGGCAGTCCGCCACAAGGTCAATTTCGACAATCTCACCCCGCTCTATCCCGAAGAACGGCTCCGCATGGAGCTACCCGACCCCACCGTCAAGGATCGCTCGGCGCGTCTGCTCGATCTGGTGGCGCCGCTCGGCAAGGGGCAGCGCGCCCTGATTGTTGCGCCTCCACGCACCGGTAAGACGGTATTGTTGCAAAATATTGCACAATCAATCGCCACCAATCATCCCGAATGCTATCTCATCGTGCTCCTGATCGACGAGCGTCCCGAAGAAGTGACGGACATGCAGCGCTCGGTGCGTGGCGAAGTCATCTCCTCGACCTTTGACGAACCGGCCTCGCGCCACGTCCAGGTGGCCGAAATGGTGATCGAGAAGGCCAAGCGCCTGGTCGAACACAAGCGCGACGTGGTGATCCTGCTCGATTCCATCACCCGCCTCGGCCGCGCCTACAACACCGTGGTCCCCAGCTCGGGCAAGGTGCTGACCGGCGGCGTGGACGCCAATGCCCTGCAGCGGCCCAAGCGCTTCTTCGGCGCCGCGCGCAATATCGAGGATGGTGGTTCGCTGACCATCATCTCGACGGCGCTGATCGATACCGGCAGCCGCATGGACGAAGTGATCTTTGAAGAGTTCAAGGGCACCGGCAATTCGGAAATCGTGCTCGATCGCAAGGTCGCCGACAAGCGCGTCTTCCCGGCCATCGATATCAACAAGTCCGGCACCCGCAAGGAAGAGCTGCTGGTCGAGCCCGATATCCTGCGCAAGATGTATGTGCTCCGCCGCATCCTCAACCCGATGGGCACGATCGATGCGATGGAATTCCTGACCGACAAGGTCCGGCAGACCAAGACCAATTCCGATTTCTTCGACTCGATGAACACCTGACATTCGGGACCGGGAGCCGATCATGCAGGCGGGCGACACCATCATGGCGCTCTCCTCCGGCTCCCTGCCGGCCGGGGTGGCCGTCATCCGGCTGTCTGGTCCAGGGGTGCGCCCCGCGCTGGAAACAGTCGCGGGCGGCCTTCCGGAACCACGCCGCATGGTGCTGCGCCATATCGGGGCGCAACGCCGGCTCGACCAGGGCCTGGTCGTCTTCTTTCCTGCACCCAACAGCTTTACCGGCGAGGACTGCGCCGAATTGCAGGTGCATGGCTCCCCCGCTGGCGTCAAAGCCATTCTCAACGAGTTGCGCGGGCTCGGACTGCGCATGGCCGAAGCGGGGGAATTTACCCGCCGGGCCTTCGAGAACGGCCAGCTCGACCTCGTCGAAATCGAGGGCCTGGGTGACCTTCTCAATGCCGATACGGAAAAGCAGCGCCAGCAGGCCTTGGCCCGCTACGACGGACGGCTGACGGCGGAGATCGATGTCTGGCGTGACCAGCTGCTGGATCTCAGGGCGGAAATCGAAGCGCGCCTGGACTTCTCCGATGAAGGAGATGTGTCCGAGGCGCTTCCTGAAGGCTGGCAGGTCCAGCTGTCCGACCTCGAATTGTCCATCGCCGCGGCGCTGGCCTCGGTGGATAGTGGCCGCATTGTCCGCGAGGGCATCCGCGTTGCCCTGGCCGGGGCGCCCAATGCGGGAAAATCCAGCCTGATCAATGCATTGGCCAAGTCCGATATTGCCATTGTGTCGGATGAAGCCGGGACAACCCGCGATGTCCGGGAAGTGCCGCTCGATATCGGCGGTCAATTGTTCATCCTGCTGGATCTGGCAGGGCTGCGGGACACTGAAAGCAAGGCCGAAGCGGAAGGCATTCGCCGTGCGGAGCAGGCGATCAGCACCGCCGACGTGGTGCTCTGGCTCAAGGCACCCGATATTCCGGACGTCGATAAGCCGCAGACCAATGGACGCCTGCTGGTCATCGGCACTAAGTCCGATCTGGGGCCGGTCACGGGACAGGATCTTTCAGTGTCCACTCTTGCAGGCGATGGATTGTCAACGCTCATCACCCGTTTGGGCGAGATTGGCGAGACATTGGCTGGCGGGGAACCGGCCCTGGTCAGCCATGCACGGGACCGGGACGCCTTGTCGGCTGCGCTGGATGCGCTTGCAGAAACCCGCCAGGCGCTGGGCAATTGGGAATTGGCCGCGGAATCGCTGCGCCGGGCCTCGGCGTCCCTCGAACGCCTGATCGGGCGCATGGATGCCGAGCGGGTGCTGGACCGGCTTTTTGCCAGTTTCTGCATCGGCAAATAGCGGCGGGCTAGTGCTTTTTGATTCACGTGAAACATCACGGCGCCACTTCCCCGTCGCGGCCAATTGATTCACGTGAAACATTGGCCTATGTCAGGCGCCTTGGAGAAAAGCCATGACTGACTATGCCGTCATCATTGTCGGCGGGGGCCATGCGGGGACCGAAGCCGCCGCAGCCTCAGCCCGGCTTGGTGTGCCCACAGCCCTCGTCACCCATCGCTTCGCGACCATCGGCGAGATGAGTTGCAATCCGGCCATTGGTGGGCTCGGCAAGGGCCATCTTGTGCGCGAGATCGATGCGATGGACGGGCTGATGGGCCGCGTGGCCGATGCCGCCGGCATCCAGTTTCGCGTGCTCAATCGCCGGAAGGGCCCGGCTGTGCGGGGTCCGCGCGCCCAGGCCGATCGCAAGCTCTATCGCGAGGCCATGCAGGCGGCGATCTCGGCGCAACCCAACCTTGAGGTGATCGAAGGGGAGGTTGATGACCTCGAGGTCACCAATGGCGCCATTTCCGGTGTGCGCCTCCTCGATGGTCGTCGCCTTGGTACCAAAGCCGTGGTGCTGACCACCGGGACGTTCCTGCGCGGCCTCATTCATCGCGGCGAAGAAACCGTGCCCGCCGGGCGCGTTGGCGAAAAGCCGGTTCTGGGCCTCTCCACACGCCTTGAAAGCCTGGGTCTGGCGCTGGGCCGTCTCAAGACCGGAACACCGGCCCGGCTCGAGGGCAAAAGCATCGATTACGCGGTGCTCGAGGAGCAGCCTGGCGACACACCGCCAGAGCCGTTCTCGGCCCTGACAACGGCTATCACCACGCCGCAGATCTCCTGCCATATCACGCGGACGACGGCGGAAACGCACCGCATCATTGGCGAGAACCTCCATCGCTCTGCCATGTATTCGGGCCGCATCCAGTCGCGCGGCCCCCGCTATTGCCCGTCCATCGAGGACAAGGTCGTGCGCTTTGCCGATCGGGACAGCCACCAGATCTTCCTTGAGCCCGAGGGCCTGGACGACAGCACGGTCTATCCCAATGGCCTGTCCACCTCGCTGCCGGCCGATGTGCAGGAGGCCTTCCTGCGATCCATGCCCGGTCTCGAGCAAGTGGAGATCATCCGGCCAGGCTATGCCATCGAATATGATTATGTTGATCCGCGTGAGCTGCGGCCGACGCTGGAAGTCAGGAAGCAGCCCGGTCTCTACCTGGCCGGGCAGATCAATGGCACAACCGGCTATGAAGAGGCCGGCGCCCAGGGCCTGTTGGCGGGCGCCAATGCAGCGCTGGCTGCCCAGGGTGCCGATCCGATGATCCTGTCGCGCACGGAAAGCTATCTCGGTGTAATGATCGACGATCTGGTGACGCGCGGGGTCAGCGAACCCTATCGCATGTTCACGTCGCGGGCCGAGTTCCGCTTGCATCTGCGCGCCGACAATGCTGATCAACGACTAACGCCCTTGGCCATGGAGAAGGGCCTGGTCAGCCAGGTGCGCGCAGAGATGTATCGCAACAAGGCCGACGCGCTGAGCCATGGCCGTGATCTGCTGGACCGGCTTTCGGCGTCCCCAAATGAGGCGCGCAAGGTCGGATTGGCGGTCAATGAGGATGGCAAGCGGCGCACCGCATTCGAACTGCTTTCCTATCCCGATATTGCCGTGACCGACCTTGTCAGGCTCTGGCCCGAGCTTGACTCTGTGGCCTCCGATATCATGGAACAGGTGGCCATTGACGCCCAATATGCGGTCTATCTCGATCGCCAGAAGGCCGATATCGAGGGCGTACGCCGCGACGAGCAGCGTCGCATTCCCGATGAGCTCGACTATGCCTCCATTCCCGGACTGTCTATGGAACTGCGCCAGAAGCTCGCTGCCCAGCGACCGCAAACCATAGCCCAGGCACAGGCCATGGATGGCATGACGCCGGCGGCGATCACCTTGCTTCTGGCGGTGATCCGCCGTGGCGACCTGCGCAAGGCGGGATGATGGCCGACTATTCCGCCATTGCCCCCTATGCGCGCCATTTCGCACGGCCGGTGGATGCCGTCGGCGCCGATCTGGAATCCTATGCCAAGCTGCTGGCGAAATGGCAGGCGGTACAGAATCTTGTTTCACGTGAAACACTGGGGCAGGTCTGGACGCGGCATTTTGCCGATAGCCTACAAGTTCTCAGCCGGACCCGTCCAACGGATCGCCTGTTCCTGGATTTCGGCAGTGGCGGCGGCTTTCCATCGCTGCCCATGGCCATTGCCAGCAAGGGCAGCGAGCGCAGGTTTGTGCTGATCGAGCCCAATGCCCGCAAGGTGAGTTTCCTGCGCACGGTGGCGCGGGAGCTTGATCTCAATGTCATGGTGATGGGCTGCCGCAGTGATGAGACTGATTCACGTGAAACAGGCGTGCCCGATGTCATCACCTCGCGCGCGCTCGCGGCCCTGCCGCAACTTTGCGCCTGGGTAGCGCCCTTTTTCGGGCCCGAGACCCGCGCCTTGCTGCATAAAGGGCGGGAACATGTTGAAGAGCTGTCGGAAACGAGTGGGCGATGGCTTTACGACGTGTTAATAACGAGCAGTGACACCGATCCAGGCGGCGTAATCCTTGAGATTGCGAATTTGCGTGGAAAATCTGTGAGTTAGCGGCGAACGGAGGCCAATTTGGCACCCCGGATACTGACTTTGGCCAATCAGAAGGGCGGCGTGGGCAAGACGACGACGGCCATCAACCTGGCCACGGCGCTTGCTGCCATTGGCGAGCGCGTCCTCATCGTTGATCTCGACCCGCAGGGCAATGCCTCCACGGGACTGGGCATTTCGCGCACGGACCGCGAGGTCTCCGCCTATGACGTGCTGGTGGGTGAAGCCAGCGTGCCGCAGGCCGCCATCATGACCAGCGTGCCCAATGTGGCCATTGTCCCCTCGACCATGGACCTGCTGGGCGTCGAGCTGACGATTGCCGGACAGGCCGATCGCGCGTTCAAATTGCGCAATGCTTTCAAGCAGCTGGATGAGTTGCGCATCAATGATCAGCCGGTCAGCTATATCCTGATCGACTGCCCGCCTTCGCTAAACCTCTTGACGGTGAATTCGCTTGTTGCCGCAGACGCCGTATTGGTGCCGCTGCAATGCGAATTCTTCGCCCTTGAGGGTCTCAGCCAGTTGCTGCAGACCATCGAGCAGATTCGCTCCACGCTCAATCCGCGCCTTTCCATCCAGGGCGTGGTGATGACCATGTTCGACAAGCGCAATAATTTGAGCGAACAGGTGCTGCATGATGTGCGCAGCGAAATGGGCGACCTCGTCTATGACACCGTCATTCCCCGCAATGTTCGCCTGTCCGAGGCCCCGTCCTATGGCAAGCCGGCATTGCTCTATGATCTGAAATGTGCGGGAAGCCAGGCCTATCTGCGCCTCGCTACCGAAGTCATCCGCCGCGAGCGGCGGCTGAACGCTGCCTAGGAGCCGAGAATGACCGATAAACCGACACGACTGGGGCGGGGCCTTGCGGCATTGATTGGCGACATGGCGGCCTTGGAAGGCGCGCGGGTTACCGAATCGGCGTCAGGCAGCAAGAAGCTGCCCGTCGATTTCATCATTGCCAATCGCGCCAATCCGCGCCGAACCTTCGATGCCGAGCAGCTGGAAGAGCTGACCAATTCGATCCGGGAAAAGGGCGTGATGTCGCCGCTGCTGGTGCGGCCGACCGATGATCCCAATATTTTCGAGCTGATCGCCGGCGAGCGGCGCTGGCGGGCAGCGCAGAAGGCCGGTCTGCATGACGTGCCGGTGATTGTCCGCGAGGTCGATGACAAAGAAGCGCTCGAGCTTGCCATTATCGAGAATGTGCAGCGCGCCGATCTCAACCCGCTCGAAGAGGCCATGGGCTATGGCCAGCTGATCGAGCAGTTCGACTATACCCAGCAGGATCTGGCCCAGGTGATCGGCAAGTCCCGCTCGCATGTCGCCAATACGCTGCGCCTGTTGCGCCTGCCAGAAGATGTGCGCGGCATGGTGGCCAGCGGCACGCTGACGGCCGGACATGCACGAACCTTGATCACGGTGGAAGACCCCGCCGCCCTGGCCCGCCAGATCGTCGACAAGGGCCTCTCGGTGCGTGAAGCGGAAGCGCTCAGCCAGCAGCGCGATCTGCCGCGGCGCAAGCCCGTTGTCGATGTCGAGCAGCGCGATGCCGATACGCTGGCGCTGGAACGGCGGCTTGCCGATGCGCTGGGACTGAGCGTGGCGCTCAACCATTCCGAGCGCGGCGGCAAGCTCGAAATTCGCTACAAGACGCTCGAACAGCTGGACGATATCTGCCTGCGGCTCACTGGCCGGGCCAACTAAGTCCTTGAGATAAATGCTGTTCCACGTGAAACCGTCCCGTTTTTGGGGCGGTTTTGTTTTGGCTTGGGGCATGTTTCCCGTGAAACAGGCCCTAATGCGTTGCTGCCATCATGCAGAGCGCCAGGGTGGTGCGCCGCAAGACGGCCTCTGCCAGCGCCGGTCGGCGTCGCGTATCGGATACAGCCTGCAGGATCCGTTCATTGGCACTGGCCAGGGCCGTATCGGTCCAGAGGCGCAATTGCTGTTCGAGCGCTCCGATTCGCGAGAAATGCGGCTTGGGTCTCATCCCGTCCAGCACTGAGCGCGGCGATTTCCCGCCATCCACTTCGGTGCGCCAGCGCCGCAGATTGGCGAAATGCGTGGTCAGCATGGCGAGCAATTGCTGCGGATTGACATTGGCGGCCAGGGCACGATTGAGCGCCAGTTCCAGCTTTTCGGCGTGTCCGCCGCCGGTGGAATCCAGAATGGAATCAATGGCCAGGGCGCCATTGTCGGCACAGAGCAGCAAGACATCCTCGCGGGTCAGCACCTTGCTGGTGGCCGCGTAGAGCGTCAGTTTCTCGATTTCGCGGCGGGTCACTTCGCGATCATTGCCCAGAATGTCGCGCAGCGTCGGCACCACATCGCTGTCGGTGCGGATGCCGGCCTGGTTGAAGCTCTCGCGCATCAGGGCCATCAGGGTTTCGTCGCTGTCGGCATAGCAGGGCAGGGCCCGCCCCAGATTTGCCGCTTCCACCAGCGCCCGCAACGCGTCGCGGGGCGGCAGATTGTCGGCCTCGAGGACGATGGCAGCGCCGCCGGGATCGTCCCGCAATTCGGTCAGCGGCATGACCAGGGCCTTGGTGGCATTGCGCACCCGCAGGATGCGCTTGCCGCCGAACAGCGAGCCGGATCGCGCCTCGATCAGCAGAAGCGAGGGGTCGGCGGTCAGTTCCGGCCCGTCGAACACGGTGATATTGGCCGAAGCCGGGTCGTCGCCGCTCAAATGGCGGATCAGCCGCTGCGCCGTCTCGCGCACCAGTCCACCATCGGGCCCATAGGCGAGGAAAATGCCCTCGCTCATATCGGGGCGCGCCAGAAAGCGCGCCACTTCATGGGCCTTGAGCGCCGTCACTTGTGTCCCGTCCGGCTAGACGACGACATTGACGATGCGATCCTGCACGACGACGATCTTCTTGGGCGTCTTGCCGTCCAGTGCCTTCTGCACAGCTTCGAGCGCCAGAACGAGCGCCTCGACATCTGCTGCCGGCATTCCCTTGGCCACATTGATTTCGGCGCGGCGCTTGCCATTGATCTGGATCGGCAGGGTCACCTCGTCATCGACCAGGAGGGCCGGATCGACCTCGGGCCACAATGTGTCGGCCACAAGTCCTTGTTTTCCCAGCACTTCCCAGCACGATTCGGCCAGATGCGGCATCATCGGGTTGATCAACTGCACCAGTTTCTCGACGCCCTCGGACAAGGCCGTGGCGAGCGCAGCGTCTGGCCGGCTTTCCTTGGCTTTGACCAGGGCATTGGTCAGTTCATAGATGCGCGCAACCGCACGGTTGAAGCCCAGCCCCTCGATGTCCAGCGCGACGCCGGCGACGGCGCGGTGGATGATCTTGCGCAGCGCCGTGGCATCAGTGCTGTTTTCCGCAACAATCCCAGGAGATTGTTTAGTCAATTCGACTGTTTCATTGACCAGGCGCCAGACGCGCTGCTGGAAACGGCTGGCGCCCTCGACGCCTGATTCGGTCCATTGCACGTCGCGTTCAGGCGGGGAATCGGAGAGCATGAACCAGCGGGCGGTGTCGGCGCCATAGCCCGAAACGATCTCGTCGGGATCGACGACGTTCTTCTTGGACTTGCTCATCTTTTCGACCGAACCGATGGCAATCGGCGCGCCGGTCACGGCGTGGCGGGCGCTGCGGGCATCGCCATTGGCGTCGATCACCACATCGGTCGGGGGCACCCATTCGCCTTTTTCGTTTCTATAGGTTTCGTGCGTGACCATGCCCTGGGTGAACAGGCCCTGGAAGGGCTCGTCCAGCCCGACATGGCCGGTGGCCTTCATGGCGCGGGTGAAGAAGCGCGAATAGA
>CBFGTF010000074.1:0-13650 GCA_965651655.1 uncultured Devosia sp.
AAGACTCGCCACCGCCTGTTCATCGCCGCTTTGCTGCTGGCGCCGGCCGCCGTGCCAGTGGCCCTGGTGGCGCAGGACATGAACAATGAAGAGCAGAAGGACTGGCTGACCAGCTTCGTGCAGGACCGGCTTTCGACCCCGGAGCGGCAGATCCGGCTCTCCAATATCGAAGGCATTCTGGGCTCGGACGTATCGATAGACCAGATCACCATTTCGGATGCCGAGGGGGTCTGGCTGCGGGTCAACAATGCGAGCCTGAACTGGAACCAGGCGGCGCTTTTCGGCGGGCGGCTGGAGGTCAATTCGCTCAGGGCCGACTCGATCGAATATGTCCGCAACGCCATTCCGGTCGAGGGCGCGGTGGATTTGCCGCCGCCTGAAGCGGGGGCTCTGGAAATTCCTCAATTCCCGGTCGCGATCCGGATTGGTGAACTGGCCGTGCCCAGCGTCACATTCGGAGAGGGCGTGTTCGGGTTGGGGTCGGAAATCTCGCTCGCGGGCTCGATGGCGCTTGATGGCGGCAATCTCGATGCCGTGCTCGATATAGAACGGCTGGACGGGCCGGGGGGGACGCTCGATCTCGACGTCGCCTATCGACGCGAGGGCAACAGCATTGACCTGGGCCTGTCGCTGGTGGAGCCGCCCAATGGCGTGCTGGCGAACCTGCTCAATATTCAGGATCGTCCGGCGATGACCCTGACCCTGGACGGCGAGGGTCCCGTGTCGGACCTGACAGCGCAAATGCGCCTATTGGCCAATGAGCGCGAAGCGCTGGCGGGCACGGCGCGCATTGCACAGGGCAGCGATGGCTTCACGGTTACCACGGATCTTGGTGGGCCGCTGTCGACGCTGGTCGCCGAACCCTATCGCGACTTCTTCGGCGCCGAGACGCGGCTGACGGCGTCGGCGCTGGTCAAGAGCGCCGGGGGATTTGACATTTCGAACCTGACGCTGAGTGGCGGCCAATTGGGGCTGACTGCAAGTGCCGAGACGACGGCGGACAATTTCCTCAGCCTGCTCGACCTCACCGCGACGGTGGCCGACCCCGATGGGGGCAAGGTCATCCTGCCGGTGCCGGGCAGCGCGACGCGGGTGCAGGGCGCGCAATTGCGGGTCGCCTTCGGTACGGAGGCCAGCGAAAACTGGCAAGCGCGGCTCGACATCGAAGGCTTCGAAACCGACGGCTTTGCGGCACGCACATTCGGGTTGGGCATTGGCGGGGTGGCGCGGAACCTGGCGGACCCGGCGACACGCATGGTGACCTTCAATGGTGATGGCGCGCTTTCGGGCATCGATGCCGATCCCGGCGTGGAAGCAGCGCTGGGCGAAAGCGTCGGCCTGGGGCTTGCCGGTCTCTGGAATGCCGGCGAGCCCATCCAGCTGGCCGAACTGCGCGTGGTTGGCCAGGCCCTGACGGCGGGCCTGACAGGCCTGATCGACGGCACTGATTTTGACGGACGCATCGAGATTGCGACCGAGAGTATCGCGCCATTTTCGGGGCTGGCCGGGCGCTCGCTGTCAGGGGCGCTGAACCTGGCTGCCGATGGCCGGATCATGCCGGTTTCGGGTGGGTTCGACCTGGTGTTCGATGGCACAGGCACCAATCTGAGCGTCGATGACCCGACGGCCGATGCCTTGCTTGAGGGCGAAGTCAATCTCTCCGGCCGTTTGGCGCGCACCGAGGCCGGCATCAGCGCCGATGGCTTCACCATTGCGAATGATCAGGTGCAATTCAGCGCCGATGGGCAATATGCGAGCGAATTGGCGGATTTCGACATTGCCCTCGACCTCAGTGATCTGGCGCTGATCTCGGATGAAGCCAGCGGAGCGCTGGCGGTGCGCGGTTCAGCGCGCAGGACGGGGGCGGATGCGCCGCTGATGCTGGTGCTGGATGGACAGGTGCCCAATGGCCAGCTGGGGCGCTATGGGTTGCGTGATGCCAAGATCGGGGTGGCCGCCACGCTGCTCGACGGCGCCATTGATGGCGACGTTACCGGTGCAGCGATGCTGGACGGGCACAGGGCGACACTGGCAACGCATTTCGAGACCGATGACCTCCGGCAGGTGCTTTCCGGCATCAATTTCGAGATTGCCGGCACGCGGATTTCGGGCGAACTCGCCCGCATGGTCGAGACCGGCCTGATCGACGGGCGGCTCGACGTGGCGGCGAGCGATGTATCCCTGGCGGCGGCGCTGCTGCTGGCCGATGCCTCGGGGGCGGTCAATGCGGCCATCGAGCTGACGCCTCAGGAGAGCGGGCAGGGGGCGGGGATTACCGCCAATGTGTCCAACTTGCGGATCAACGACATTGCGGTGGGTCGCGCGGACCTCTCTGCGGGTATTGCCGATCTCTTCGGGGTGCCGGTGGTCAATGGCACGGCGACAGCCAGCGATGTGGTGGCCGGAGGCGTCGAGATCGATACACTCAATGCCCGCGCCAGCCAGAGCGGCCAGACCACGAGCTTTGATGCGCAGGCCGCCCTGGCCACGGGAACCGATATCGACCTTCGGGGGGCGCTCGAGCCCATCGAGGGCGGATATCGCCTGGCGCTGGATCGCGCCAATCTGGTGCAGGGCGCGCTTTCCGCGCAGCTTGCCAATCCGACGGCGCTGGTGGTGCGTGGGCAGAGCGTGAGTCTCGACGCACTGCGTTTCAATGTCGGGTCGGGCAGCATTTCGGCGACCGGCACGGCAGGCACGACGCTTGACATGGTGGTCGATATTTCAGCGCTTCCGCTCTCCATCGCCAATGCGGTGGCACCGGAACTGGGTCTTTCGGGCACGGTCAATGGGCGGGCCGTGGTATCGGGCGAGGCGTCTGACCCGCAGGTGAATTTCGAAATTCGTGCCGAGGGGATCGGCGCCAGTGCTATTGCGCCCTTCGGCATTACGCCGCTGACGCTTGTTGCTTCGGGCAGCTATGCCGATCAGGTGGTGCGGCTGCAGAGCCTGACGGCCAATGGCAATGGCGGGCTCGCGATCAGCGGATCGGGGCAGGTGCCGCTTGCGGGCAATGGCATGGCGCTGTCGCTGACCGGTTCCGCCCCGCTGTCGCTGGCCAATCGCTTCGTCGCCGAGCGCGGTGCGCAGGTGTCCGGGACAGCCAATTTTGATGCGCGTATTGGCGGCTCGCTCTCCAGCCCGCAATTTTCCGGCGTGGTCTCGACCAGCGGGGCTGGCTATGTCGATCCTGAACTCAACCTGCGGCTCACCGGCATTGCCGGACGGGTGCAGCTGTCGGGCGACAGGGCCAATGTGGAGAGCCTGACGGCCAGTCTGGCGACGGGCGGCAGCGTTTCGGCATCCGGTAGCGTGGGGCTCACGGGGGACCTGCCGGCCAATCTCTCGGTCAATATCAACTCCGCCCGCTATGCCGATGGAGAATTGTTCGTCGCGACCCTGTCGGGCGGGTTGACGCTGAGCGGCAATTTGACAGGGGCGCCGCTCCTGTCGGGCAATGTGCTGGTTGAGAACGCCAATATCACCGTGCCCGAAGGTCTGGGTGGAGGCGCTCAGCTGATCGATGTCGAGCATTTGCGGACCCCTGCCGATGTGGCGCAGACGCTGGACCGCGCCCGGATCAACGAGCGCACCGGCATCGCCGCGGGCAGCGGGGGGCCGCAGATGCAGCTTGACGTGACGGTCGATGCGCCCAACCAGATCTTCGTTCGCGGACGCGGACTTGATGCGGAAGTGGGCGGGTCCGTGCGGCTGACCGGGCCGATCAACGCCATCCAGCCGGTGGGCGCCTTCACCCTGATCCGCGGCCGTCTGTCGATCCTGGGGCAGAGGGTGATCTTCGAGACCGGCACGGTGACGCTGGTGGGCGATCTCGATCCCCAGCTCAATTTCGTGGCGCGCACCGAAGGCGATGGCATCACCGTGTTCGTGACGCTGTCGGGCCGGGCATCGGCGCCTGACATCAGTTTCAGCTCCAACCCCACCCTGCCGCAGGACGAGGTGCTGAGCCGGCTGATCTTCAACCGCTCCATGGGCGAACTCTCGCCGCTGCAACTGGCGCAACTGGCGGCGGCGGCGGCTGAACTGGTGGGTGGCGGTGGCGGAGGGCTGGTTGACAGCCTGCGCGGCGCGGCGGGCCTGGCTGATCTCGACGTGGTCACCGACGACCAGGGCAATGTCGGGGTGCAGGCCGGTACCTATATCCAGGACAATGTCTATCTCGGGGTCACTGCTGGCGCCAACGGGCAGTCCAAGGTGACGATCAATCTCGATGTCACCGAGGACCTGACCGTCCGGGGCTCTGCCGGGGCGGATGGCAATTCCAGCGTCGGGGTGTTCTTCGAGCAGGACTATTGAGGCGTCCGCGCTGCAGCGTTGTCGCCATCCTTGATTTTCTCACACACGGCTCCGGGCTCGGGTCGAGCCCGAGGGAGGGATTGTGTGGGTGAGATATCGGTCCACAAGCACCCCCACCCTGGCTCTGCTAGGGCCTGACGGCCTAGCGACGCTACCCTCCCCACAAGGGGGAGGGAGGAGATGAACAGCGGCGCATCGGTCCTGCGCCTCCCTCCCCTTGATGGGGAGGGATTGAGGGTGGGGTGACGCGGCGCCCCCAGTGGCTTGTTTCGGCGGCCTACTGCGCCGTAGCCCCGCCTGTCTTTTCCGCCTTGGCTTCGTCCCACCACCAGAGTGAGGGGAAGCCGGAGGAGAATTCGGGCAGTTCTTCGGGGCGGCTGAAGCGGTCCCAGCGGGCCGAGCGCGTGGTGCGCAACGTGTAGCTGGGAATGACGAAGTGCTTGGCCAGCAACACGCGGTCCAGCGCCTTGGTGATGGCGATCTGGGTGTCGCGATCATCGGCAACGATCAGTTGTTCGATCAGCGCATCGACGGCTGGATCGGCGATGCCGGCATAATTCTGCGCGCCCTCGGAATTGGCGGTGGAGGAGCCAAAGAAGAAGCGCTGTTCATTGCCCGGCGAATAGGACTGGGCCCAACCGGCATAGATCATGTCGTAATCGAAGCTGCGGGCACGATTGATGAATTGCGGGCTGTCGACGGTGCGGATGCTGGCGGTGACCCCGATCTGGGCGAGGTTGGTGACCAGGTTTTGCGCCACCGGCTCAATGGTGGGGCCGTTGAGCAGGATTTCGAAGCTGAAAGGCTGGCCATCGGGATCCAGCATCCGATTGCCCTCGAGCCTGTAGCCGGCCTGGGTGAACAGATCGAGCGCGGTGCGCAGGTTGGCGCGCAGCTTTGCCGGATCGCCGCTGACGGGGTTGGTATAGGGCGTATCGAACACCTTGGCCGGGACCAGGTCGCGGACGCTTTCGAGCACGTCGAGCTCCTCGCCTTCAGGCAGGCCGCTCGACTTGAAGGGCAGGCCGAAGAAGAAGCTGTCGATGCGTTCATACTGGCCGTAGAACTGAGTGTTGCTCAGTTCCTCGAAGTCGAAGGCATAGTTGAGGGCCTCGCGCACCAGCGGATCGGCGAACTTGTCGCGGCGCAGGTTCATGACGAAGCCCACCAGCACGCCAGAGCCGTTGTAGTCCTGGGGGAAGAGTTCCTGGATCACGCGGCCATCGGTGACGGCCGGGAAATCATAGGCAGTGGCCCAGCGGCGGGCCTGGTTCTCGCTCCACCAGTCGAACTGGTCGGCCTTGAAGGCCTCGAACATGACCGTGAGGTCGAGGAAATATTCGATGCGGTATTCGTCAAAATTGTTCTGCCCGACCTGGGTGGGGTGATCGGCGCCCCAATAGTCCTCGACGCGCTCATAGGTGATGGAGCGGCCGGCTTCGAAGCTGGCGAGGCGATAGGGGCCGGAGCCGAGGGGCGGTTCGAGCGTGGAATCGGCAATGTTGCGCTGGTTGCCTTCCGGATCCGTTCCCTCCCACCAATGCTGAGGCAGCACCAGGAGCTGTCCGAGGATCAGCGGCAGTTCGCGATTGTTGGTCTGGTCGAAGGTGAAGGTGACCTCGCCCGGCGCGGTGACCTCGGCGGAGGTGATGTTGGAGTAGTATTGGGCGCGGTCCGGATTGACCTCGATCAGCTTTTCGAAGGTCCAGACAACGTCTTCGGCCTTCACCGGTTCGCCATCGTGCCAGCGGGCGTCGGGGTCCATGCGGAAGGTGACGGCGCCATAGTCCGGAGCGATCTTGAGGGCTTCGGCCAGGTGGACATAATAGGTGTTGTTCTCGTCTGCCGAAGGCCCCATCAGCGTTTCGTAGAGGAGGCCGATGCCACCGGCCGGTTCGCCCTTGGGGAGGATGGGATTGAAGGTGTCAAATCCGCCCAGATCGCCCATGCGCACCGTGCCGCCCTTGGGCGCGTCGACATTGACATAGTCGAAATGGGTGTAGTCGAGCCCATATTTGGCCTCGCCTTCCAGGGTGAAGGAATTGGTCCAGACATCGGTGGCGGTCTGGGCCGTGGCAGGCGCCGCCATGGCAAGGACCAGCAGGCCGGAAGCAAGGAGCGAGGTGGTCTTGAAAGAGAGCGTCATGGTGCGGCTCCGCGTGGATGTTCGGACGAGAGGTTATTCGGTTCCCTGGGGGGAGGGCAATGTGCCGGTGTTCACGGTTCCCGGCGGGGCCAGGCCGAGGGCGGCGGCCAGGAGTTCGCGCGTATAGGGGTGCTGCGGGTTGGCGAAGATGTCGGCGGCAAGACCCTCCTCGACCACCTGTCCGTTGCGCATGACGACAAGGCGGTGGGCGAGGGCGCGGACGACGCGCAGGTCGTGGCTGATGAACAGATAGCTCAATTGGCGCCGCGCCTGCACGGCGCGCAGCAGGTCGATGACCTGGGACTGGATGGACACGTCCAGCGCCGATGTCGGTTCGTCGAGCACGAGGAAATCGGGTTCGAGCACCAGGGCCCGGGCAATGGCGATGCGCTGGCGCTGGCCGCCGGAAAATTCATGGGGGTAGCGGGACGTCATGGCCGGGTCGAGGCCAACCTCGCGCAGGGCGGCGGCGACCTTTTCGGCGCGCTCGGCAGGGGAAAGCCTTGGCATGTGGACGCCCAGACCTTCCTCGACGATCTGGCCCACGGACATGCGCGGGCTCAGCGAGCCGAAGGGGTCCTGAAAGACAATCTGCATATGCCTGCGCAGGGGCCGGAGCGCGCGCCAGGAGCGCGACTGCACGTCATTGCCAAGCAGAACGATGCGGCCCTGCGATGGGATCAGGCGCAGGAGGGCATAGCCCAGCGAGGACTTGCCCGAGCCGCTTTCGCCCACAATGCCGAGCGTTTCGCCCCTGCGGATGGACAGGTCGACGCCATCGACGGCGCGGATATGGCCGACGGTCCGGCGCAGGAGGCCGCGCTTGACCGGAAACCAGACCTTGAGGCCGCTGGCTTGGAGGATGGTTGGGGCATCTGCCTGCGGCGCCTGGGGTTCGCCGCGCGGGGCCGCCGCGAGCAGGTGCCTGGTATAGTCGTGCTGCGGGGCGTCGAAAACAGACTGGACATGACCGCTTTCGACGATGTTGCCGCCGGTCATGACCGAGACGCGGTCGGCTATGCGCCGGACGATGGAGAGATCATGGGTGATAAACAGCATGGCCATGCCGTGCTGGCGCTGCAGGGACTTGAGCAGGTCGAGGATCTGCGCCTGCACGGTGACGTCCAGCGCCGTGGTCGGTTCGTCGGCAATCAGCAGTTTGGGATCATTGGCGATGGCCATGGCGATCATGACGCGCTGGCGCTGGCCGCCGGACAATTGGTGCGGATAGTCATCGAGGCGCGAGGCCGGATTGGGGATGCCCACGGCGTCGAGCAGGTCCAGGGTGCGGGCACGGGCGGCGTTGCGGCGCAGGCCCTGGTGGATGGCGAGGGCTTCCCCGATCTGACGGCCGATCGTGTGCACCGGATTGAGCGACGACATGGGCTCCTGGAAGATCATGCCGATACGATTGCCGCGCACCGAGCGTAGAGTGGCGTCATCGGCGCCGACCAGGTCCTGCCCTTCGAAGCGGATGCTGCCGTCGAGATGGGCATTGGGGGGCAGCAGGCGCAGCGCCGAAAGGGCCGTCACCGACTTGCCCGAGCCGCTCTCGCCCACCAGCGCCAGGGTTTCGCCGGGCGCGATGTCGAAGGACACATCGCGCACCGCCTCGAAGGCGCCGAAACTGACCGTGAGGTCGCGGACTGAGAGGAGGGGGGTGGTCATCGGAACGTCTTCCTGGGATCGAAGGCGTCGCGGATGGCTTCGCCGATGAAGACCAGGAGGGTCATCATGATGGCGATGGTGAGGAAGCCGGTGAGGCCCAGCCATGGGGCCTGGAGGTTGTTCTTGCCCTGGGCCAGCAGTTCCCCCAGCGAAGGTGAGCCGGGGGGCAGGCCGAAGCCGAGGAAGTCGAGCGAGGTGAGCGTCGCCACCGAGCCCGACAGGATGAAGGGCATGAAGGTGAGGGTGGCGACCATGGCATTGGGCAGGAGGTGGCGCCACATGATGGTGCGGTTCGAGACACCGAGCGCTCGCGCCGCATTCACATACTCGAAATTTCGGGCGCGCAGGAATTCGGCTCGGACAATGCCGACCAGGGTGACCCAGGAAAACAGCAGCAGGATGCCGAGAAGGACCCAGAAGCTGGGGGCTATGACAGACGAGATGATGAGCAGCAGGTAAAGCGCGGGAATAGAGGTCCAGATTTCGATCAGGCGCTGGGCGATCAGGTCGACCCAACCGCCGAAATAACCCTGCATGGCGCCAGCGGCGACCCCGACGACGGAAGAGGCGATAGTGAGGATGAGGCCGAAAAGAATGGAAATGCGGAAGCCATAGATGAGGCGCGCCAGGACGTCTCTCCCGCGGTCGTCCGTGCCCAGGAAGTGATAATTACCCGGGACGCAGTCGGGGTCCTCGATGCCCAGGGGATAGCGCTGGCACAGCTGGTCACGGCTCAGCAGCCAACTGGGCGGATTGGCGCCGGGGAAGGCGATATAGGGATCAACCGTGCCGTGGCTGAAGCGGATCGGGGGCCAGAGCATCCAGCCGTTTGCTTCGATCTCATCGGCGATGAAGGGGTCGCGGAAATTGGTGGTGGCGAAGAATCCGCCGAATTTCGACTCCGGATAGTCGACCAGCGCAGGCACCAGCACTTCGCCCTTGTATGCGACGAGGATGGGCCGGTCATTGGCGATGAATTCAGCGCCCAGGGTCAGGACGAAGAGCACGAGGAAGATCCACAGGCTCCACCAGCCGCGACGATTGGCGCGGAAATTGGCGAGCCGCCGCATATTGATGGGCGAAAGGAGTGGGGCCCTGCCGGGGATGGGTTCGGACACGGCGCTCATACGTTGCGGCCCTCGAAGTCGAGCCGAGGGTCGACCCACATATAGGCCAGGTCCGAGACAAGCCCGATGATGAGCCCGAGCAGGGAGAAGATGTAGAGCGTGGCAAAGACCACCGGATAGTCGCGATTGGCCACCGACTGGAAGCCGAGCAGGCCCAGCCCGTCGAGCGAGAATATGGTCTCGATCAAGAGCGAGCCGCCAAAGAAGACCCCGATGAAGGCGCCGGGGAAGCCGGCGATGATCAGCATCATGGCGTTGCGGAAGACGTGGCCGTAGAGCACCTGGCGTTCGGAAAGACCCTTGGCCCGCGCGGTCACCACATATTGCTTGCCGATCTCGTCCATGAAGGAATTCTTGGTCAGGAGCGTAGCGGTGGCGAAGGCCCCGAGGCCCATGGCGATGATGGGCAGGACCAGGTGCCAGAAATAGTCGAGCAGCTGCCGCCACCAGGGGAAGCTGTCAAAGCCCGGCGAGGTGAGGCCGCGCAGCGGAAAGATCGACCAGAAGGACCCTCCGGCAAAAAGCACGACCAGGGCGATGGCGACGAGAAACCCCGGAACGGCATAGCCGATGATGACGATGGTCGAGGTCCAGACGTCGAAGCGTGATCCGTCGCGGATGGCCTTGGCGATGCCCAAGGGGATGGAGACGGCATAGGCGATCAGCGTCATCCACAGGCCCAGCGAGATCGAGACCGGCATCTTTTCGAGCACCAGGTCGATCACCGAGATGTCACGGTAGTAGCTCTCGCCGAAATCGAAGCGCAGGTAATTGCCGATCATGGAGAAGAAGCGCTCGAGCGGCGGCTTGTCGAAGCCGAACTGCTTTTCGATGCGGGCTACCAGTTCGGGCGACAGGCCCTGGCTGCCGCGATAGCTCGAATTGCCGCCCTGGCCGGGCTGGGCCGCGAAATCGCCTGCCTCGCTGCCGGTGATCCGCTCGGCAATGGAGGAATTCTGGCCCGAGAGATTGGCAAGGGCCTGTTCGACAGGGCCGCCCGGGGCAAACTGGGTGATCAGGAATGAGACCGCCATTATGCCGAAAACGGTGGGGATCATCAGCAAAAGGCGACGGATGATATAGGCGCCCATTCCTGCTCCGGCAGAAGGTGTGTGTCAGTATCCTGGCGGGTCTCGGCGCCTTGGGACAAATCACCATGCGGTGAGACCTGGGGCAGTGCAGCATTTCGATGACGGCTTGGCAAGGCGGCAGAGCTGGCAAGTGCGACATGCCGATCGAGTACCGATTGCGCACGGCCAGACCCGGCCGCAGGTCCTTGAAAAACGATCCAGACTGGGGGCGGCGCACAAGGTCGAGATCGACCAGCTGCCCGTCGATGTCGATGGGAAGATGCTGGGAGAGTTGGGGTCTTGGCGCGCTCATGGACTTGCCGCGCGCATCGCACTCGGCCACCATTGGCGCCGAACAAGGAGCCGATATGCGTTTTGCCCCCATCATCCAGGTCAAGAGCCAATCCCAGGCGCTGGTGCTGATTGTCGCCCTGCGCGCCCATGGCTTTCATCCGCTTGATCCGCGAGAGGGTGGATTGCCGGGGGTGCCGAACCTTTTCGGCCCTGAGGGGTTTGTGGTTGAGGTCCCCGAGGACGAGGCCGCCGACGCGACCCTGCTTGCTCAGGATCTGCTCAAGGACATGGATGGCACCGGCCGATGAGATAAGGGTCGGATTGGCACCCAGTTCGGCGGCCGATGTACTGAAATCGGCCACATTGGTGTGAGAGCCCCTCTTATGCGGGACGGGCGATTGAACCGGGTGGAGGCATTGGGTATAAGCCGCCACAAGTGTTAATGTGCATTAAGCCTAGCGGCAGGAGTGATCAATGCAGGATTGGAAGCGCGGCGCTTCATCCATTGTCGGCCTGGCAGCCGTCGCCCTTCTGGTGGCGGCATGTTCTCCGACCAGCCGGACCAATACCGCCAATCTCAATGTTGTGGGCCAGCCCCAGCAATTGCAGCCGGTACAGAACTCCACCGTGCAGCAGACCACGCTGCCGGCTATTGGAGCCACCGGTACGCCGGCACCGGGCCTTTCCGGCCAGCCGGTGCTGGGCGGCCAGACCACGGCGACGGCCAGCACCACGGCCCCGGGTGCGGGAACCAACAGTTCCATCGTCACGGTCGGCCAGCCGCTGACGACGGGTGTTTCCACCGGTCCGGAAGGCGCCTGGAACGTGGTGGCCGCAGGGCAGAACTGCCGGCTGAACCTGCCGCTCACCGCCAAGACCGGCACCAATTACTATCGCGCCTCGGCGCCGGGCTGCACCGTGCCGCAGATTGCCTCGGTCACTGGTTGGCAGCAGGTGGGCAGCCAGCTCCAGCTCTATGATGAAAACGGCAATATTGCCGCTTTCCTCGCTCCCTCGGGTGGCCGTTATATCGGCACCATGGGTGGCGGCCAGGCCGTTTCGATGGCCCGTTGAGTTTTCGAAAGCCGGCCTGCAAAGGCCGGCTTTTCCTATTCCAGCCCTGCATTCGCCGCTTTGCCGCTCCTCGGGCTTGACCCGGGGGCCACTCTCAACGCAATGGGTGTGGCAGCAGGCCCTCGGGTCAGGCCCGAGGGCGGCACGGTAGTTGTTGATGGTATCTTCCACTCAGAAATCCCCCGTCCGCGCCGCCTATGACGATCTCGTCGCCCGGGGTGCGCTGACGTCCGATCCGGCTCAGGTGGACGCGGCGCGCGAACTCGACCGGGTCCTCCACGATCTCGTCTCCCGCAAGCCCAAGCGCGTTTTCGGCTTTTTCGAAAAATCGGCGGAAGCGGTGCGCGGTCTCTACCTCCATGGCGAGGTGGGTCGCGGCAAGACCATGCTGATGGACCTCTTCTTTGCCGCCGTGCCATTCCGCGAAAAGCGCCGCGTGCATTTCCATGAATTCATGGACGAGGTGCATGCCGGGATTGCCGCTTTCCGCAAATCCCCGCGCGGCAAGGACGACGATGCCGATCCGGTCGAGGCGGTGGTCAAGCCCATCCTCAAATCCGGCCTGCGCCTGCTTTGCCTCGACGAATTCCATGTACATGACATTGCCAATGCCATGCTGCTGGACCGGTTGTTCTCGAAACTTTTCGCCGGTGGAGTGACACTGGTCGCTACCTCCAACGTGGTGCCCGATGGGCTCTACAAGGACGGCCTCAACCGTCAGTTGTTCCTGCCCTTCATTGCCCTGCTGAAAGAGAAGACGGTCGTCGCGGACCTGCCCAGCCAGCAGGACTATAGGCGACTCAAGTTCGCCGGCCAGCATGTCTATGCCTTCGGTACGGGGCCGGAGGTCAAAGCTGCGATGGACCAGATGTGGTTACGCATCACCGGCGGCGAGCCGGGAGCCCCTGGCGTGGTCGAAAGTATCGGACGGCAAATTCCGGTGCCGCTCATGGCCATGGGCGCGGCGCGTTTCGGTTTCTCCGATCTCTGCGAAAAGCCGCTGGGCACGCGCGACTTCGTGCGGATTGCCCATCAGTTCGATTCCATCGTGCTCGACAATGTCCGCCAGATGGACCGCACCCGGTCCGACGCGGCCAAGCGCTTCATCCTCCTCATCGACTCGCTCTACGACCGGGGTGTAAAGCTCGCCGCCAGCTTTGCCGTGCCGCTCGAAGACCTGGGTGCCGACGACAAGACCGCCTTCGAGTTCCAGCGCACGCTGTCACGCCTCACCGAGATGCAGTCGGAGGAGTATCTGGGCAAGGGGCTGAGAGACGCGGCTGCGTCCGAAGCTGAGCAATAGTATGACCAATGCCCAAAAGGCATACCCCCATCGCCCATGAGCAAGGCAGATTTCGGCTTTACGACGAAGGGTTCACTTGCCCGGCTCCCCCGACAGGGTTAAGACGTGCGCCAATTCAACGCAGTCCGGGATGAGGATTTATGGCGCGCAAGAAGATTGCCCTTATCGGTGCAGGTCAGATCGGCGGGACGCTGGCCCTGCTGTCGGCTCAGAAGGAACTCGGTGACGTCGTGCTGTTCGACGTGGTCGACGGCGTGGGGCCGGGCAAGGCCCTTGATATCGCCCAGTCGGCGGTGACCCAGTCCTTCGACGTCAAGATGAAGGGCACGTCCGAATACAAGGACATCGAAGGCGCTGACGTGGTGATCGTCACTGCCGGCGTGCCGCGCAAGCCCGGCATGAGCCGCGATGATCTGCTCGAAATCAACCTCAAGGTGATGGAGCAGGTTGGCGCCGGCATTTCCAAATATGCCCCCAACGCCTTCGTCATCTGCATCACCAACCCTCTCGATGCCATGGTCTGGGCGCTGCAGAAGTTCTCCGGCCTGCCTGCCAACAAGGTGATCGGCATGGCAGGTGTGCTGGATTCTTCGCGGTTCTGCCACTTCATCGCCGACGAACTGGGCGTGTCGATCGAAGACGTCAACGCCT
>CBFGTF010000075.1:0-13557 GCA_965651655.1 uncultured Devosia sp.
GCCGGCAGGAAATCCGGATAGCTGGCCAGAACCTTCCCGTTCGGCGCCGGGCTCGCCAACAGGAATTCCAGCGCCGCCCAGACCAGGGCGGTCAGGGCCGTCACCAGCAAGGGCCTGGCCTGAATGCCGCCCCAGCGCCAGACCCCGAAGCCGACCAGCAACGAGAACAACAGCCCGACATAAATGCCGGCACCATCCGCCACGAGGGGAAGCGGCCGCCAGACCTGGAAAAAATGCGCGAGATAATAGGCGAGCAGGCCAAGCCCGGTCAGGGCAAACGCCGTGGTCCACGACCGGCCCCTAAGGACGAAAGGCGCGCTGCCGCTCGACTGTTCCGTCCACGGAACCTGCGGCGGAATGGGTTCGCCGCTGGAAGTCTGGCTGGTTTGCGCGATAACGTCGTCCCGGGCCTTGCCGAACATGTCGGCCACCGTGAGGCCGGGAATGTCGATGTAATTGAGCAGTGCTCCGGTGAAATAGCTGTGCCTCCCCCGGCCCTGTCGTGCTGAATCGCCGGACGCCGCAGCATAGAGCACGACCGCTTCGGAGACGTCGCTCAGGTCGGCCTGATAGGCCTCCCCGGTTGCGGACTTGGCAATATCCTCAAGCTCTGCAGGAGGCTTTTCCTCGCGCTGCACGACGGCGGCCTTGCGGCGCGAAGGTGGGCTTGCCGGCGCAACGGGCTGCGGCAACTCATTCCGGCAGGTATCGAGAATGCCGATTGTCCTGTCCGATAATTTGGTCAGTTTCTTGAATTCATTGGCGAATTCCACACCAGGCGGACTGTCGCCCCGCGTGGCGCTCATATCCGCATCCCGCCCCAAAAGGTAGTTTCGGCGGCCGTCCTCCAGCCCGTGGCCCGAGAAATAGATCAGGGCCAGATGGGCGCTTTCCTCAAGGGAGACGAAATCGCTGACACAGGCCCGAAGCTCGGCCTCGGTAGGATCGAGGACCAGAGACACATCGAAGCCCATGATGTCCAGGCTCGCGGCCATGTCCTGGGCGTCGTTCTTGCAGAGCGGCAACGTCTGCATGTGTTCGTATTCGGATACACCGACAACGAGCGCAAGTCGCCGCTTGAACAGACGCATACCCGTCCCCCGAGAGTATTCGGGGAAATCATAGCGCCGTTACCAGGGCAACTCAAGCAGTCCAGACAGGGCAAGAATACAGTTGGCGGCGCCGCAGCCAACCCTATGGATTTGTCACAACTTGACCCCGTGCAGCAAGTGCACGGATCACGACTTCAGCGAGGTCTGTCGCTGGCTACCGGCTGAACGGCACGCTCGCCGTCAGCACGTCACCCGAATTGTTGAACTCGACCTCGAAATCGACCGTGATGCTGTCGCCCACAAGCAGGATGCGGGCGCCGATGCGCACGTCGCTGCCGGCGCGGTCCTTTGCCTGCTCGCGCAGGTCAAAACTGATCCTGCCCCCCGACTGCCGCCCGATGGCCAGGCCCGTATAGCCCGCATTGGAACTCATGGCGGCCTCGTATTGGCCGGCCTGGTCATTATAGGCGATGGTGCCGCTGATCGAGAGCGTGGCATTCACCAGCGAGCAGCGCCCGGTATAGTTGATCTTGAGCAGGTTGCCCTGCGAGACGCCCAGCCGGCACCGAAATGGTTCGGGCTGATCGCCGCCCACCAGCGCGCCCTCGCCGCGCCAATCCCCGATATAGGAGGTGAGCAGGTCAAGCTCGCTCTGGGCGGCCTGGGCCGGAACCAGCGCCGATGCCGGCATTGAAAGCGCCAGTGCGACCATTGCCGCCCGCAGCCAGTTTGTCACATTTACCCCCTCAGATGCCGCTCGCCGACATGAATACCGGTACTCTTGCACTCTCACCGTTAAAAATATCCAGCAATTGACGGCTTTGTTACGAATCAACCAACCACTATGAGGTGAAATCCTGGGACAAGACGCAAGAGCGTCGGCCCGGACCGGCGAGGGGGGAAGACTGATCATGTCCAATGGACCGATCATTGATGCGCGCGACGTGGACTACAGCCTGGAGATCGCCGGGCGTCCCCTGCACATCCTGCGCAAGGTCTCCCTGACTGTCGCCCCTGCCGAAGTGGTTGCCATTGTTGGCCCGTCGGGCAGTGGCAAGACCTCGCTTCTGATGCTGCTGGCGGGGCTCGAAAAGGCCACGGGCGGCAGCGTCATGGTCAATGGCGCCGATCTGGGCGGGATGAACGAGGACGCGCTGGCCCGGTTCCGCCGCCATACGCTGGGCATCGTCTTCCAGAGTTTTCATCTGATTCCCTCGCTCAGTGCGCTGGACAATGTCGGCCTGGCGCTCGAAATCGCCGAACCCGGCCTGTCCATGGCGCAGATCCGCGAAAAGGCCGCGGCGGCGCTCGCTGTCGTCGGCCTGGGAGATCGTCTCGAGCATCGCCCGACCGCCCTGTCGGGGGGCGAGCAGCAGCGCGTTGGCCTCGCCCGCGCCACGGTTGCCAACCTGCCCCTGCTGCTGGCCGATGAACCCACCGGCAATCTCGACCAGAAAACCGGGTCCGTGGTGGTCGAGCTGATGTTTGACCTGGCACGGCGCAACAACACCGCCGTGGTGCTCATCACCCATGATCCGGCCCTGGCAGCCCGGGCCGATCGCGTCTTCACCATGACCCAGGGCCAGCTCACCGAAACCACTGCCGCCAGGCAAGCGCCCGCCGGCAAGCCCGTGACCAAGAAATCGGTGACCCGCTAATGGGCGGTCTCTGGCCGGCCATCCGCATTGGCCTGTTGGACATGCGCGGCGATCTGCGGCGCTTCCTGCTGCTCGTCGTTTGCCTTTCCGTCGGCACCGCCCTGATCGCCGGCGTCAATTCGGTGGGCACCAGCATTACCCGCGCCATCGAGATCGGTGCGGCCGAGATCATGGGCGGCGATATCGAGCTGTCTCGTGCCGACCGCCTGGCGACCCCCGAGGAACTGGCCGCCATGCAGTCCCTGGGCACTATGGTCGCGGTCACCGACACCAATCTGCGTGCGGAAACCTTTGCCGACGAGGCCTTTGCCGATGTCAGCGCCGTCGGGCCCGGCTATCCATTGCTTGGATCGGTCAGGAGCCCGCAATTGGCGCCGGGCCAGGATGTCACCACCCTCCTCGCCGAGGTGAACGGCGTCCACGGGGCACTGGTCGATGGCATCATGCTCGATCAGCTGGGCATCGGCATTGGCGACAGTTTCGGCCTGGGTGGCACGGAATTTTCGGTGCGCGGCACGCTGGCCGCACTACCCGACGCCCCCGTGCGCGGTTTCCGCCTCGGTCTGCCAACCCTGATCGGCATGGATGGTTTCGGCGTCGTCAGCGACCGCACCTCGCCGCTGCCTGGCCTGGGCACCTGGTATCGCTACAAGATCCTGCTCGCCGACCGCGATGTCGAGGCCGGGCTGGCCAGCGCCATCGAACAATTCGGCTCCAGCGGCTGGACCGTCCGTTCGGCCCGCGATGGCCTGGGACAGATGGTGCGCTATTACGACCTCTTCATGCGGTTTCTGCTGATTGTGGGCCTTGGCTCGCTGCTCATCGGCGGCGTCAGCGTCTGGACCGGCATGCGGGCCTATATTGCCGAGCGCTCCGGCGTCATCGCCATATTGCGCTCCATCGGCGCCAATCGCTCGCGTGTCTTTGTCCATTTCCTCGCCCAGGTCGCGGCGCTGGCGCTGGTGGGTGTCGGCATCGGCCTTGTGGCGGGGGCCAGCATCGCCTGGTTCATCCTGCCCTCGATCGGGACCGCCGTGGGTATCGAACTCGCGCCCGCCATTCATCTCCAGCCCTTGCTGGTGGCCGCCGGCACGGGCCTGGTCACCGCCTTTGCCTTTGCCTATCTGCCCCTGCAGCAGGCCCAGACCATCCGCCCGGTGCTGCTGTTCCGCTCCAAGGGGCTCGACGCGCCCCCGGTCGATTGGCAGGGTCTGCTGCTCTCCTGGCCGGTCCTGCCGCTCATCGCGGCCATAATCGCCTTCTTCCTCCTCGCCTGGGCCATGACCGGTGATGCCGGCCTGGTGGCCGCCTTCGGCCTTGCCAGCGCCCTTGGCGCCATACTGTTCCAGCTGTTCATCCGCCTGGTCCAGGCCGGCCTGTCCCGTCTGCCCGAGGCAGGACCGCGCATCTGGCGCCATGCCATCCGCAATATCTCGGTGTCCGGCCAGAACGCTGCCGCCGTCGCCGTTTCGGCCGGCATGGCGCTGGCCATGCTGATCGTGGTGCTGGTCATGCAGACCAATCTGCAGCAGGAATTCCTCGGCGCCTCGGCCTTCGACGCCCCGACCCTGGTCGGCTCCGACCTGTTTCCCGACGAGGTGGCGCAGCTCGAAACCCTGGCCGCGGGCGGCAATGGCATGACCCGCTTTGTCTCGACGCCCATGCTGCGCGGCCGCCTCATCGACGTGGCGGGAACCCCTGCGGCCGACCTGGTCACCCGGGGGCCGGAGGCCACCTTCCTGCTGGCCGGCGAAGTCCCGCTCACCTTCCGCACCCTTCTGCCCGCCTCATCGCGCGTGACGGCCGGCCAATGGTGGGCGCCCGACCATTCCGGCCCCGCCCTTGTCAGCCTGCACCAGAGCCTTCGCCATGGTCTGGGCGTCGAACTGGGCGATACCCTCACCTTCTCCATCTTCGGTGAACCGGTAACCGTCACCATTGCCAGCTTCCGCGACTATTCCTGGCAGGGTGGCATCGATTTTCTCGCCACCTTCTCGCCGGGTGTCATCGAAAACTATCCCACGACGCTCTTTGCCGCCGTCACGGCCGCACCGGGCGCCGAGGAGGATGTGGGCCGCCTGCTGGCCAGCCAATTGCCCGATATCCGCTTCATCGCGGTCGGCGACACGCTCAAGCAGGTGACCGATGCGCTGGGGCAATTGTCCTTTGCCGCGAGCCTGGTGGGGAGCCTGGCCGTCGGCAATGGTCTGCTCGTTCTCATCGGCAGCCTTTCCACCGGCCGCCGCCAGCGCGAGGCCGATGCGGTCATCACCAAGGTCCTGGGCGCCACCCGCCTCGAACTGATTGCCACTGCGGCGCTGCAATATCTGCTGCTGGCCCTGCTGGCCGCGCTGCCCGCCTTTGCGCTGGGTATTGGCCTGGGACGCGTGGTGAGCGGGCTGATGCTGGCCGTGGAGTTCACCATCAAGCTCGACATCATCCTGGTGGTACTGGCCGTGGCCATTGCCATCACCGCGCTCCTGGGCGCCATGACCATCTGGCGGGCCGTGTCGATCCGCCCGGCGCGCCTCCTGCGCGATCTCTGAGGCAGGCCCAGGCTGTATCGACATTCAGCTCAGGCTGAGGCGAAAATGCCGGTTCTCCAGACCCGGAGCGCAGCGTACTTTTGGGACGTGAGCGCCGGAAGCGCAGAAAACTGGCCTTCGCAGACCGGGATCATTTCACCGTCAGCCTGACCATCGGCTCTTGTGCTTCCCTCCCCCTTGAGGGGAGGGAATGAGGGTGGGGGTGTCGGTATCTCACAGAGCCCTCCCCCAGCGCCGCTACGACCCGCAGGACCGAGCCTTGTTACCCTCCCTCATGGGGAAGGGCGACGGAACAGCATCAACCTGGGGTGAAACGGCCTGGTTCACGTCACCGTCTCCCGGGAGACAGTGAACAGAGCCGGAGCGGCGGACTTGCCGCCGCTCCGTAGCCTCTATTCCACCGCCAGGTTCCAGACGCTTTCAAAGGCCCGGCCCGATTGCCAGGTCTCGAGCGCGGTGACATCGGAACACCGTGCCTCGAACGGATCGCGCTGTACCCGGAACTCGGTATCAACCAGCCAGCCGAGCACAAAGCAGTCCTCGCCATAGACCCCCGCCAGCGCATTTTCGCGCTGCATGTTCACCTCGACCAGCACCGCGTCGACGCTGCGGTTCTGCCAGCTGGCCGTGCCGTAATCGGCCAGCCCGGTGGTGTGATCGGTGATCACCCAGCGGTCATTGGCAAGACGGGCAAGCGCGTCATGGGTTGCGGGGAACCAGGCCCGCAATTGCCCGCCATTGCCTGAACCCACCATGGCACGCACCATGTCGGCAATGTCCTTTTGCCCGGCATCGGCCCGGTCCTGATACTGCGCGCGCAATTCTGCCTGCTTGATTTCAAGCGCGGTTCTCTGGTCGGCGGTCTGCGCAGCCAGGATGGCCGCCTCGGCCTCCCTCTGCTGCGCCTCCCGGGCCGCCCGCTCGATCTGCTCGGCCTCGATCGTCGCCAGGCGCGCCATTTCCGCATCCACCTCGGCCGCATCGACCCAGACACTGGTCATGGCATAATCCGCGCCAATCCGGGCAAGAGCGCTGGTGAAGGTCTTGAGCGTCGCCGCATCGGCATAGATGCCGGCGCATTGCCCCCGCTGCGCGGCAGCAAAGGCGGCTTCCATCGGCATCGGCGTGCCCAGGCGCGGTGCCGTAAAGGCAAAGGCAATGGCATCGCCCCGCTGCACCAGCGGCGTCCGATGGGCCTCGATCCGCTCGACCACCGGGCAGATGGCGCCCGAGTTTCCGTTCAGCGAGATCAGCCCGAAACCGCTGGCCGTGCCATTGTCGACGGCCATGGCCAGCCGCTGGCTTTCCTCGTTGAGGCGCGCCATTTCGGCATCGGCCATGGCGCCCTCAATGGTCAACAGCAGGTCCAGCTGTCCTTCTTCGAACGCCGAAACGACATGCAACGCCTGGCTGGGCGGGCTGGCGATGAAGTCGCCGCGCCGCAACAGCACCAGGTCGACATCCATATCGACTGTGCAATCGACCAGCTCCAGCGCCGGCACGCCCCTGGTCCGCAGGTCCTGCCGCGCCATCAGCAGCGCCAGCGGATTGTCCGGCGTCGCATGCGCCCAGCAGGCCGAGGCAATGCCGCCATCGACCGCCAGTTGTCCCAGGAGATTATAGGTGAGGTGCGGCGCCAATCCATCAGCGCGGCGCAGGACCAGCAGGTCGCCTGCCCCGCCCTCCAGGAGTGCCGCATTGGCCGGCGTCACCGAGAGGCCGTTCTGCGCCACCTCTGCCCCGGCGGAAACCCGGCTGGCCCGCTGGGCGGCTACATGGGCCAGCAAGTCCTGGTCCAGCTTGAGCGCGGTCATGCTCGCAAGCACCCGGTCCCTTGTCTGCACTGTGGCGGCGCTGTCCGCAGCGGCCAGCGTCGTTTCCACCGTCACCTGCAGGTCGACAATGTCCACGATCGCGTCATCGGTCAGGTTGGCGGCAATATGGGCCAGAAGGAATTGGTTGATCTCCCCAAGCTCTTCGCGCGCCAGCGCAATGGCATTGGCCATGGCGCTGCCCTGGCTGGCCTCGAGCGCCGCCATGGCAGCGACAAAGGCCGGATCCGCGTCCAGCAGGCTCTCCAGATCGTCGGCACGGCTGGTCAGTTCCGCCAGCTGTGGCTGGGCGAGGCTGGCCTTGAGGCGCGCAATGGCGCGGGCCACCGCGATCGGGTCGGCGAAATTGCCGCCGGACCTGGCAAAACCATCGATGGCATCGAGCAGGGCGCCGGCATCTGCCCGTGCCATGGCCAGCGCCTGTTCGGCATTGGCCGCCTCGGCCTGGGCATTGGCGGCTTCCGCCTCGGCCGCTTCAACCGCTTCGGCCGACACCTGTGGCGCCGCATAGGCGGCCCCGAAGGCCTCCAGCTGGCCCATCAGGTCCAGCGCCGCCAATTGCTCCCGCGCCGCAGCCTGGGCGGAAAGGATCACCTCGCCATTGCCTGCCGCCAGCGCCGCACTGAGCGCCTCGCTGACCGGCAACAGGTCGGCCACCTTGTCCGAAGTCACATTGGTGCCGATAAAGGCGAGGATGAAGGCATCCATGATTTCGGCCTGGCGCCGCGCCACCACCAGCGCCGACTGGCTGGCCTGGCTTTGGGCCTCTGCCATGGCGGCCCGCGCCGCCACAAAGCCCGCATCGGCTTCGACCAGTTCGCTCAGCGCCGCATGGTCCGCATTGATCCGGGCGGCGTCCTTGCCACCCACCGACGCCCTGATGGCAACCAGCGCCCGGGCAATGGCTACGCCCTGTTCAAATGTCCGTCCATTCTCGGCATAGGCATTGACCTGGGCCAACAGCGCATTGGCCGCCTGCTTGGCCTCCGCAAGCGCCAGCCGCTCGGCCTCCTGGGCCAGGCGCGCCTGTTCGGCGGCATGTTCGCTCTCGGCCTTCTGGCGCCCTGCGGCCAGTTCGGCCACCAGTGCATCGGCTTCGGCCCTGCCGGCGCCCGACAGCGTCCCCACATCGGTATCGGCATAACAGGCCGGCAAGGCCGCGTCCCAGTCCTGCTGATCGACAAGATTGCTGCAATCCCTGGCCTTCAGATGCAGGCCCGCCAGCAGATTGGTTTCCACAAGGCTGTTGATTTCCACCCGCAGCGGGGTCACCGCTTCGGCATCCACCCCATCCTTGGCCGCCAGCAGCTTGGCCATTTCGGCCTTCTTTGCTGTCAGTTGGCGTTCGCTCTCCTCCAGGCCGGTCTGCGCATCGGCCAGCGCCTTGTCCAGCGCCAGCGCCAGGGCCGCATCATTGGGCGAGGCCTCCGACGCCAGGCGACAACTGGCCAGGCTTGTCCGCCAATCGCCTCCGGCCAGGCACTGCCCGGTCAGTTCCTCGGCCTTTTCGGCAGCGGCCAGCTGCGCCTCGTAACCGGCCTTGTCCGCCGCGCCGGACCGCTCGAAGGCCGCAAAGCTCTCCGCATCGGCAAAGCCGGCCGATTGCGCCGCCTGGAACTGCCTTGCATCGGCAAAGCCGGCACCTTTGGCGGCAACATAGCTCTGGCGGTCCGCGAACCCGGCCGCGCTGGCCTCCGCCACCTCGTCCTTGCTGCGCCATCCCTGGGCTGCATGGCGTTCAAGGGCATCGAGCGCCATGTCATCCATGACGCCGGACAGATCAAAGGCGGCCTGGTATTCGGCGATGGCCCGGTTGGTCCCCGGCCCCGGATCGCCGTCGATGCTCATCGTATAATAGCCCAGCGTCTTGAGCGCGGTCTGCACCCGGCGATAGAAATTCGCTTCGGCTTGGGCGGCTTGCTGCTGCTGCTGACGCACCACAGCATTGGCGCGCTCCTGCTCGGCATTGGCCCGATTGATCTCGACTCCCAGCCGAAAGATGTCGGTTGTGATGCCAAATGCATCCCGTGCATTGAACTGCGCCTGCGCCGGTTGACCCGAAACGCTGCTCAACAGCGCCGCAATCAGCGCTGACCCAATGACCCGATTCTTCATGCTGCCCCCAGTCGTTCGGCGCGCATAACAGCATTGGGAATCCGAAAAGGCAATGAAAAGATCAGCGCCGACAGTATGTTGCGCTGCCAAACGTTAACGCATGCACGCGCCGGCGGCAGGTCTGGCAATCATCAGCATATCAATATTGTTAACCAAGCCATTCCGCCAGCAAGTCGAAAACCAGTCGAATGCGCCGGCTGGTATGGAGCTCGCGATGCGTCACCAGCCATACGGGCACCTGGATCGGTTCTATTGCCGGAACCGCGATCTCGACTTCCGGCGTCACCCGCGCCACGGCCTCCACCATCGCCGCCACGCATAGACCCCTGCGCACCCATTCCCAGCCGGTCATGCCGCTCTGTGTCGAAAAGCGGAAATTGGCGGGAGTGAGCGGCACGCCCCGCGCCCGCATCTGGGCGATGAAGTCGTCATTGCCCTGCATGGCGCCGACAAAGTCGCACCGCGCCAGGTCTTCGCCATTGCGCGGCCGCCCCAGGCGGTCCAGCAGGTCCGGCGCTCCATAGACATAGGCCGCCGTATCCTTGCAGCGCCGGGCAATCAGCCCGTCCTGGTCGGGCCGCACATGCCTTATGGCAATATCGGCCTCGCGCCGCAGCAGGTCGCTGATCGATCCGGTCGCCAGCACCTCCAGCCTGATGCCCGGCGCCTCCTTGCGGATGCGGTCGAGCAGCGGCGGCAGCACATGGCCGGCATAGATGTCCGCCGTGGTGATCCGCACCACGCCCTCGACCGATTGCGACTGCGCCGCCGCCGACAGCGCCACGCGCTGGGCCGCCGCCCCCATTTCGCGCAGGTCGTTGACCAGCCGCTGCCCGGCCTCGGTCAACACCAGGCTCCGCCCCACCCGCTCGAAGATCGCCAGCCCCAGGCTTTCCTCCAGCGCCGCCACCTGCCGTCCCAGCGTTGGTTGCGTCAGGCCCAGCCGCCGCGCGGCCGCCGACAGCGACCCGGCCTCCACTGTTGCGAGCAGCGCCCGCATCTGGTTCCAGTCGGGATTGTTCGGCAAATCATCCATGCACCTACGTATAGGTCTTCTACGCTTATCTGCAATTTTGTTTTTGCGCTTGCTCCGCTAGTCTCCCGCCGACATCGAGGATTGCAGGACCCGCACATGCCCGAACTGAGCGCATTCTGGGATCGGCTGGCCGACAAATACGCCGCCCAGCCGATTGCCGACGAGGAGGCCTACCGCACCAAGCTGGCGCGCACCCAGGCCCACCTCACCCCGGACATGGAGCTTTTCGAGTTCGGCTGCGGCACCGGCGGCACCGCCATTGCCCATGCGCCGCTTGTCCGCCATGTCCGCGCCGTGGATTTTTCCGCCCGCATGCTCGACAAGGCCCGCGCCCGCGCCGCAGAGGCCGGGGTCGAAAATGTCACCTTCGAGCAGGGCGACATCACCAGCATCCCCCTTGCGCCCGCCTCCTACGACATGGTGCTGGGCCTCTCCATCCTCCATCTGCTCAAGGACCGGCAGGCGGCCATGGCCCGGGTCTTCGAGGCGCTGAAACCCGGCGGGCGCTTTGTGTCCAGCACCGCCTGCATTGGCGACAGCATGAAATGGTTCGGCCTGCTCGCCCCCCTCGGCCGCGCCTTTGGCCTCCTGCCCATGATCAATGTCATGACACACGGCCAATTGCGCGAGGACCTGATCCGCACCGGCTTCGTCATCGAGGACGATTGGCGCCCCAATCCTAACGCCGCCGTCTTCATCATCGCCCGCAAGCCCGGCTGACGCCCGCCGGCATCGGCCGGACACACGCCATGCGAGGAAAGCCGCGAAGCGGCGTCCCGAATCGGGTCACATCTGTGCTAAGCACGACAATATTCGTGAGTAGCCGTGTGTTCGCCCCTTCCCCGAGTGCGACGCATCCAGCCGGAGAGATGATGCAGGTCGCCATCGACATGGGAGAAAGCCGGACCGCCGGCGCCGCCCACATGGACCTAGAGGAATTGCTGGCCACGCGCCTTCTGGTGCAGGGCAATTCCGGCTCCGGCAAATCCCATCTGCTGCGCCGGCTCCTTGAGCAATCGGCGCCCTGGGTGCAGCAATGCGTCATTGATCCCGAGGGCGATTTCGTCACCCTGGCCGACAAGTTCGGCCATCTGGTGGTCGATGCCACCCGCACCGAAAACGAACTCACCCGCATTGCCGCCCGCGTCCGCCAGCATCGCGTCTCCGTGGTCCTCAATCTCGAAGGGCTCGATGTCGAGCAGCAGATGCGCGCCGCCGCCGCTTTCCTGGGCGGCATGTTCGATGCCGATCGCGACTATTGGTATCCCGTGCTGGTCGTGGTCGACGAGGCCCAGCTCTTTGCCCCCGCCGTGGCCGGCGAAGTGTCGGACGAAGCCCGCAAGCTCTCGCTCGGCGCCATGACCAATCTGATGTGCCGTGGCCGCAAGCGGGGCCTGGCCGGGGTCATCGCCACCCAGCGCCTGGCCAAGCTGGCCAAGAATGTCGCGGCGGAAGCCTCCAATTTCCTCATGGGCCGCACCTTTCTCGATATCGACATGGCCCGCGCCGCCGATCTCCTGGGCATGGACCGGCGCCAGGCCGAACAGTTCCGCGATCTGGCCCGTGGCCATTTCGTCGCCCTCGGCCCGGCCATTTCGCGCCGCCCGCTGCCCATCACCATCGGCCCGGTGGAAACCTCGGCCCGCTCCACCAGCCCCAAGCTGACGCCCCTGCCCGAGGCCCCCGCCGACGCAGCCGACCTGATCTTCACCCAGGACCCCGAGGAACTGGCCCGGCCCGTGGTTCGCCGCCCGGCGCCGCCCCCGCCGCCCTCGACCAATGAACTGCTGGCCCAGGTGGCCGAGGCGCGCGCAAAGGCCCGCGCCGAGACGTCCTCCGAGCCGGCTTCGCTCTTCCCCGAGATCGACGAGGCCGAACGCGCCGCCATGATCCAGGCGGTGATGGTCGAATTGATGAGCGATCCCGATGCCGGCTTCCGCACCACCGCCCAGCTCTATCAGGATTTCCTGGTGCGCTGCCGCATCCGCCGCGTGCCCGGCGATGCGCCCGCCCTGCCGGCTTTCAAGCGGCTCCTGGCGGTAGCGCGCGTCGCCCCCGACGAAGCGGTGGCCGCCTCCGATGGCTGGCAGCAGGCGCTGGCCCTGTCCGAAACCCTGACCGATGACGTGCAGGGCGTGTTCCTCGTGATCGCCCAGGCCGCGCTCACCGCTGCCCCCTGCCCTTCCGACGCCACCCTGGCGCGCCTCTATGGCACCCATTCATCCAGCCGGGCCCGGCGTCTGCTCACCTGGTTCGAGGAACGCGGTCTCATCGTGCTGCGCACCGATTTTCGTGGGCTTCGCATCGCCGCCTTCCCCGATCTCGGCGCCGAAACCGCCCCCGGCGACCCCAATGGCCCGGATGCGCTCAATGAAGAGCGCGGCGCAGCGGAATAGCCCCCGCTTCCTGATCACACTTGGGACATCAGGCTGGCAGCCGACGCTTCGGGTCCTGCACTCCCTCCCCCTTGTGGGGAGGGAAGCGAGATAGGACTTAGCGCTCGCTAAGTCCGTTGAATCGAGCAGGGTGGGGGTGTCGCCACGCAATTGGACTATTGAGAAGAAATTGTATCGCCCAAACGCCTAAGCGGATGAGGGGCACCTACCCCCTCAACTCCGCCCGAAATCCATACCGCGCCACTGCACGCGGCCCCAGCAATTCAGAATAGGGCCGCTGGGCAATGTCGTCCGAGCCACCCACTTCCGCCGCCGTGCCATGCCAGGGCTCAAGGCAGATGAACTCGGCGCCCGGCCGGGTCCAGAGCGCGAAATTGGGGAGATTGTCCCAGGTGAAATGCACGCTCGGCCCCTTTTCCGGCCCATAGACCAGTCCGGCGCCGGCGCCTTCGGGAAACAGCATCGCATCCTTTTCGAAATCGCCATGGTCGAGCGTCAGGACACCATCGGCGAAGGGCGACGGCAGGGGCGTGGGGTCCACCAGCCCGCCCGAAAGCCGGTGCAGGGCCGGGGCGCCCCCCTCGTCGAGCTCGATCCTGTGGGCCTTGCCCTCCCCGCCCGGCAGCGGCCAGGCAAAGGCGGGATGAAACCCGATGCCGAAGGGCATGACGCGACGATCGTGATTGGTGACCTCGGCGGTGACCACCACGGCCCGGCCCTCCACCCGATGCTCGATATCGAGCTGGAAATCGAACGGATACATGGCCCGGCTCGCCTCCGAGGCGCGGAGCCGATAGACGACGCGGTCGGATTCCTCCACCACCAGCTCGAAATTGCTGCGCCGGGCAAAGCCGTGCTGGCTCATCTGGAAGCGCTCGCCATCCACGCTGACCGAATCATTGGGCGCCTTGCCCACGATGGG
>CBFGTF010000076.1:0-13422 GCA_965651655.1 uncultured Devosia sp.
CGGCACCTGCGCAAGGCGCGGATCTTTGCTACGGCGGGAAGTCCCGAAAAGCGCCAGGCCTGTCTAGATCTCGGCGCCGACGCGGTGTTCGACTATCGGCAGGATTGGGCAGGTGAAATCCGCAAGGTCGCAGGCGAGCATTGTCTCGACGTGGTTCTTGACGCGCAGGCCGGGCCCTATGTGCAGGCCCAGCTTGACCTGCTGGCGCCCGATGGGCGGCTGGTTTTCATCGCCAGCCATCTGGGCGCGACGGCAGAGGTCAATGTCCGCGATCTGGTGCGGCGGCGGCTGACGATGACGGGGTCAACCCTGCGTCCACGCCCGCCGGCCTATAAGGGCAAGATTGCGCAGGCTTTGGTGTCGCAAATCTGGCCGCTGCTCGAGAGCGGTGAGATCAAAACGCGTATTCACGCCGTCTTTCCGCTGGAAAAGGTGCAGGATGCGCACGCCATGCTCGATGCCAATGAACAGCTCGGCAAGGTCGTGCTGGTGATGGATGGCGACAGCGCCGGATAGCCCGGCGTAATGATGGCCGGCGCTTATGAGGCGCCGGCATAATCCTTATAGAGATTGGCGGCCGCACTTTTGAGCATGGCGTGATCGCTGGAAACCAGAAGCGACTTGACGCCGAGCGCGCGCATGTCCGCGGCGTCCTTCGGACTGGTCGCCAGCATCAGCAGCGGCTTTCCGGCAGCAGCAGCGCCTTTTGCAACACTTGCGCTCATCTGCGCGACTTTGGTTGCCGCTTCGGGGTCGCGGCCCAGCGAAGCGCTCAGATCGCCGCGCCCGACAAAGAGCGCGTCGATGCCGTCGACGCTCGCGATGTCGTCGACCGACACAACCGCTTCTGGGTCTTCGATCATGGCAATGCAGACGACATTGGCGTCCTGAAAATCCATGTGATCATGGGACTTGCGTGCGCCCCAGCCACCCGCGCGGGTGAGGCCGGCGAAGCCGCGCAGGCCGCCCGAATAGCGACACAGGGCACTTATTGACGCTGCGTCTTCGCGGGAGCGGACATGGGGCACCATCACGCCCTCAGCGCCACAGTCCAGGGCATTGAGAATCTGGTCCGGATGCCCGACACGCACCACCGGCGCAATGCCAACTGCGCGCGCGGCCAGGATCATCAGATCGATCTGCGCGCGGTCGAGGGGAGCGTGCTCAGCATCGATCACGACAAAGTCGAACCCTTCGCTGCCCAGTATCTCAATGGCCTGGGATGTCGGGAACTTGACGAAGGTGCCGAGCATGGGTTCGCCGGACATCAGGCGGTCTCGGAAGCCGGTACCGTTCAGGAGGCGGGCGGTCATGGCTTGCCCTCCCCTGGCAGGGGGTAGTCGGCCTCGTTGATCACCCAGCCCGGCTTTGCCGAAAAATCGGCGCGTGGCGGCGCGAAGATATCGACCAACTGGTTGATGCCTGCGCCTTCTGCCGTCGTGGTATGGATCACCAGAGGCGGGATGACGCAGATGGAGGGAGACCCGCAGGTAACGTGTTCATCCTCGCGCCACTGGGTCATGTTTGTAGTCCAGGGCCAGCGCAGATGATGGGTAAAGTCTCCCGAGAGAGCGAGCGAGCATTGCTCGAAATCGTCGTGATGATGAGGCGACACCTGCGTTTTCGGACGCGGTCCATCGCGCGGTTCGAGAACGTTGATCATGAGTGTCGTGCAGCGGAAAATTCGTCCGAACCGACCTGGCTGCGCTGGTACGTCCAGACTGTAGACGCGCACCTTTGGGCCGTCCGGCGGCTCGGGCCAGGGGGCAAATTCTGGCACTGTCGGGTGCGGCCCGGCGAATGAGTTGCCGTTGGATGCGTGCCGCGCGATATCCAAGGCCCTCGGCGAGAAGATGCGAACGACGGCAGCCTGTGCGCGCAGGTGGATCGAGCTATCGCCGGACGGAATGAAGGCAATGGAGTAGCCGGGGACATGCGTGACACCCTGCGGGGTAGTAATGTCAGCGCCCTCGCCGGCCTCGGGCAAAAGAAGAGCATATTCATCCGGCTGGCCACTACGCGGCAGTCGCGCGCCGGCTCGTCCTTCCGTATAGGCAACGAGCATGTTCTGACCCCGGCTGATCCAGGTCTTGCCTGACGCATCCTCGATCTGCGGTGGTTGGTCGTAGAATGTGCAGTATTCCGCAGCGGCGAGGTTCGTCGGTTGCACCGCATTGGCCGACGTCAGCGCGGCGCGTGGATCATTCTTGTCATACATGGTGGGTACTCCGGCTCGGCACCGCACGTCACGGCGCGATAGCAGAGTTCACAGAAATTCCGGGCATGCATCGTTCGGCTTGCGCAATTTCGCGAGTAGAAACGCAAGAACTTTGACGACTACCTTCACCAGCGGGATTGCCGGCATCCGTGCGATGGGACGAGGTGTTCTGGCTTGGGCAGGCTGCTCCCCATGACCCTTCGATTGCAATCGCACGGCCACTTCGGCCCAGGGTCCAATGCTTGGTGTTGAGTGGCCGGCGCGGGATCATCCTCTGGCGGTCTGGCTGGCGGGAAGACTAATTCGGCAAATCGCCAGTCTGGCAGCCGTGCTAGTGCCGCGCGGAACGTCAGGATTTTCCGGCGGGATGACTAGACGCAGATCGATGAACCTTCTATAGGTCATAAAAGTAGCTTATTAGCTTTATAGGGGAGGAACATATGATTTTCAAGAAACTGGTCACTGCCGGGAGCCTGCTGGCACTGTCGGCCATGCTCGCTTCGACATCAGTTCAGGCGCAGGATTATCCTAGTCAGCCGATCCGGTTGGTGGTGCCCTATCCGGCTGGAGGCACTGCCGACGCGGTTGGTCGCGTTTTGAGTGAGGCCCTCACCAAAGCCACTGGCGCGACCATTGTCGTGGACAACCAAGGAGGTGCATCCGGCACGATCGGAGCGGGTCAGGTCGCGCGGGCGGCGCCGGACGGCTACACGTTGCTGCTTGGTGCGAACAGCATCTTTGCCGTCGTTCCGCATCTGCGCGAACTCGACTTCGATCCCAATGCCGATCTCGTGCCGGTGGCCAAGATCGCGGATTCCACCCGCCTGCTGGCAGTGCACCCTTCCGTCCCGGCCGAAACGATGGAAGAGTTCATCGCTTATGCCAAGGCCAATCCCGGCACGCTCAACTACGCATCGTCAGGCAATGGGTCGACGCCGCAGATACTGACAGAAATCTTCAAGTCGGCAGCGGGGGTGGACATCCAGCATATCCCCTATGGCGGGGCCGGTCCGGCGATGAACGGGCTGCTCTCCGGCACGGTACAGATGATGATCGATACTGTCGTGATCTCGCAAGCGGAAAGCGGCGCCTTGCGTGGCCTCGCCGTCTTCGGCAATGCTCGCCTGCCAGGACTGCCGGATGTGCCCACCATGGTGGAGGCTGGCTTCTCGGATCTACGCAGCGCCGGCTGGACCGGGCTGTTTGCTCCAAGGGATACGCCCTCCGAAGTTGTAGAAATGCTGAGCATGGCAATCAACGATCTTTACCAGGATCAGGCATTCATCGACAGACTGACTTCGGTGGGCGTTGACCCCGATTTTCAGGATCCACGCATATTCGCCGACAGCCTGGCGGTTGATTTCGCGTATTTCGGCGACGTCATCGAAGCTGCCGGTATCACGGAAGAATAACCGTGTCCGAGGTGACGACAGACAAGGGGCAGGGGGTGACCCTGCTCCTCGCGCCCTCGCTGGGCCGGGGTGCCGACGATTTCGCGATGGTGGCGGCGGGATTGCGATCGCGAGGCTATCGTGTTGTCTCGCCCGAACCATTTGGATTGTCGGAGGGTGAAGATATCGCCTCGGCCAACCTCGAAAGACTGGCAGCGCATCTGTTGCGCTCCGCGCCGCGCGATGGTGGCCCGCTGGTTGTTGTCGGCCACGCCTTCGGAAATTATGTGGCGCGCATGGCCGCGGTGATGAGCCCGCATCGTGTGGTTGCTGTCATCCTGCTCGCTGCGGCGCGGCGAGCGATCCCCGCGGCAATCAAGCCGTCGATTGACGGCAGTTTCGATTTTCGGCTGAGCGATCAGGAACGGCTTGCGCATCTGCAACGGGCCTATTTTGCACCTGGTCACGATGCACGGCCTTGGCTGGTGGGTTGGCATCCCCAATTGGCTGCGGCTCAGCGCGTTGCGGCGGCGCGGAGCGACCGGTCGCTCTGGTGGCATGCGGGGGGCATCGTTCCAATCCTCGACATCCAGGCGGCGCAGGACGCAATTGCCCCTGCAAATCAGGCCATGGAACTGCGCGACGAACTTGGCGATCGGGTCTCAGTCGTCACGATAGACAATGCGGGGCATGCGCTGCTTCCCGAGCAGCCGGCACAGGTCATCGACGCCATCGATTCCTTTGTTCGCCAAGTTCAAACTCAGGAGACTGCCAGATGAGCGCCTGGAGCAAGTTGCGGGACAAGGACGTCCTGTCCGGAGCGATCTTCTCAGGGGTGGGTGTCTGGTTCATGGGGCAGTCGCTCAACCTGTCAATGGGATCCATGCGATCCATGGGCCCGGGCTATCTGCCGGTTGCGCTGTCGCTCATGCTGCTGGCCTTTGGCATCGCCGTGCTCGTTCGTGGCGTTTTGCGCGGCGTCGGCGAAATGCAAGGCATTCCGTTGCGCGGGCTCGCGGCCGTGATCGGGGCGCTGCTGATCTTTGCCTTCTGCGTGCGCGGCGCCGGACTTGGCCCTACCGTGTTCGTCATGGTGCTGGTGACCTGTCTTGGCAGCGCGAAATCGCGTCTTGTCCCAAGTGTCATTCTCGCGGCAGGCCTCGCCATTTTCAGTTGGCTGGCCTTCATCCAGGGGCTCGGATTGCCGCTCAGTCTGATCGGCCCGTGGCTGGGAGGGTATTGAGCCTTGACCATTGATCTGATTGCAAATCTTTCCGTCGGGCTGTCGGCCGCCTTTTCGCTGGACAATCTGTTCTACTGCTTTGCCGGCGTGCTGCTGGGAACACTGATCGGCGTGCTGCCTGGCATTGGCACGGTGGCGACCATCGCCATGCTCTTGCCGGTGACCTTCGGCCTGCCGCCCGTGGGCGCGCTCATCATGCTGTCGGGCATCTATTATGGGGCCCAGTATGGCGGATCGACCACGGCCATCCTGATCAACCTGCCGGGGGAGAGTTCCTCGGTAGTGACGGCCGTCGATGGCTATCAGATGGCGCGAAACGGCCGGGCAGGGGTAGCGCTGGCGACTGCCGCCATTGGCTCGTTCTTTGCCGGTACGATGGCGACGATCCTGCTGGCGCTGTTTGCTCCGCCGCTGGCGGCAGTGGCTCTGACATTCGGCCCCGCAGAGTATACCTCGCTGATGGTACTGGGCCTGTTCGCCGCAATTGCACTGGCATCAGGCTCTTTGCTCAAGGCATTTGCCATGATGATGATGGGTCTGCTGCTCGGGCTTGGCGGGCAGGATATCTACACCGGCGCTCAGCGCTTCACCCTCAACATGATCGAACTGATAGATGGTTACGAGTTCATCGCCATTGTCATGGGCATGTTCGGCATCGCCGAAGTGATCCGCAATCTCGAGGACGAAAGCAGCCGTTCGGTGCTCTCGACCAGGATCAAGAACCTGTTCCCGAGCCGGGCTGACTTGCGCGAAATGACGGCACCCGTGCTGCGGGGCACCGCGCTCGGGTCCATCCTCGGGATTCTGCCCGGCGGTGGGGCCATGCTCTCCTCGTTTGCTTCCTACGCTCTGGAGAAGAAACTCTCTCGCCGGCCGGAAACCTTCGGTCAGGGGGCGTTGGCCGGGGTTGCTGGGCCGGAAAGCGCCAACAATGCCGGGGCGCAGACCTCGTTCATTCCAATGCTCACCCTGGGCATTCCGTCGAACCCCGTCATGGCGCTGATGATCGGCGCGCTGATCATCCAGGGAATTACGCCCGGTCCGAACGTCGTTACCGAGCAGCCGGTACTGTTCTGGGGCCTGATCGTCTCGATGTGGCTGGGCAATCTGATGTTGGTCGTGCTCAACCTGCCGCTGGTCGGCATCTGGGTGAAACTGCTCAGCGTACCGTATCACTTCCTGTTTCCGGCTATTGTCGTGTTCTGCTCGGTTGGCGTGTTCAGTGTGAACAATGCCAGTTTTGACGTGACGCTGATGGCCGTGTTCGCAGTGATCGGCTACGTGCTGGTCAAGCTCGACTGCGAGCCGGCGCCGCTTCTGCTCGGCTTTGTGGTCGGCCCGATGCTGGAGGAGAATATCCGGCGTGCCATGCTGGTCTCGCGTGGTGATCCGATGATCTTCATCGAACGGCCGATTTCTGCCGGTCTGCTGATCATCGCCGCCATCGCCATTGCCGCGGTGACGCTCCCCGCCATCCGCAAGGGCCGCGAGCAGGCTTTCAAGGAAACCTAGGCTGCCCAATGCTAAACCCCAAAAGCCAGTCTATTGGTTGTAACCGGCGCATCGACGTCGTAGATTAAGATCAGAGGACAAACCAGGGCATCTCAGTGAATACCAAGCCAGCGACGGCCGCAGTAGATTTTGGAAAGAGCGCAGTGGCCCGCTACATCCAGCTGGCGACATTGTTCAAGCGGCGCATCGAATCCGGTCAGTGGTCCGTCGGCAGCCAGATTCCCACTGTGGACGAACTGGCGATTGAATGCGGCGTCGCACGGGCCACGATCCGGCAGGCACTGGACCAGCTGGAGAAAGAAAACCTGATCGAGCGGTTCCGCGCCAAGGGAACATTCGTGCGCAGTCGTCCGCAGGAAGCGCTGTGGTGCGCTGTGGCAACCGACTGGTCGGGTCTGTTGCGCCCCAGCCACGAGGCCCGTATCGAAATACTGACCGACCAGCGTGACCGTGACCTTCCAGATCTGCCCTATATGATCGGCAATCCGGCGCCCAAATATCGCCACCTCAATCGCCGTCACTGGCGCGAGGGCAAGCCATTCCTGCTCACCGAACTCTATATCGATGAGCGGCTTTCGGACCGGATCACGCAGAACGATCTTGAGACCAAGACGGCCCTGCGACTTGTGTCGGATGTACCGGGCGTGGAGATTGTCGACGCGCAGCAGACGCTGACGATCCGGAGTGCCGACATGGACATGGCCAGGGCGCTCGACATCGCCATCAATGCGCCGGTCGCCTTCGTCTATCGCCGTGCGGTGGACCAGACCGGCACAGCCGTTCTTGTTGCCGAGGGTGTCTATCGCGGCGACGTGGTGCGCTTCGACGTCAAGCTCCGCTAGCCGGCACGGCGGAAACCAAAGCCGGTCGCCGCCTCCACCTCATCCAGGGCTTTCGTAGTCTCCTGACTGTCCTGCCTGGCATGCCAATAAAGCGGCCCGCCTTCCCAGGCCGGAAAGCCATAGCCGTGGACCAGAACGACGTCGATGTCGCTGGCGCGCTGGGCTATGCCGTCCTCCAGCACCAGTTTCGCTTCATTGACGATGGCGGCCAGGGCCCGGCGCTGAATTTCGGCTGGCTCAAATGTGCGGCGCCGGGGAACGGCTGAGTGGGCCGCAATCAGCGCGTCCACATCGGGATCGGCATTGCGCCGACCGCGTTCGTCATAGCGATACCAGCCGGCGCCGGCCTTGCGGCCAAGCCGCCCGGCCTCGCAGAGGCGGTCGGGAATAGTGACATAGCGTTCACGCGGATCGCGTGTTGCGGCGAGCCGCTGGCGCGTCTTCCAGGCGATATCGAGGCCGGAAAGGTCCGAGACGGCAAAGGGCCCCATGGCAAAGCCGAAATGCTCCATGGCAGCATCGACCTGCTGCGGACTTGCACCCTCCTCGACCATGAACTCGCATTGCCGGCGATAGGCGGAGTAGATGCGGTTGCCGATAAAGCCCTCTCCCAGGGCAGAGACCACGGCGATCTTGCCGATCTGGCGTGCCAGCTTGAGACCGGTGATCAGCGCCTGATCCGACGTATGGGGCGTGCGGACGACTTCCAGCAGCTTCATCACGTTGGCCGGACTGAAGAAATGCAGGCCAATCACTGATGCGGGCCGTTCCGTCGCGGCCGCGATGGCAGCAATGTCGAGGTAGGAGGTGTTTGTGGCCAGGACCGCGTCGGGTCGGGCGACCGCATCGAGCCGGGTGAAGAGGTCCTGCTTGACGGCCAGATCCTCGAAGGCCGCCTCGACGACAAGGTCGCACTCGCGCAGGTCGGCCAGCGCGATGCTGCCGGCAAGTGCGGAGCGCCGCCTTGCACTTTCATCGTTGCTGCATCGCCCGCTATCCACGTCGGCTGCAAAAATCTGTTCAATGCGGTCGATCCCACGGGCCAGCGCCGGCTCGTCCTGCTCGATGAGACGAACGGTCAGTCCGGCATTGAGCAGGCACGCAGCGATGGCGGCCCCCATGGTGCCGGCGCCCACGACGCCAACGGTTTGCACGGGAAGTGCCGGGATGGCCGACAGGCCTTCGACCCGTCCGGATACGCGTTCGGCAAAAAACAGATGGCGGAGCGCCGCCGCTTCCTGACTGGCGCGCAACCGCTGGAAAACGGCGCGCTCGCGCTCCAGCATGGTGGCAAACGGCGCGTTTTCGGCTTCGCGCAACAGGGTAATGGCTTCAAGGATATTGGGCCGAAGGCGACCGCGGCGCATCGCCTTGTCGACCGCAGCGTTGATCTCTGCCTCGGCGGCCGCCAGCACGGGTGCATCGGCCAGTCGCCGCTTTGTGTTGGCCGTGGAACGGGCATGGGCGATGGCGGTGGCGAGCAGATCGCCATCGGCGAGGGCATCGATCAGCCCCAACGCCAGAGCCTCTGATGCCGGAATCCGCTGTCCGCTGCAGACCAGGTCGATGGCCTTGGCGATATCGACAAGCCGCACAAGACGCTGCGTGCCGCCGGCCCCCGGCACCATGCCGAGTTTGACCTCCGGCAGCCCAACGACGGCATCCGGTGTTGCCAACCGGGCGTCGCAGCCCAGCGCCAGCTCGAAGCCACCGCCCAGGGCCGCCCCACGGATCGCAGCCACGACCGGCATGGGCAGCGCCTCGATTGCGGCGATCACGGCCGGCAGTTGTGGTTCTTCCAGCGGCCCGCCGAATTCCCGGATATCGGAACCCGCGACGAACGTCTTGCCGGCGCCAATGATGACCGCTCCCTTTGCAGGGCTCCGCGTCAGTTGGGCGAGGCTGTCCAGCAACCCTTGGCGCACCGCTGTCGAGCCGGCATTGACGGGCGGATTATCTATGACGATGACCGCGATGTCGTCCTCGAAGCGCAACCGGACCGGACTGTCCGTCATTGGCCGCTCCAGACTGGCGCGCGCTTTTCTATGACGGCGCGGGTGGCCTCGCGCGCATCGGCGGTGCGCATCAGGCGCGTGCTGAAAGCCTGTTCGCCGGCATAGCCTTCCTCAACCGGCAGGAATTCGGCAGCATTCATCGATTGCTTGCCCAGGCGCAGACCGAGCGGGGCCTTGCTGGCGATCAGGGTGGCCAGCTCGATACTACGTTCCATCAGCGTCTCGGAGGATACGACTTCCTGCACGAAGCCGAAGCGCCGGGCATCCTCGACGCTGAGCGGCAGGCCGGTGAAGACCATGTGACGCAGCACGCCCTGGGGCAGGTGCCGCCCGAGATGGGCCGTGCCGCCGCACCGTCCCACATTGATTTCAGGCAAGCTGAAGCGGGCATTGGGGCTGGCCAGGCGAATATCGGTTACGGAGGCCAGCACGCAGCCGGCACCCAGGGCCGGACCGTTGACGGCGGCGACAACCGGGACGGCGCAATGGCGAACGGCGGCAAAGCATCGGCGCACGATGGCGGCTCGTTCTGCATCATTGTCCGGCGATGCTGCCAGGAATTCGTGGAGGTCCAGCCCGGCACAGAAGGCGCTGGTGCCCGCTGCAGTCAGGACAACGCAGTGTACCTCGTTCCGCTCGGCGAAGCTCTCGAACAGATCGGCGATCTCGTCATAGAGCGCTATCGTGAGGGCGTTGACGGGAGGGTTGTCGAGGGTGACTACGGCGATCCCGTCGGCGATATTGAGCTGGAGAGCCGTCATTGGCCAGGTCCTTGCGTCTGGGGGATGGCGGGGTCGAAACCGTAGAGGCCGGCGGGGTTGTCCACGAGAATGCACTGGGCCAGCCCCTTGTCGCCCCCGGTCCATTCGACAAACAGATCGAGCAGGTGGCCGACATCGGGACGGGCATCATCGAGGCGAACATGCGGCCAGTCCGATGCCCAGAGCAGACGCTGGGGATTGGCCGCGATCAAGGCATCGTGGAATGGGCGGATATCGGGGTAATCCGGGACCTGCGGAGAGGCACGACAGAGCGCGAGCTTGACCCAGACTGTGCCCTCGGCAAGCGCGGCGAGCACCGACTGAAAGGCCGTGCCGGAAACCCCGGCAGCACTATCGAACCGCGCCATATGCTCAAGCACGATTGGCAGGCCAAGCCGCGCCAGGGCCGACCTGCGGTCCGCAAAGGTGGCAGCATCGCACCAGAGCTGGGCATGCAGGCCGGCCTCAGCCATGGCAGGCGCCAGATCGAACAGGTCTTCAAGTCCGGCTGCGCCGGCAAAGCGGTTCGCTCCGCCCGGCAGGTCCAGATGAACGAAGCGCAGGCCGACAATGCCGGCTTCCCTGAATTGTGCCAGGTGATCCGGACTGGTGCCGGTGAAGGCCGTGCCGACGCCGCGCAAGCTCGCCGGCGCTGCCGCGATCGCATCGATGATGGCGCTGCAATCGTCTCCATAGGGCGCAGGCTGAACCAGGACGGCACGGGAGAGCCCGGTCTGGTCCAGCATCTGGCGCTGCCGCTTCGCATCGGCATCGGGCAGCGGGTACTGGGAAAGGTGTGCGAGCGGATAATTCGCCGGATGGCCGAATATGTGGGTGTGACAGTCGCAGGCGCCTGCCGGCGGCAGATGGGCGGGCGGGCGGCTCGGCGGGATAGCGACCCGTTCCATCAGGCCCGCGCCTCAAGCGGAGGCGCAATTCCCTCGGGCAGGGGGAGTTCATGGGCATTGAGTGTCATCGCGACCATGGAATAATAGCCGACGATTGCCGTCAGCTCGACCACGCCCACCACGTCCCATCGCGCCAGCACCATTTGATAGGTCCCATCCGAGACGAAGCGGTCGCGCAGCAGCTCGACGGCAAAGTCATGCACGGCGGCGGTTTCTGCATCCATGTCGGCCGGGCGCTGATCCAGTCGGATTGCATCGATGATCGGCATTTCCAGGTTGGCGCGGATCGCGTCGCGTTCGTGCAGGTGCCACTCGACCTGGCAATCCCAATGTCGGGCCGTCACCAGGATGGCCAGCTCGCTCAGCCGGGCGGGCAGGCTGGTGCGGTAGCGCAGCAATTCCCCGAACTGCTGCCACTTGTCGGCGAGTTCCGGACGGTGAATGGCGGCGCGCAGGGGCCCGACCAGCATGCCGCGGGGGCCCGACACGACGGCATCGTGGATGCGCTTCTGATCCGCTGTCATAAGGTCGGGAGTAAGGATTGGAATACGCGACACGGGCGCTGCTCCGGTCAAGAGTTGGGTGAGCCACCGGTTTCGGTAGGCGCTTGGATGGCAAACTCGGCGAGAACTTCGGCAGTATGCTCGCCGAGTAGTGGCGGATGGCGGTCACGACGCAGCTGGGCATTGCGGAACCGCATGGGGCTGCCGATCAAATCGACAGTGCCTGCCAGCGGGTGCGGCATCCGCATCTTCATGGCGCGATGCTGCACCTGTTCGTCCTCGAGAACGGCAGGGATCGTATTGATGGGACCACAGGGCACGCCGGCCGCATCCAGCCGGGTGAGCCAATCGGTCATGTCCGCCTTGGCGAATGCGGCGCGTATGAGTTCCCCCAGAGCCTGGCGGTTGCGCACGCGGTCGGCATTGGTTGCAAAGCGGCAGTCGGTTGCCAGTTCAGGCAGGCCGATCACCTCGCAGAACTTCATGAACTGCCCATCATTGCCGACGACCAGAACCAGGTGCCCGTCGCGGCAGGGAAAGACATCCTGTGGCTGGATGTTGGGATGGGCATTGCCGGCGCGTTTTGGTGGCGTACCGGAGACCAGATAGTTCATGGCCTGGTTGGCCAGAAACCCGACCTGAACGTCGAGCATGGCGATATCGATATGGTCGCCAGTGCCAGTGATGCCGCGATGCGCCAGGGCGCCCAGCGTGGCAATGGCGGCATACATGCCGGTCATGATGTCGACGATGGGGACCCCCACCTTTTCCGGCCCTCCACCCGGCGCACCGTCAGGTTCCCCAGTGACGCTCATCAGGCCACCCATGGCCTGGATCATGAAGTCATAGGCCGGCTGGTCGCGACGCGGCCCGGTCTGGCCGAAGCCGGTGACCGAACAGTAGATGATGTCGGGCCTGATCGCCTTGAGGTCGTCATAACCCAGGCCATAGCGGTCCAGCGTATCGACCTTGAAGTTCTCGATGACGATGTCGCAGTGCCGGACCAGTTCGCGTACGACGCGCTGTCCCTCCGCGGTGGCAATGTCCAGCTCTATCGAGCGCTTTCCTCGGTTCACGGCCAGGAAATACCCCGCGTCGGTCGTGTCCTTGCCCTCTGCATCCTTGAGAAAAGGTGGCCCCCAGCTGCGGGTGTCGTCGCCGCGCCCCTGTCGCTCGATCTTGATGACGTCGGCGCCCAGGTCGGCAAAAATCTGGCTCGCCCAGGGTCCAGCCATGATGCGGCTGAGATCGAGGACGCGAATATGGGATAGTGGAGAGCGGCTCATGCTGCGGCCTCGTCGCCGGGCAGGGTCGCCAATGACGAGGGGCGTGCTTCGAACTCGGCCTGCCAGGCGGCCAATGCAGGATGGCTGCTGCGCCAGTCGCGCTCGCTGAAGCGGAAATCGAGGTAGCCCAGCGCGCAGCCGATCGCTATGTGGCCTATGCCAAACGCGCTCCGTCCAAGGGCAGGGGCCTCGGTTTCGAGCGCCTCCATAATGGCGGCGATCTTCTGCTCGAAGCCCGCGAGATAGGTTGGTGACGGCGTGCCGTCGGGCCGTGCCACCTCATTGCGCAGCAAAAGCAGCAGATCGAGCAGGCCATCGCCGGTCGCCTGTCTGCGCAGCGCGAGGATGCGGTCGGCGGGGTCTGTGGGAAACAGACGCGTGCCGAAATGCAGGCCATCGAGATACTCGCAGATCACCGGCGAATCGTAGATCGCCCCCTGATCCGGCGTCAGCAGGACCGGTATCTTGCCGAGCGGGTTGTGCTGCAGGATGCCCGGATTGACCTTGGCCATCGACGCGACTGCTCGGACTGTCTCGACGCGATCCGTGAGAGCCGCCTCGTGAAGCACGATCATCACCTTGCGGACGAACGGAGATCGTGGCGACCATAAAAGCTTCACGCGACCCTCTCACTGCCATTCAGGCTAAAAAACTAGGTATATGACCTTAACAAGCTGCGGCATGCTGGTCAATGGCGGTGCTGGGTACCTCATGTGAGAAGTCTGAGGCTCTTGTCAGGGGCG
>CBFGTF010000077.1:0-12869 GCA_965651655.1 uncultured Devosia sp.
ACCGAATTCCGCGACGGCATCCTGCCCTGGGCGGTGCAGAACAATGTGGCGCTGGTCTTCGACGAATATGATGCCGGGCGCCCGGACGTGATGTTCGTGATCCAGCGCGTGCTGGAACAGTCGGGCCGGCTGACGCTGCTCGACCAGAACCGCGTCATCATCCCGCATCCGGCGTTCCGGCTGTTCTCGACCACCAATACGATCGGGCTGGGCGACACGTCGGGCCTCTATCACGGCACCCAGCAGATCAACCAGGGCCAGATGGACCGCTGGAGCATCGTGACGACGCTCAACTACCTGCCGCATGACAAGGAAGTCGGGATCGTGCTGGCCAAGAACAAGAGCTATGGCGAGACCGAGAAGGGTCGCAAGCAGATCTCCAACATGGTGCGCCTGGCGGACCTGACGCGTTCGGCCTTCATCAATGGCGACATCTCGACCGTCATGAGCCCGCGCGGCGTCATCACCTGGGCCGAGAATGCCGTCATTTTCGGCGGCGATATCGGCTTTGCCTTCCGGCTGACCTTCCTCAACAAATGCGACGAGCTCGAGCGCCCGGTGGTGGCCGAGTTCTACCAGCGCGTGTTTGGTGAAGACCTGCCGGAAAGCTCCGCCAACCTGGCGGTGATGGCTTAATTTGCAGTGTTGGACCCTCCGCTCCCCTCCTCCTTGAGGGGAGGGGCCGGGGGTGGGGGTCCATCGGGTAAATACTGATCCACCCCCTCCCTAACCCTCCCCTAAAGGGGGAGGGGGCGCAGGTGTCACTTTCCGTGCGAAGCCAAGGCGCCTGTCCAACTGACGAGCGTAATCATGGCAACTCCACCACGCAGCAAGCCCAACAAGCCCGACCAGACCCAGGCCTTCAAATCGGCCATGGGTGCGACGGTGCGCGCCATCGGGGGCAAGGCCGAGCTGGAAGTGAGCTTTACCGCCGACCGGCCCTTGCTGACCTCGGACAAGGCGCGGCTGGCCAATCTGCCGCGCCTGCCGACCAAGCGCGACATCGCCATCGCCCGGGGCCAGGGCGATGCCATGGCCATGCGGCTGGCCAGCCACGACCCCGAAGCCCACCGCAAGCGTTCGCCCATGGACCCGCAGGCGCGGGCGGCTTTCGACGCACTGGAACAGGCGCGCGTCGAATCGCTGGGTTGTATCCGCATGCCGGGCATGACCGGCAATATCCATGAAATGCTGGAAGACCGGCTGTTCCGCGCCAATTTTGCCGAAGTCGACGACAAGGGCGATGCGCCCCTGGCCGAGGCGCTGGGACTGATCCTGCGCGAGAAGCTGGCCGGGGTCGACGTGCCGCCCTCGGGCCATGCACTGGTCGAGCTCTGGCGCAAGGAAATCGAGGCCAAGGCGGGCACCTCGCTCGATACGCTCCTGGATACCTATGAGGACCAGGAGGATTTCTCCCGCGCCGCCCGCAAGGTGCTGCGTGACCTCAACCTGATCGCCGAAAGCGACATGGAAGATCCGTCCGAGAGCGACGAGGACGCCAACGAGGACAATCAGCCCGAGCAGGCGCAGGGGTCGGACCAATCGCCCGAGCAGGGGGATGGCGAGAACGAGAGCCAGGATTCCGAGGACGAGCAGCAGGCCGGGGAAAGCGAAGACACAGGCGATGTCGAAGGCATGGAAGCCGACATGGCCGATAGCGACGAGGATGCCGAGGCCGAGGCGGGCGAGGATGCGCCCATGCCGCCGCCCGCCAAGGATGGCGGCGAGCGGCTGACCAACCAGTTCAACTACAAGGTCTTCACGCAGAAATATGACGAGATCGTCAAGGCGGCCGATCTCTGCCCGCCCGACGAGCTGGACCAGCTGCGCGCGCTGCTCGACAAGCAGCTTGAAAACCTGGCCGGGGCGGTGGCGCGGCTGGCCAACAAGCTGCAGCGGCGGCTGATGGCCAAGCAGAACCGGAGCTGGCAGTTCGACCTGGAAGAGGGGCTGCTCGATACGGCGCGCCTCACGCGCGTGGTGACCGACCCCCTGCAGGCGCTGAGCTTCAAGGTCGAGAACGACACCGATTTCCGCGACACGGTGGTGACGCTCCTGATCGACAATTCGGGCTCGATGCGTGGCCGGCCGATCACCATTGCGGCGATCTGCGGCGATATTCTCGCGCGCACGCTGGAGCGTTGCGGGGTCAAGGTCGAGATCCTGGGCTTCACCACCCGCGCCTGGAAGGGCGGAAAGTCGCGCGAGGCGTGGCTGGAAGCCAATCGTCCGGCCAATCCGGGCCGCGTCAATGATATCCGTCACATCATCTACAAGGCGGCCGACGAGCCCTGGCGCCATGCAAGGCGCAATCTGGGGCTGATGATGCGCGAGGGGCTGCTCAAGGAAAATATCGACGGCGAGGCGCTGGAATGGGCGCGCAAGCGGTTGATGGCCCGGCCCGAGCAGCGCCGCATCATGATGGTGATTTCCGATGGGGCGCCGGTCGATGACTCGACCCAGTCGGTCAATGCCGGCAATTATCTCGAGGCCCATCTGCGGCAGGTGATCGAAGATATCGAGACGCGCTCGCCCATCCAGCTGGTGGCGGTGGGTATCGGCCATGACGTGACGCGCTATTACCGCCGCGCGGTGACCCTGCTCGATGCCGAGGAGCTGGCCGGCGCGCTGACCGACGAGCTGGCCTCGCTGTTCGACGAGGAATTGCCGGCCCAGACGCGACGGCGGGCCCGGGGATGATGTTCCGGTCCGCCCTAGCTGTCGCGCTGCTGTTCCTGGCCTCGCCGGCCGGGGCGGTGGAGGCGACGGTCAGCGCCGCGCCGGTCACGCGGTTCCGCGGCGCCGAGCTGGACCAGAATGTCGACCGGGTCATCTTTCGCGGCGGGCTGACCCTGCAAAGCCCGGATGACACTTTCGGGGGGCTCTCCAGCCTTGCCCGAACCGGAGCCGAGCAGCGCGTGAGCTTCATCACCGACCGCGGCAATTTCGTTGCCGGGCAATTGGCCTATGACCAGGCGGACCGACTGATCGGACTGATCGGCGTGACTATCGAGCCGATGCAGAATTCGGGCGGCGACCTGTTGCCGCGCCAGTATGCGCGCGACGCCGAAGGCATGGACACGGTCTGGCGCAATGGTGAGCCGGTTGCGGTGCGGGTGGGGTTCGAGCATCTGACGCGGGTGGCCGACTTTGCCATCACCGATGGCAAGCCGGGTGGCGCGGCGCGGGAGATTTCCATTCCGCAATGGCTCACCGATCTCAGGACCAATGAATCGCTGGAATCGGTCTGCATCGCTCCGCCAGCCTCGCCCATTGCCGGGTCCACCCTGCTGCTGGCCGAAGAGGCGCTGGACCGGGACGGCAATCACCGGGGCGAACTGCTTGGCGTCAATGACAAGGGGCCGATTGCCTATGTGAACAGCCCCATCGTCAATCCGACCGATTGCAAGTTCCTGCCCAATGGCGACCTGCTGGTGCTTGAGCGCGGCGTGTCGCTGTTTGCCTTCGTGATGAATTTGCGGCGGGTGCCGGCGGCCGAGGTGCGGCCGGGCAATCTCATGGCCGGCGAATTGCTGCTTTCGGCCCAGGGCGGCGAAATCGACAATATGGAAAGCCTGATGGTGCATCAGACGCCCGGGGGCGAGACGCGCATCCTCATCGGCTCGGACAATAATTTCAACGATTGGCAGCGGACGCTGCTGCTGGAATTCGCGCTGCCGGAGTGACGCGGCGCTTCCCCTCTCCCCTTGAGGGAGAGGGTGGATCGCGCCTGGCGCGAGACGGATGAGGGGTCCTCTCCACACGCACGGTGCCAGCGACGATATCGCAGACCCCTCATCCGCCCTTCGGGCACCTTCTCCCTCAAGGGGAGAAGGGAAGATGCAGCTAGGCCGCCACCGGCATCCGCTTGAGCACCAGGTCGCGGACGGTCTTGTAGGGCGCTAGAAGAGCCACTGCCATCACCAGCTTGACCAGGAAATCGCCCAGCGCCAGGGACTGCCAGAGTTCGACTTCGGCGCCGATGCCCAGGAGCGGGGCGGGGAAGGCGAGCGAGGAATCGGCCATGCCGAACCAAGCGTCGATGCCGGCAAAGGCGGGGGCCATGGCGAGCGAGAAGAAGATGATCGTGTCGAGCGCCGAGGACACCAGCGAGGAGACCATGGGGGCATGCCACCAGGCGCCATTGCGCAGGCGATGGAAGATGGACACGTCAAGCAGCTGCGCGACAAGGAAGGCCGAGCCCGAAGCGATGGCGATGCGCGGAGTAGCCAGCCAGATCGAAATCACCACGGCCACGGCAAAGCCCGCTAGCACCACAAGACGCGTGCGTTGCGGCCCGAAGGCGCGGTTGGAGAGGTCGGTGACGAGGAAGGCGACCGGATAGGTGAAGGCGCCCCAGGTGAGGATGTCACCAATATTGACGCCGCCAAGCGTCACGTCGACCGGGAACTGAACGAGAAAATTTGAGGCGGCGACGACGGCCACCATGGCGGCCAGGGCCACCAGCAAACGAGACAGCATCAGACTGTACCTTCATGTAACCGCAACCCGGCAAAAGACCGGAGCGGGGGACTGCAAAATGGCGCTCTGCCGACTGACGGCGGCTTTGCGCCCCCTCCCCCTTGAGGGGAGGGTTGGGGAGGGGGTGGCTATGTGGTCCAATGTTGGACCCCCACCCTGCCCCCTCCCCTCAAGGGGGAGGGGGCAGGAGCTGAAGCTCCCAAAACAAAACCGCGTGGATTGTGATCCACGCGGCCAGAATTCAACGCCGGAAAACCGATCAGGCAGCGGCGAGCGCTGCGCGGATTTCCTTCTTGAGGCCCAGGGCCAGCGGGGAGAGGTCGGCGTCGTCCTGCTTGATGAGGAAGGCGTCCAGACCACCGCGATGCTCGACGGTGCGGAGGGCCGAAGTGGCGATACGGAGCTTGACCGAACGATTGAGCGCGTCCGAGATCAGCGTCACGTTGACCAGATTGGGGAGAAAGCGGCGGCGGGTACGGTTGAGGGCGTGGGAAACATTGTTGCCCACCATTACACCCTTGCCGGTGAGTTCGCAGCGACGTGCCATTTGGTGATATCCTGTTTGTGTAAAGGTCCTGCGTGGCGGGGAACCCCGCGACGGGCCTTGATTGTGATGAAATCTCGCGGGTCTTTAGAGAAAACGGGTGCATCCGTCAACCCAAGCGGCGATTCAAAGGGGCGCGAGTGCCTTGCTTGTGCCTGGAGTGGACGGCACTTTGGAGTTGTCCAGTGATTCGCCCCGCCGCGTTCTTGTCTCGTGCGGGCATTTGCAGCCGAGAAGACCACCCGTGATCCGTACTGCCTTTGCGCTTTGTGCCATGCTCGCCCCGCTTTTTGTGCAGACAGCCCAGGGGGCGCCTGTCGATGCGCGCGCCAGCTATGTGGTTACCGTTGGTGGTATCAATGTGGCGCTGGTCGATATCGACCTCGATGATGACGGGGCGCGCTATGCGCTGGACCTGGCGGCGCGGGTCGCAGGTCTCGGAACGGTCGTGGCCAGCGGCACCGCCAGCGCCAGAGCGTCGGGCTCGTCTTCAGGCGCAACGCTGCAGTCGCAGGAATTCTCGCTCGAAACCCGGGCCAATGGTGAAGTGTTCACTGCCAGTGTCAACTATGCCGGCCGCAATGTCAGCGCCTTCCAGGTCGAACCGCCCGTGCTGGACAATTATGACCGGGTGCCGCTGGAACGCGCGCAACTGACCGGCGTGGGCGACTTTCTTTCCGCCTTCGTGATCAAGGGCAATGGCCTGGAGCGGAGCCTTTGCGACCGGACGCTGAAGATCTTTACGGGGGTCGAGCGCTTCAATATCCGGCTCGATTTTCTCGATACCGACGAAGCGACCTCGCCGCGTACCGGCTATCAGGGGCCATTGGTGGCCTGTGCGCTCAAATACCAGCCCATCTCCGGCCATTTCGGCAGTTCGGAGATGACCACCTATCTGGCCGAAACCAGCCGAATGATCCTGTGGTATGCGCCATTGGGCCAGACCGGCTACTTCATCCCCTATCGGGTGATCATAGGCACGACCATGGGCGATCTCTCCCTGGTGCTGACCCGCGCCGACACCTGAGCCCTGTCCCGCTTTGTGACGGTCAAAGGCTTTTTTGACAATTTTGTCGCTTTGAATGCCGCAAAGCCGGAGCCTGCCGGTTAACGGGCGGGCGCTATTTGCCTTTTGTTCCGGTAAGGGCTCGGCAGGGAAGACCCCCATAGGGCCAAAATTAACCCGATCTTCACCGGTGTGAACGGGATTTGTCCTGTTTTTACAGGATGTTGGGACCTCTGGTGGGTGTGGCGCGCGGGTCCCACCAGATATGGTGGAGAACAAAGCCGCATTTGCGGGTTTCGCCCGATTCTGTCCCCGTTCGTTCCGGTTTTGGACCAGGAATTAACGAGCGGGCAGGAGCTTGGGCAGAACTGTGCCGGATCGGGAGACGCTAGAGCGTTTCGAGTCGCTCGATCTGTGCAGCACCATTGAGGGTGAAGGCCTGGCGCAACCGGATCGGGCTGCCTGGAAAAGTGCCCGAGACTTCAACGCTCACCACGACCCGGCCAGCGTCCATTTCCGCGGCATGAACCAGATAGCGCGGATGATATCGGGCCTGGACGCGATCGAGCCAGGCGCCGATCTCGGCAATCCCCTGATGCGTCTCTCCCTCATCGAATACCAGGGCGTTGTCGGCAAAGAGAGGGGCTGTGGCGCGGTGATCTGCGGCAGTGAAGTAGTCGGGCAGGGGTGCGGGAAGCGTAGCGAGATCGAAACGGGTCATGATCGCTCCTTATGGAAGAACTGGAGACGTCCTTTCCGACCAGGCCTGGTCAACTCCTGTCAGCAGCCACTGTCCCATCCCGGCACGTCAACGCTGTTTATCCTCAACCTGGTCGCTCCAGAGGCCCGCAAACGCTGCCCCGGCACCGTGAAGAGACAAAAAATCTTTGCTGAACAGGTGTTTACCTGGCGTTCACATCTGGCGGAATTTGGCCGAAATTAACCGCATGGCAATCGATGTGAAGGGAAACGGACCCGCTCTGGACCGGGACCGGAGCCCGCCATGGCGACTAGTGGGGAGGGGCGCGTTGCGGCCACCATATCTAGTCGTGAACAAATCCAGACTCAGCTATTCGCGCCGATTCGGTTCCGTTTCGTTCCGCCTCCGTTCCGGCCATTAAGGCCAGTGGCAAAAACACGACAAAACTGTGCTTTGTCGGGACAATGTCCGGAGGCTCTCGCAAGCGGGGCGATGAGGCCCTAAATAGGAGCAATGAGTTTTTCTCCCTCCCATTCGGTCAAGGCCATTCTGGGCCCGACCAATACCGGCAAGACCTATTTCGCCATCGAGCGCATGCTGGCCCATCCCACCGGGATGATCGGCCTGCCGCTGCGCCTTCTGGCGCGGGAGGTCTATAGCCGGGTCGTCGAGCGGGTGGGTGAACAGGCGGTGGCGCTGGTTACCGGCGAAGAGCGCATCGTGCCGGCCAAGCCGCGCTATTGGGTGGCGACGGTGGAAGCCATGCCCATGGATATCCATGTCGACTGCGTGGCAGTGGACGAAATCCAGACCGCCGTGGACTTTGACCGCGGCCATGTGTTTACAGACCGCATCCTCAAGGCCCGTGGCCAGCACGAAACCCTGCTGCTCGGCTCGGCGACCATGGCGGGCGTGGTGCGCAAGCTCATTCCCCATGCCGAGATCATTGACCGGCCGCGGTTTTCCCAGCTGACCTATGCCGGTTCAAAGAAGATTTCGCGCCAGCCGGCCCGCAGTGCCATCGTCGCCTTCTCGGCCCGGCAGGTCTATGCCATTGCCGAACTGATCCGCCGCGAGCGGGGTGGGGCTGCCGTGGTCATGGGGGCCCTCTCGCCGCGCACCCGCAATGCCCAGGTCGAACTCTACCAGAATGGCGATGTGGATTTTCTCGTTGCCACCGATGCCATCGGCATGGGGCTCAATCTGGATATCCACCACGTCGCCTTTGCCGATGACAGCAAGTTCGACGGGCATCAGAGCCGGCCGCTGACCCCATCGGAACTGGGGCAGATCGCCGGGCGCGCCGGCCGCCACCGGCACAATGGCACGTTCGGGGTCACCGGGGGCACCGAGGGCTTTGACGAGGAGATGGTGGTGGCGCTCGAAACCCATGATTTCGAGCCGGTAAGGCAGGTACAGTGGCGCAATTCGTCGCTCGATTTCGGCTCCATCAACGCCCTGCGCGATTCGCTTGACGCCGTGCCGCAGGACCGGACGCTGACCCGGGTGCCTATCGCCACCGACCAGCAGGCGCTGGAATTTCTGGCCCGAAACGAGGCCGGGGCCTTGGCGCGCGGCCACGATGCGGTCAAACTGCTTTGGGATTGTTGCCAGATTCCCGACTATCAGGGGATTTCACCGGCGGCTCATGGCGAGATCGTCACCCGCATCTATTCGGATTTGAGACGAATTGGAGCGGTCAAGGCAGACTGGATTGCCGAGCAGGTCCGGTTTTGCGACAATGCGGAGGGCGACATTGACACACTCAGCAACCGGATCAAGCAGATCCGCACCTGGACCTTTGTCGCCAATCGAAAAAACTGGCTTGAAGACCCTGCCTATTGGCGCGAAAAGACGCGAGACATTGAGGACCGCCTGAGTGACGCTCTGCACGAGCGCCTCACCCAGCGCTTCGTGGACCGGCGCACCAGCGTGTTGCTCCGCCATCTGAAAGACAAACGTATGGTATCTCCCGAAATCAACAGCCAAGGCGAAGTGCGGATCGAAGGCCACCTCATCGGCACGATCGAAGGCTTTCGCTTCACCCTGGCCCGCAATGATGGCGATGCGGACGCCAAGGGGCTGCGCGGCGCAGCCGACTCGGCGGTTGCCCCGGAGATACACAATCGTGCCGAACGATTGGCGGGTTCGCCAAATGAAGAATTCGTGTTGGCGACCGATGGGCGCCTCCGCTGGCGCGGCGAGATCGTGGCCGAACTGGCCGAGGGCGACAGCCTCTACCGGCCCCGCATCATCATGCTGGCCGACGAGACGCTGACGGGACCGGACCTGGAAAAGGTGCAGGACCGCCTGTCGCTCTGGCTGCGCCATCACATCAATACCGTGCTCGAACAGGTCATGGCGCTCGAAGCGCCGGCCGATCTCGAGGGCCCGGCGCGGGGCCTGGCCTATCAGCTCTACGAGCATATTGGCCTGTTGCCGCGCGCGGCGGTGGCCGATGAGGTCAAGGGGCTCGACCAGGATGTGCGCGGCAAGCTGCGCAAACTCGGCATCAAGTTCGGGGCCTATCACATCTATCTGCCGCTTTCCCTCAAGCCGGCGCCGCGCGAGCTGGCGCTGATCCTGTTTGCCTTGAAGCATGGCGGTGTACGCCAGCCTGGCGTCACCGACATTCCCCATATCGTCCTGTCGGGCCGCACCTCGTTCGTGGTCGATCCCGAAGTGGACACGCGGCTCTATGAAATCGCCGGATTCAAGGTTGCCGGCAGCCGCGCGGTGCGTGTCGATATCCTCGAGCGGCTGGCCGACATCATCCGTCCGCTGATCGGGCTGGATGCCGGGCGTCCCTATCAGGGCGAATTGCCGGCCGGGGCCGCCGAGGGCAATGGCTTCCGCGTGACCGTGGAAATGACGAGCCTATTGGGCTGCTCGGGCGAGGATTTCGCCTCGATCCTGACATCGCTGGGCTATCGCCTGCGCAAAACGCCCAAGGCGCCGGCCCCGGTCGTGCCCGCCGAAGCCTCTCAGGAAACCGAGGCGCTCGAAGCCAGCCTCGAGGCCGCGTCCGCCAGCGTCGAGCCGGTGGCCGAGGCCGCTTCAGGCGCAGTCGCGGAGGCCGTGCCTGCTGCTGCCGAAGGGGTCGTGCCGGACGCAGCGCCCGCCGAAGCCGCACCGGCCGAACCGGAATTTGATGAAGTCTGGTTCCCCGGCGGTCGTCGCCACAATGACAACAATCATCGCGGCCGGCAGAATGCCCGCCGCGAGGGCGATGCCGAGGGCCAGCAGGGCCGCCGCAATGAACGTCCGCGCCACCACGGCAAGGGGCAGCGCCGTCCCGAAGGCGAGGGCCAGCAGACCCGCCCGCAGGGTGGCCGCCCGAACGGCAAGGGTCGCGACGAGGAGCGTCGGGGCCGTCCTGACAGGGCCGACCGGCCGGAGCGCAATGATCGCCGTCCGCCGCGCGAGGAGCGCAAGGTGGCCTTCGATCCCGACAGCCCCTTTGCCAAGCTCGCCGCCCTGCGCGGCAAGACCGAGTAGCGATTGACAGGGCCGGGCGAGATCTCTTTCCGCAAAGAGCGGCTCGACCGGTTCCTGTTCTTCTCGCGTGCCGTCAAGTCGCGCACGCTGGCGCAGAAGATCATCGAAAGCGGCGCGGTTCGCGTCAATTCGGAAAAGACCGAGCGGACCGATATAAAGGTCGGCGCGGGCGATGTGCTGACCATGTCGCTGCACAATCGGATCGTGGTCTGGCGCATTCTCGATTGCGGGACGCGGCGCGGTCCGGCGAGCGAGGCGCAGGGGCTTTACGAGGATATTTCGCCGCCTCCGGTGCCCCGCGAAGAGCTGTCCGTCTATGATGCCGCCATCGCCGAAAGGCCGGTGGGGGCGGGGCGTCCGACCAAGAAGGAACGGCGGCAAACCGACCACTTGCGCGGCGAGCGCGAGGATTAGACAAAACGTTCCGCCCCAGGCCCGACCTGCGCCAAACCGTCCCTTCGCACGGCCTTGCGATGCGGCGGAAAACGGTTTAGCACCGAACCCGTTGAGACAGGCGGGCTGACCTGCCCCAAGGGGTCAGGCCGCAACGAAACGGGATCGCCTCCTAGATGACCTATATCGTCACCGACAATTGCATCGCCTGCAAATATACCGACTGCGTGGAAGTGTGTCCGGTGGACTGCTTCTATGAAGGCGAGAACATGCTGGTGATCCATCCGGACGAGTGCATCGATTGTGGCGTGTGCGAACCCGAATGCCCCGCCGAAGCCATCAAGCCCGATACCGAAAGCGGGCTGGACGAATGGCTGGAACTGAACCGCAAATTCGCCGCCTCATGGCCCAACCTGACCGAGCGGCGCGAACCGCTGCCCGAGGCCAAGGATCGCGATGGCGAGGACGGGAAGCTGGGCAAGTATTTCTCGGAAGCGCCGGGCGAAGGCGACTAAGGCTCGCTGTCGCCGGCCAAAAACCATAGGCATGACAAGGGTTTGTCATGTTTTCGTCACAGACGACCGCGCGCTGCGCGGCCCATTGGTGCTGGGCTGATTCGTTCTTTTTGATTCTGCTGAAAAATTGTGCTATGGTGTCACCATATGCAGTTGAGCCCATCATCCAGCCCGTGCCGCAAGGCACGATTTTTTTGACACCAGACAGAGCTGATGCATGACGTTCCGGAAAAGCGGACCCGGAGCGACATGGGGTTTGACTGCGCTTACGCGCCCGGGTCGGGCGCCAAACGAGTAGAAGTGGCCGGTCCTTGCCGCAAGGAACCAGCCATTGGGGCGTCAACCAAGGAGTTCCAGCATATGGTAGCCAAGAAGCAGCAGCAGCGGCTCGGGTTCAGGACGGGCGAGCATGTCGTCTACCCCGCCCACGGCGTCGGCATGATTGTCGGCATCGATGAGCAGGAAGTCGCTGGCCTGGTTTTGGAGCTGTTCGTGATCAGCTTCGAGCAGGACAAGCTGACCCTTCGCGTACCTGTGGCCAAGGTCAAGTCTGTCGGCATGCGCAAGCTGGCCGAAGACGACGAGGTCAAGAAGGCGCTCGAGACCGTTACCGGTCGCGCCCGCGTCAAGCGCACCATGTGGTCGCGCCGCGCCCAGGAATACGAAGCCAAGATCAATTCGGGCGATCTGATCGCCATTTCCGAAGTGGTTCGTGATCTCTACCGGTCCGAAGAACAGCCCGAGCAGTCCTATTCGGAACGCCAGCTGTTCGAGCAGGCCATGGATCGCATGAGCCGTGAAATCGGCGCCGTGCGCAAGCTCACCCTCACCGAGGCCGTGCAGCTGATCGAAAAGCAGCTCGCCAAGAGCCCCAAGCGCAGCAAGGCTGACGCGAGCGAAGCCGAAAGCGACGAGGAAGCTGCCGCGTAAGCGACCGTTCACCTCACACCATCAGAAGGGCCGGTGGCAACACCGGCCCTTTTTCGCTCAAATGGGTGACGAAAGCAGGCGATGACGCCCGCTTTCCAGCGCCGATATCACGGCATCCATGGCACCTGCACGGTCCAGCCCATGCACCGCCAGCACGAATTGCTCATGCGCGCCCAGGTCGGCGAACTCGGCATGAAGCGCGGCCACCACTTGCGGGTCGGTGAGGCTGTCGCCACCGCGCGCCTGGCAGCGGGTGACGGCTTCCTCAACGCTGGTGCGCAGGACCAGATAGTGTAGCGGCAGGCCCAGTGCCGAAAAGGCCGGCAGGGCCCAGGGGCGGATGACGCCATCGAGCAGCACCACATAGCCATGGCTTGCATAGGCTCCGGCCACGCCGGCGGCGATCTGCATGATCATGGTGTTCTGGTCGTGGGACTGGGGCAGCCAGGGGTCGATCTTGCCGGTCTTGATATAGCCCCAGAAATCATCGGAATGCAGGTGCACCTTGGGCGTGCCCGGCAGATGTGCCAGGGTTTCGGCCAGCGTGGTCTTGCCCGAGCCGGGATGTCCGGAGAGGATGATGACCTGACCGGCAAAGGTCTCCAGCATGCTCAGTCCTCCACCCTCAGTTCGTCATAGGACACCATGACATGGTCGGCAAAGGCCGGGCGCTGCGTGAGACTGGCGTAGTAGCGCTCGATATGCGGCCAGTGCGGGCGGGCGATGTCGATGTCGAAATAGCGATAGAGCACATGACCGAACTGGATATCGGCCAGGGTGAAATGGTCACCGGCCAGAAAT
>CBFGTF010000078.1:0-12744 GCA_965651655.1 uncultured Devosia sp.
GCCAACAAAAAGCCCGGCACGATGGCCGGGCTCTTCAATTCGATAGTGCCGAAAGGCTTATTCGCTCTTGGCTTCGCCTTCAGCAGCAGCAGCGGCGGCTTCCTGCTCGGCGGCGGCAGCAGCGGCTGCGGCTTCTGCGTCCTTGGCGGCCTGTTCAGCGGCAAAGGCCTCGGCGGCTGCGATCTTTTCGGCTTCGCGGGCTTCCTTGGCAGCCTGGGCGGCTTCACGCTCGCCGGCCTCGATCTTCTTGGTGCGCGAATTGGTCGATTCGAAGATACGAGCCGACTTGCCGCGACGATCGCGCAGGTAATAGAGCTTGGCGCGACGCACCTTGCCGCGCTTGATCACTTCCACCGAAGCGACATTGGGCGAGTGCAGCGGGAAGACGCGTTCCACGCCCTCGCCATAGGAAATCTTGCGCACGGTGAAGCTGGCGGTGATGCCGCCGCCATTGAGGGCGATTACCACGCCTTCATAGGCCTGGAGGCGTTCCTTTTCGCCTTCGCGGATCTTGACCCAGACCTTGACGGTATCGCCATGGGTGAATTCGGGAAGTTCGCGCTGCGCGGAAAGCGTCGCAACCTGCTCGGCATTGAGCTGTTCAATGATGTTCATTTTCGATCCGTTCTGATCTTTTCATAGGGACGACTCTGTGCGGGCCTTTCGGCCCCGTCGTCCGGTCTTGGTTGGTAACGGAAGGGCAGTCTTCTTGGTCTTGTCGCAGGCAGGTCCGATACGCCTTGCATGCGAATGGGCGGCTCATAGGGGAAAAAGGGGGAAGAGTCCAGTGGTTTTGGGCCGTTTCTCGGCCAACCACCGCACCGCCCTCGGGCCTGACCCGAGGGCCACTCGCCACATCCTGCAAGGTCTCACTGGTCCTCGGGTCGCAGCCCGAGGACGGCGCAGAGAGTGCGGTGAAATCTCAGTCCCGCTCCGCCTTCAGCAGGTCGGGCCGTCTCGCCCGCGTCAGCTCCAGCGATTGCTCATGCCGCCATCTGGCGATCCTGCCGTGGTCGCCCGAGGTCAGAACGGGGGGAATCTCGCGGCCCTCGAAGCTTTGGGGGCGCGTATAGTGCGGATATTCGAGCAGGCCATTTTCAAAGCTCTCCTCGTCGCGGCTGTCCAGCGCCCCCAGAACCCCGGGGATCAGCCGCACCACGGCCTCCAGCAGCACCATGGCGGCCACTTCGCCACCGGCCAGCACATAATCGCCGATGGAGATTTCCTCGAGTTGGCGGGCCTCGATGACGCGCTGGTCGACACCCTCGAAACGGCCGCAGACAATGACGGCACCGGGACCCTGGGCCAGTTGATGGGCGCGGGCCTGGGTCAGCGGCGCGCCGCGTGGCGACATCAGGATGCGCGGGCGCGGGTCGCCCTGGGGCGCGATGGCGTCGATGGCGCTGGCCAGGATATCGGGCTTGAGCACCATGCCCGCGCCGCCGCCAGAGGGCGTGTCGTCCACGGTGCGGTGCCGGTCGGTGGCGAAGTCGCGCAATTGGTTGGCCCGCAGGGACCAGAGGCCCTCACCGAGCCCGCGCCCCAGCACCGAGGCGCCGAGCGGCCCGGGAAACAGCTCGGGAAAGAGGGTGATGATATCGGCGGAAAACATCAGTCGGGCTCTTCTTCGCCCGGATCGGCGTCGAGCGGCGGCGCGATGACGATATAGCCCTCGGCAATGCGAACGCTTGGGACCACGGCCCTGGTGAAGGGGTAGAGATAGGTATCGCCCGAGCGCGGGTCGCGCACTTCCAGGATATCGCCGGCGCCATGATCGAACAGGGCGCTGACCGCGCCGATGGAGACCCCGCTCTCCAGCCTTGCATCGAGCCCGATCAGGTCGGCATGGTAGAAATCGTCCTCGTCCTCGATCTCGGGCAATTGGCTGCGATCGACAAACAGCGAGACGCCATTGAGCAGTTCGGCCGCGTTGCGGTCGCGCACGCCCTTGATGCGGGCGATCAGCACGGTCTTTTGCAGGCGCGCGGCCTCGATGGTGACGACAAGGCCCGGCCGGTCGGTCTGGAGCGGACCATAATCGGCAATGGCCTCGGGCTCCTGGGTATGAGAGGCGATGCGCACCTCGCCCTTGATGCCATGCGCGGCGCCGATCGTGCCCATCAATATGCGAGAGGAAGTGTCTGTCATCGCCTGTTCATCACCTTGGTCCTGGCTCCATACCAGTGTCAGCGCGCCGGGACCAGTTCGATGACGTCATGGGTGGATTCAAAGCGCGGAAACGGCAGTTCCAGCCGGTAGCGCACCGGCTTGCCATTGACCTTGTAGAGGCAACCGACCTGGCTGCGCTCCGCGTCGGCCTCATAGGCAAAGGGCTGCTCGTCGCCATAGTGCAGGGCGCCCCAGTAGAATATCGCGCCATTGGCCGGCAGCAGATCACCCTTGAAGCGCTGCGAACCGGTCAGTTTCTCGATCACCTGGCCATTGTCCGAAATGGCGCAATCGAAAAAGGGATAGGTGATCAGCGGTCCAAGTCCGCCCAGCTTTATGGTGCGGCAGCGATAGGTGCCATCCGGAATGGCGGAAATCGGGGCCTCGCCCGGGGCAAAGAGCGCCGAGACAATGGCCCGTTCCTCAGAATTGTCGGACAACAGGGCCTCTCCGAGACCACGGCTCCGGGCGGTATCGAACCCGGTCATGCGGTCGCCGTCGAACTGGCTGATGGGGGCGTCGCCGGGGACTTCGCAGGCCCAGGGCGTCACGACGGGCAGCATGGCCAGCCCGGCCAGCAGGGCGCTTGCGCAGCGAAACCGAAATCCCAAGACCAACCGATCCCTCCCTTGTTCCAGATCAAGGAACTTTGCACGCCCCCGGCGCTTTCTCAAGGAACACAAGAATGGAGCGTCACATGTCCCAGATTTTGACCGACCGTCAGGCCATCCGCGAATGGGCCATCGCCAGAGGCGGCAATCCCGTGCTCATGGATGTGCCCGATGGCTCCAGGACCCGCACGGTGCTGCAATTGGCCTTTGGCCAGGAGGCGCTCAATTCCGACGGCAATCAGGGCCCCGACCGGGTCGGCGGATTCCAGCTGGTGAGCTGGGAAGAGTGGTTCACGGCGCTGGAAAACGGCAATCTGGCCCTGATGGTGTCCGATGACCCGTCCGGCGGCAACGAGGCCGAATTCCAGTTCGTGGAGCGCGACTAGCCCTGTTGCTCGGCATCTGCCGCGGCCTCGATGGCTTCCATGTCGTCGTCGGAAAAGCCGAAATGGTGACCAAGTTCGTGGATCAGCACATGGGTCACGATCTCGCCCAGCGTGTTGTCGTCGTTCTCGGCCCAATAGTCGAGAATGGCGCGGCGATAGAGATAGACAATATTTGGTAATTGCCCGGTCTGGGGCACGGCGCCGTCTTCGGTCAGGCCAATGCCCGAGAACAGCCCCATGAGCTCGAACGGGCTTTCCATGCCGAACCCGGCCAGCACGTCATCCTCGGCAAATTCGGCGACCGAACAGGTGACCTCGGCGGCCAGGGACGCAAAAGGCTCCGGCAGGGCAGCAAGTGCCGCGCTGGCCAGAGCCTCGAAATCGTCCAGGGTCGGGGCGTAGTGCCCCGACCAGTCGGTTCCCTTCAGCGCCACTCGCGGATGTCGACGAAGTGGCCGGCAATGGCGGCTGCCGTGGCCATGGCGGGCGACACCAGATGGGTGCGGCCCTTGAAGCCCTGGCGGCCTTCGAAATTGCGGTTGGAGGTCGAGGCGCAGCGCTCGCCCGGCGCCAGCTTGTCCGGGTTCATGGCCAGGCACATGGAGCAGCCCGGCTCACGCCATTCAAAGCCGGCTTCCTTGAAGATGACGTCGAGGCCCTCCTGCTCGGCCTGGGCCTTGACCAGGCCCGAGCCGGGCACGACCATGGCCGAGACATGGCTGGCCACCTTGCGCCCGCCGATGACGGCGGCGGCGGCGCGCAGGTCCTCGATACGGCCATTGGTGCAGGAGCCGACAAAGACGCGATCAAGCTTGATCTCGGTGATCGGGGTGCCGGGCTTCAATCCCATATAGTCCAGCGCCCGCCATTTGCTGGCGCGCTTGGTCTCGTCGGCGATGTCATCGGGATTGGGCACGACGCCCTGCACCGAGATGACGTCCTCGGGCGATGAGCCCCAGGATACGATGGGGGGGAGCTTGGCCGCGTCGAGAATGACCACCTTGTCGTAATGGGCGCCTTCGTCGGTATGCAGGCTTTTCCAATAGTCGAGCGCCATGTCCCAGGCCTGGCCCTTGGGCGCCCTTGGGCGATCCTTGACATAGGCGAAGGTCTTTTCGTCGGGCGCGATCAGGCCGGCGCGGGCGCCGCCCTCGATGGTCATGTTGCAGACCGTCATGCGGCCTTCCATGGAGAGCGAACGGATGGCCTCGCCGGCAAATTCGATGACATGGCCATTGCCGCCGGCAGTGCCGATTTCACCGATGATGGCCAGGATGATGTCCTTGGCGGTGACACCGGGTGGCAATTGCCCGTCGACACGCACCAGCATGTTCTTGGCCTTTTGCTGGATCAGCGTCTGGGTGGCCAGAACGTGTTCCACTTCCGAGGTGCCGATACCATGCGCCAGCGCGCCGAAGGCGCCGTGGGTGGAGGTATGGCTGTCGCCGCAGACAATGGTCATGCCGGGCAGGGTAAAGCCCTGTTCGGGGCCGACAATGTGCACGATGCCCTGGCGATGATCGAAGGGATCATAATATTCGATCCCGAAATCCTTGGTGTTCTCGGCGAGCGCCGCGATCTGGATGGCGCTTTCCGGGTCCGGATTGGGCAGGGAGCGGTCGGTGGTGGGCACATTGTGGTCGACCACGGCCAGGGTCCGCTCGGGATGGCGGACCTTGCGGCCGTTCATGCGCAGGCCCTCAAAGGCCTGGGGGCTGGTCACTTCGTGCACCAGGTGCCGGTCGATATAAAGAAGGCTCGTGCCGTCCTCATTGTTCTGGACCAGATGGTCGTCCCAGATCTTGTCGTAGAGCGTGCGGGCCTTGGTCATATCCGTGGGTTCCGGGGCAGGAATGAATGCGTCGGAGTGGTTCTAAGCCCAAGCCGGGTCAGGGGTCAAGCACAACCGTACTCATGGGTACGGCAGGGCGGCGGGATCAGGTTGCCGGTGCGTCGCGCAGGCGGGAAATGGCCAGAACGCCGACGAGGCTGGTATCGAGGCCGATGCGGAACCGGCACCAGAGGGCGATGCCGAGCTGGGCCAGAACCCGACACCCCATATTGACCGCGGCGGCGCCGACCAGGCCCCAGAGCGGAATGACGGCCACCTGCACCAGGAGGCCAAGCAACATGATGGTGCCGAAGATCGCCACATAGGGGCGTTCGTGGCCGGTCATCATCATGACGATCTTGGATGGGCCGGTCACGGCATCGAAGAGGAGGCCGAAGGAGAGCAGCATGAGGATGAGCCAGCCATCGGCATAGTCGGCGCCGAACAGGCCGAGAATCTGGGTTCCGAACAGGGCAAAGCCGGCAAAGATGCCGAGCGAGAACAAAAAACCCGCCCAGGCGCAGAGCGCGGTGATGGCCTGGGCCTTGCGCAGATTGCCGGCATGGAAATGCTCGGCGACCATGGGGGCGATCACCAGTTCGATGGCGAATGTAAACAGCGTCATCAGCCCGGCAGTGCGGAAGGCGTTGAAATAGAGGCCCGAGCTTTCGATGTCGAGCATCAGCCCCACCAGGATGACATCGGCATTGAGCGTGGCCGCTTCGATCAGCGCGCCCAGCAGCAGCCAGCGGCTGAGCCCGCCCCAATTGCGCCAATGGGTGCGGACCGGCGCCCTGGCCGGCATAATGGTATAGCCCCGTCGGGAGGCCACATGCATCTGCAGTCCGAGCACCCCCAGCAGCAGCGCTGCCGAAAGGGTCAGGGCGTCCGGACCGCTCAGGACGATGCCCAGGGCAAACAGGCCCAGCACCAGGGCCGGCAGCGCCAGCCGCCAGAAGATGTCGCGGGGCAAGAGGGCGGTCCAGAGTGAGCCCTGAGCCCGCAGGGCCGATGAATTGAACTCGGAAAGCGCCAGCGGCAGGACCAGGAATGCGGCGCCAAAAAAGTGGTTGGCCGTGTCGCCGGGGGCCAGAAAGGGCAGATAGACCAGTGTCGCCAGGCACAGCAGCGCCGAAATCACGAGGCCGGACAGGATGGTGATCCCCGAGCCTGCCGCAACCGCATCGCGTGCGCCGGTTTCGTCCGCTTTGCTGCGACGTTCGGCCCAGAGCCGCAATATGGCCACGGGCTGGCCCGCCCCGGCGAGAATGGCCAGCACCGTGGCCAGGGCGAGGCCGAAGGCGAAATGGCCATATTCGTCATTGGTCTGGGTGCGCGAGAGCACCACATAGGTCAGATAGGTCAGCCCTGCAGTGGCGACCTTGATACCCAGCGAGCCGACCGAGCGCAGCAGCCCGGCCTGCAACAGGCCATTGAGATCACTGGGTATTCCGAGCCGCATCGGCAAGCCTCTTCGGCCGCGCCAGGGTGGGTGCGGCGGATCGATACTGCCACAAGCTTGTCAAGAAGCCCTTACCTGCCGGGACGGCACATATTACATTTGCGTAATGTAGCGCGCTGCCGAGCCGGGCCATTTCGCCGGCCCTCGGGGACAGCGAAATGCTCCAGGATATTGATTGGTCGTGTTCCGCCGCCGCGGCCCGCCGGGCGCCTAGTGCCGGAAGTGGCGCATGCCGGTCATCACCATGGCGATACCGGCCGCATCGGCGGCAGCGATCACCTCGTCGTCGCGCATCGAGCCACCGGGCTGGATCACCGCCGTGGCGCCGGCAGCGACTAGGGCCTCAAGGCCATCGGCAAAGGGGAAGAAGGCGTCCGAAGCCACGACCGAACCCTGTGTGAGGGCGCCCTCGATACCGGCGGCCTGCGCCGCGTCGATGGACTTGCGATGGGCAACACGCGCTGAATCGACGCGGGACATCTGCCCGGCGCCGATGCCGGCGGTGGCACCATCCTTGACATAGATGATGGCGTTGGACTTGACGTGCTTGGCGACCTTGGCGGCCAGCTTGAGGTCGACCAGTTCCTGGCTCGTGGGCTGGCGCCTGGTCACGACCTTGAGGTCGCAGTCGTCGACATTCTTGTTGTCGCGGCCCTGAACCAGCAGGCCCCCGGCCACCGATTTGACCAGCAGGCCCTCGGCCTTGGGATCGGCAATGCCACCCGTCAACAGCAGGCGCAAGTTCTTCTTGGCGGCTATGATGTCCTGGGCTTCCTGGGTCGCCGATGGGGCGACGATCACCTCGGTAAAGACCTTGACGATTTCGGTGGCGGTTTCGGCGTCGATTTCACGATTGGTGGCGACGATGCCGCCAAAGGCCGAGACGGGATCGGTGCGCAGGGCTTTCAAATAGGCGGTCTTCAGGTCACCGGCCACGGCAACGCCGCAGGGATTGGCATGCTTGATGATGGCGACGGCGGCGGTTTCGGCGGGGTCGAACTCGCTCACCAGTTCGAAGGCGGCGTCGGTATCGTTGATATTGTTGTAGGAGAGGGTCTTGCCCTGCACCTGGGTCGCGGTGGCGACGCCGGGCCGGCTTTCGCCGGTCTTGTAGAAGGCGGCCCATTGATGCGGGTTCTCGCCATAGCGCATGACTTCGCTCAGGGTGCCGGCAAAGCTGCGATAGGTGACATCGGCAAAGTCGATCTCGCGGGCGAACCAGCTCGAAATGGCGCTGTCATAGGCGGCGGTGCGGGCATAGGCCTTGGCAGCGAGGCGCTGGCGCATCTCGAAGGGAATGCCGCCAGCCTTGATCGCCTCGAGAATGGCCGGATAGTCGGCCGGGTCGACGACGACGGTGACAAAGGCATGGTTCTTGGCTGCCGAACGCACCATGGCCGGGCCGCCGATGTCGATATTCTCGATGATCTCGTCATAGGAGGCGCCTGAGGCCACGGTCTTCTCGAACGGATAGAGATTGACCGCGACGAGATCGATGGGGCCGATCTCGTGCTCGTTCATGCTGGCCTGGTGTGCCGGGTTGTCGCGCACTGCGAGCAGGCCCCCATGCACCTTGGGGTGCAGCGTCTTGACCCTTCCATCCATCATTTCGGGGAAGCCGGTCAGGTCAGAAATGTCGCGCACCGTGAGGCCCGCATCGGCGATCATGCGATGGGTGCCGCCGGTGGAGACCAGCTCCACGCCGGCTTCGGCCAGCCCTCTGGCAAAATCTGCCATGCCCGATTTGTCGAAGACCGAAAGCAGTGCCCGCCCGACCGTCACCGTCTTGCCCATGAGATATGTCCCGCATTCGCCAAAGGAGGAATTTCGCGCGTCCGCTAGCACGAGACGCGGCAAAGGCCAATCGGTTTGCTCAAAGGCGGGGGCATTGCGCCGCTATTGCTGCTCCAGCGTGAAGATCCAGGCCACCTCGGTGTCGGGACCAAGATTGGCCTCGAGCACCAATTGCCGTGTGCGGTGAAAGCCCAGATAGGCCGACTGGCGCACGCTGTCCTCTTCGCGGAACTGGGCGCCTTCCCACAAGAAGCTCCAGACGACGCCATTGGGCAGGACCAGTCGTGCGATTCCTTCGCCCGTGGTCCGCCGCACCTTGACGCCCGGCGCCAGGTGGAAGCGCAGGGCGAGCAATCCATGGGGGTCGCCTGCGGGCAGGACCCGATCCTGTCCGACCAGCGTGGTCCCATCCGAAAGCAGGGTGAGCCGGCGTTCGATCTCGGCGCCGAACCGCTTGGCATAGCCGGCGCTGGTCAGGGTGAGCATGTGCTCATTGGTGTCCAGACCTATGGGCCGGCTCTGCACGCCGCGTCCCGAGCGCTGCCAGGCGCCCTCGGCGTCGATCGTGGGCGCCGAATGGGCCACGCCCTGCCGGAACAGGGCCTGGCTTTCGGGCAGGTCCGAGGGCGCCGGCCCGCAGGAGCCCACCACCAGTTCGCTGCCATGGGCAAACTCGAAAGCCAGCGCGCCATCATGGGCCTCGGCGTCAAATCCCGGCGGGGGACGCAGGCCGGAATCGGCAATCACCACCGTTTCGCCGGCCCGCACGATGCCATAGCCGCCCAAGAGGCGCGACCGGCGGGAAGCCGAGGGTCCATTGGCCTGCACGGCCACCAGCACGTCATGGGGCACCTGGCCGCACCCGTTGAAATAGACCGGCTCGCCGCTCGAAAGGGTCAGCGCATCAAGCGCCTCGTGCATGCGGTCGATGCGGTTGGCCAGTTCCGCCATGGCCGGGCTTCCGTGCCGCCCCACCGCGCGCCTGAGGCTTGCCAGCTCGACCAGAAGGGCCAGTTGCAGCCTGGGGTTGCGCGTCAGGTGCAGGCCGTCGGCATCGAGCTGCTGGCCCAGCAGGGTATCGAGCCGGGCAACGTGAGTGTCGATATCGGGCACGTCGCCCACATTGCACAATTCGGCACCCAAGAGGCCGATGGCGGCGAACAGCGCCTCGACCGAATCGGCCGCCAGCGCGCCGCGCACGCGCAGGCTCTGCACCTGCGTCCCCAGGCTCCGCTGAATGGTGCGGGTCTGGTCGGCATTGGCGCCGTCCAGCAGCAGGGTCAGGTGGCGCAGCCAGTTGAGCACGCGCTGGGCCGTCAGGGTCAGCGTCCAGCTATCGGCCTCGAACTGGCCCTCGCGGCCGATCCAGTCGAGGACCAGCGTGCGGGCAAACTGTTTTTCGCCCGGATCGCGGACATCGCGGAAATGCCGCAGCCAGGAGAAGCTATGGAGATTGTTCCACCAGTCGGGGTGGTCGATATCGAGCGAAAAGGGCGAGGCGCCGCCGGTTTCGAACAGCTTGGAGGCCAGCAGGTAGCGTCCCGACATCATTTCGCGCACCGCCTCGCGGTCGGCCGGACGGAAATCGGGCAGGTCACCGGCAAAGGCGTAGTCGGTCTGGCCGCGCCAGGTCCAGCGCAGCAGCGGCAGGGTCACCACCGAATCGGCAAGGCCCAGGGCAAGCTGGCGCCCGGCTATGACCAGACGCCCGCTCAACTATCGGCCTCCGCCCGCATCGGGGCAAAGGCGAACCCGTTGTCGTGCCTTGATCCCACTCGTTTGTTCCTTCTGACGCCTTTGCCGCCGCGATGGCAGCTGCGCTCTTGTCAATTACGCTCTAGCGGGTTCGACGGAAGCGCGCCACGAAGAACCCGTCCATGCCGGCATTTCCATCTCCGGGCGTCATGGCCGGATGGGTGCGGACAAGGCCGCGCGTGGTCACCGCTTCGGGCAGGCCCTGCAGCTCGGCCGGTGCCACGGGCCACAGTTCGAGGCCCGGCAGGGCGTCGAGCGCCCACTCGACCTGTTCCTCGCCCTCGGGCGGCTCCAGCGAGCAGACGCAATAGATCAGGACGCCCCCCGGTGCGAGACTTCGGAAGGCATTGGCCAACAGCGCGCGTTGCAGGCGCACGCGTCCGGCAATATCGCCGGCAGTGCGGCTCCAGAGCACTTCGGGATGCCGGCGAAAGGTGCCGGTGGCCGAGCAGGGCGCATCAAGCACGATACCGTCAAAGGGGGTCTCCGGGTGATAATTGGCGGCGTCGGCCTCGATCACCTTCGGGGCATAGCCCAGACGGTTCATATTGGCCCTGAGCCGCTCCAGCCGCGCAGGGTCGCTGTCCAGCGCCGTCACCCGATAGCCGGCCTTGGCCAGTTGCGCCGTCTTGCCGCCGGGGGCGGCACACAGGTCCAGGACGGCACTGTCCGCCTTCAGGCCCAGCAGCCGGGCCGGAATGGAAGCGGCGGCGTCCTGCACCCACCAGCGCCCCTCCTCATAGCCGGGCAGGGCCTCAACCGGACGATCGCGGCTTTCAAGGCGCACGCTGTCGGCCATCAGGCGTTCGGCCCCAAGCGCTTCGACCAGATCGGGATCATCGTCGCGCAGGGTCAGGTCGAGCGGGGCTCCGTCGATCAAGGCATGGGCAAAGCGGGAAACCGCCTCGGCGCCATAGGCCTGCGTCCAGTTTGCCGCCAGCGAGGCCGGGAGCAGGAGGTCCTCGTCCATGAGGCCATAGCGGGCGGAATTGGACTGGGCCCGGCGCAGCACGGCGTTCATCAGGCCGCTCAGGTGCCGGGCCTTGCCATCGCGCTTGATGGCCTCGACGGCCAGGAACAGGGCACTATGCGCCCCCAGATCGGGCAGGAACACCAGTTGCGCCAGCGACAGGCGCAGCACGGCCTCGAAGCTTCCGGACCGGGCCGGCATGCCCTTGTCGAGAAGGTCCGAGAGCATCACGTCGATCTGGCCGTGGCGGCGCAGTGCCGTGGTGATCAGCCGGTTGGCCAGGGCGCGGTCCCGCCCATCGGCCAGGTCGCCCGCGCCGAGCGGGGCAAAGTGCTCGCCGGCCAGCACGGCTTTGAGCCGCTGTGCGGCGGCAAGGCGAAGCTTCAAGCCCGCCGGTTCGGTCCGTTGCGCCAATTCGTCAACTCAGTTCCGGCACGCCCCATCGGCGCGTGCATCTATCCCCAGGGTCCGCGGGCGCGACCGTCGTCTTCGGTGCGTCCGGCAGTCGGCACTCGCCAGCCGCCGCCGGTGTCACGGCCGCTCGAAGCGGGTCGCGGGCGGGGCTGGGGCCTGCGCCCCTTATCGTCCACGCTCATCTCCCCGGCAAGCCTTTGCAGCGCCGCAATGCGATTGCCGGTGTCGGGATGGGTGGAAAACAGGTTGTCCATCCGCGCGCCATTGAGCGGGTTGATGATATACATATGAGCCATGGCCGGGTTGCGCTCTGCTGCCACATTGACCTGCCGTCCGGCCAGGGTCGCGATCTTGTTGAGGGCCGAGGCCAGGGCCAGGGGATCGCCCGAGATGACGGCGCCATCCTTGTCGGCCTCGTATTCGCGGGTGCGGCTGACGGCCATCTGCACCAGCATGGCTGCGAGCGGGGCCAGGAAGACCATGAGCAGAGCGCCGACGCCGCCCAGCGGATTGTCGCGATTATTGCCGCCGCCAAAGAACAGGCCGAACTGGGCCAGTGCCGAGATCGCGCCAGCAAGAGTGGCGGTGATGGTCATGGTCAGCGTGTCGCGGTTCTTGATATGGGCCAGCTCATGGGCCACCACGCCCGCCACTTCGCGGGTGTCGAGCTGGCGCAGCAGGCCCGTGGAAACCGCCACGGCGGCATTGTTCGGATCGCGGCCGGTGGCGAAGGCATTGGGCTGGTCGGTCTCGATCACATAGACCGCCGGGGTCGGCAGGCCGGCGCGTTTGGAGAGAACATCGACCATGTCATAGAGTTCGGGGGCGCGGCTGCGCTCCACCGGGACGGCGTTCTGCATGCGCAATACCAGCTTGTCCGAGTTCCAATAGGCAAACAGGTTTGTGCCGGCAGCGAAGAGCAGGGCGATCATCATGCCGCCGGTTCCGCCGATGAAATAGCCCACCACCATGAACAAAGCGGTCATCCCGGCAAGCAGGACGAAGGTGCGGAAGGCATTGAACATAGTCGAACCCCTTGGGTTGGATGTTTCGAGCAACTATGTTGGGTGCGACGAGGTTCCGCGCAAGCGGGTGACGGAAACGTAATGGAAGCCGAAATGGAAGACGCGCCACAAACAGACCCGGAAGCCGAAGTCAGCGCCCCCAAAGTGCTCAGTCCGGCGGCGGAGCGCGCCCTTGCCGAGGCAGAGGCACGGCGGCAGGCGATCGATGCGGCGTCAGCCATGGCCCCCAGGGAAAAGGGCGGACGGGGCGGGCTGGAGCCGGTGCGCTATGGCGATTGGGAGATCAAGGGCCTCACCAGCGATTTCTGAGCGTTTCTGTGGTTCGGA
>CBFGTF010000079.1:0-12691 GCA_965651655.1 uncultured Devosia sp.
GCCCGCGAAGCGAAGAATCCTGTGAACCGGGCGCTGAGCCAGTGGAAGGACATCGTCGCCCCCCGCAAGGTGGAGCGCACGGGTATTCCGGCGACGGGGGTTTGATGAGCTTGGTATTATTCATGTCAAAGGCCTCCTCACCCGCCGGCTTTGCCGTCGACCTCTCCCCCCAGGCAGAGGTGAAGAGTGCCGTTGATGTCGCGCAGCGACACCTCTCCATTTGGGGGAGAGATCGGCCCGAAGGGCCGGGTGAGGGGACCTTCCAATGAGCGTCATCTCCGCCACCAATCTCGGCCTCACCTTCCCCACCGGCGACGGCGACATCGTCGCCCTCTCCGATGTGAACCTCACCATCGAGAAGGGTGATTTCGTCTCCTTCATCGGGCCTTCGGGCTGCGGCAAGACCACCTTTCTGCGCGCCATTGCCGATCTCGAAAAGCCCACTTCGGGCACGCTCAGCGTCAACGGCCTGAGCCCGGAAGAGGCGCGCAAGGCGCGGGCCTACGGCTATGTGTTCCAGGCGGCCGCGCTCTATCCCTGGCGGACCATCGAAAAGAACATCGCCCTGCCGCTCGAAATCATGGGGCATTCGGCGCAGCAACAGGCCGAGCGCATCCAGCGCACCATGGAGCTGGTGAACCTCTCGGGCTTTGAAAAGAAATATCCCTGGCAGCTCTCCGGCGGCATGCAGCAGCGCGCCTCCATCGCCCGGGCCCTGGCCTTCGATGCCGATCTCCTCTTGATGGACGAGCCGTTCGGGGCGCTCGACGAAATCGTCCGCGACCATCTCAATTCCGAGCTCCTGAAGCTCTGGGCGCGCACCGAAAAGACCATCTGCTTCGTCACCCATTCCATCCCCGAGGCGGTGTATCTCTCCACTCGCATCGTCGTGATGTCGCCGCGCCCCGGTCGGGTGACCGACATTATCGAATCGACCCTGCCCAGGGAGCGTCCGCTCGATATCCGCGAGACCCCGGAATTCCTGGCCATTGCCGCACGCGTACGCGACGGGCTGCGGGCAGGGCACAGCTATGATGAGGGGGCGGTTTAGTGGACCCTGAAGTGTCGGCTCCTGTGCATCCCTCCCCCTTGAGGGGAGGGACTGAGGGTGGGGGTTCCGGACCCACCGCACACTCCTGGCTTGTGGAAGCATCTGAACCCCCACCCCCACCCCTCCCCTCAAGGGGGAGGGGCTTTAGCTCCGCGCTTGGAGCAACAGCATGAACCGCATCCTCCCCGTCCTCACCATTCTCCTCGCCATCCTGCTCTTCTGGTATGCCGCTGCCATCTGGATGAACGCGCCATGGCAGACCACCCTCAATGCCCGTGCCGATCTTGTCGACGTCCCCTTCCTCGACTTCGTCCAGCAGACCTGGGCGCAGGACAAGCCGGTGCTCCCCGCACCCCATCAGGTGATCTCCGAAATCTGGAATGCCACGGTGGCGCTTGAACTGACCTCACGCCGTTCGCTGGCCTATCACGCCTGGATAACGCTGTCGGCGACGCTGCTCGGCTTCGCCTTTGGCACCGTGCTGGGGGTGCTCCTGGCCGTCGCCATCATCCACAATGATGCATCGGACCGCTCGCTCATGCCCTGGATCATCGCCAGCCAGACCATCCCCATTCTCGCCGTGGCGCCCATGGTCGTGGTGGGGCTGGGGGCCGTGGGGCTCACCGGCCTTGTGCCCAAGGCGCTGATCTCGATGTATCTGAGCTTCTTTCCGGTCGTGGTCGGCATGGTCAAGGGCCTGCGCTCGCCCGAGGCCATCCAGCTCGATCTCATGCGCACCTATGACGCCAATGGCTGGCAGACCTTCTGGAAGCTGCGCTGGCCCGCTTCCATGCCGTTTCTCTTCGCCTCGATGAAGGTGGGCATCGCCATCTCGCTGATCGGGGCGGTGGTGGCCGAACTCTCCAACGCTTCGGGCGGCGGGCTTGGCGTGCGGCTGCTCACCGGCTCCTATAATGGCCAGACCGTGCAGATCTGGGCGGCCCTGTTCATCGCGGCGGGCCTTGCGGCCGTATTGGTGGCCGTGGTCGGGACGGCAGAAAAATGGGTCAATGGGCGCATGGGGGCACGGGCATGATCCGAAACCTCTCCAATCTGCAGCTCTACCTCGCCCTCGTGGCCGCCGGCTGCGGTCTCGCCGGCCTTTTGGCCAGCCTGCCGACGCTGGGCTCGTCGGCATTGCTCCACGGGTTCTTCGCCCTGGCAACACTCTCGCTGATTCGCCTTGTCACCCCCTTCAGTCTCTGGCTCGATGGGCTGCTGGCGGTCTTGGGCGCCTTTGCCCTAGTGGCGTCGCTGCCCTCCGGCGCGGCCATGCCATTGCATTATTGGTTGGCCCTCTTCTCGGCCTGGGCCTTTGCCTGGCTCTTCGTCGAGCGTCTCTCCAGCGCCATCAGGGCCGGACACCTGCCCGAAACCGGCACCGGTCTGGTCATTCCGCTGGTTTTCGGCCTGGCCCTCCTGGTGGCCTGGGAAGTGGTGACGCGCGGCGCCAATGTGCCGCCGGTGCTGCTGCCGCCGCCCTCGTCCATCTGGGCGCGCATGACCGCCGAAGTCCCCACGCTCTGGGCCGATTTCGTCCAGACCTTCGTCAAATCCGTGCTGCCCGGCTATGCCATGGGCTGCCTTGCGGGCCTCGGCGTCGCGATCCTTGTCGACCGCTCGCCCTTCCTCAAGGCCGGGATCATGCCCATCGGCAATTTCATGTCGGCTTTGCCCATTATCGGCATCGCCCCGATCATGGTCATGTGGTTCGGCTTCGACTGGCAGTCCAAGGCCGCGGTCGTGGTCGCCATGACCTTCTTTCCCATGCTGGTCAACACGGTGGCGGGGCTCAATGCCGCCTCTGCCATCGAGCGCGACCTGATGCACACCTATGCCGCCAATTACTGGCAGACCCTTATGAAGTTGCGGCTTCCCGCTGCGGGCCCCTTCATATTCAACGCCCTCAAGATCAACTCGACTCTGGCCTTGATCGGCGCAATCGTAGCGGAATTCTTCGGGACGCCCATTGTGGGAATGGGCTTCCGGATTTCGACCGGGGTCGGGCGTCTCGCCATCGACCTGGTCTGGGCGGAGATCGCTGTTGCGGCGGTCGCGGGGTCCGCCTTCTACGGGGTGATTGCCCTCATCGAGAGGGGCGTCACCTTCTGGCATCCGTCCGTCCGTGGTGGACGGGCGTAACAGGGAATGGGAACGTAAAAATGAAAAAGCTGATCGCAGGCCTGCTCACCGGCGCCATGGCGCTGGGCATCGCACCGGCCTTTGCCCAGGACGCGCTGACACTGCAATTGAAATGGGTGACCCAGGCGCAGTTCGCCGGCTATCTCGTCGCCGAATCCAAGGGCTTCTATGACGAGGAAAACCTCGACATCACCATCCTGCCCGGCGGCCCGAACATCGCCCCCGAACAGGTCATCGCCGGTGGTGGCGCCGACATCATCGTCACCTGGATGGCCGCCGGCATGGCTGCCCGTGAATCGGGTGTGCCCCTGGTCAATATCGCCCAGCCCTTCAAGCGCTCGGGCCTGATGATGATCTGCCCCGAGGAAACCGGCATCACCTCGGTGGCCGATTTCCCGGGCCACACGCTGGGCGTCTGGTTCTTCGGCAATGAATATCCCTTCTTTGCCTGGATGAACAAGGAAGGCATCCCCACCGACGGCTCGGAAGGCGGCGTCACCGTCCTGCAGCAGAGCTTTGATATCCAGCCCATGATCCAGGGCCAGGCCGACTGCATCTCGGTCATGACCTATAATGAATATGGCCAGGCGCTCGATGCCGGCTATGGCCCGGATAACCTCACCATCTTCAACTATACCGAGATGGGCAATGACCTGCTCGAAGACGGCCTCTATGTCATGGAGGATACGCTCGAAGATCCGGCCAAGGTCGACGCCTATACCCGCTTCGTGAAGGCCTCGATGAAGGGCTGGGCCTATGCCCTGGAAAACCCCGAGGAAGCCGCACAGATCGTGGTCGACATGGACGATACCGGCGCTGCCACGATCGAGCACCAGCTCTATATGGTGGGCGAAGTGACCAAGCTGGTCGATGCCGCCGACCCGGCCCTCGACATGGCCACCTATGACCGTACGGTCCAGGCCCTGCTCGACCAGGCCATCATCAAGGCTACCCCGGAAGGCGCCTACACCACCGTCGTCACCGACGCGCTGAAGTAAACAGCGTTCACTGAGCCGATCCAGCGGGCGGGGAGCAATCCCCGCCTGTCTTGTCAGGAGGCCCGCGCGACCAGCGTGAACGATCCCGGTATCGTGGGGTCCAGGCGGTCCCCGTGCTCCTCCAGCCTTTCGATCCTGAATCCGGCCGCGATCGTGGCGGTCACGATCTCTGCCATGGTCCAGAACCGGTAGAGGCACCGGCCAAGGCTTTCACCTGTTTCATCCGGATTGGGCACATCGGCCTCGATCAGTCCCGCGCTGAAATAGTCGTGCGGCCCCTGCGGCCAGAACAGCTTTCTGTGCACCGGATGGAATTCGTTCAACACCAGCGTGCCGCCATCTTTCGCCAGCCTGCGCATGACGGCGAAGAACGCCTCGATATCCTGATGGTAGTGGAGCACGCCCAGCTCAAGAACCAGCAGGTCGAAATCCCGCGTCAGGTCGGCTGCCCTCATGATGTCGCTGAGCACATAGTCGATGCTCACACCGGCTGCTGCCGCCAGTGCGAGCGCAAACTGCCGGTTCTCATCGGCGAAATCCACGACAGTGACATGGGCGCCCAGTCTGGCCAGCGCGACCGCGATCCGTCCATGAGACCCCTGCACATGGCAGATTCGCTTGCCTGCGACAGTGCCGATATGGGGAGCCAGGCGCCGCAACACCGTGTCGGGCGCGGCGACAATTCTGGCCGCCTCGGCCTCGGGTGAGCCATAGGCCTTGGTCCACGCCACAAATCGCTGCGCGTTCCAGGCGCGTCGATTGGCTTCAGTGTTGTCGGGTTCTTCGGCCATCACCACTCATACCAATGGGAATCCGGCTGCACCATCCGCCCCTCGCCCCATTCGGAACAAAATCCGCCCTTGCGCCGTTGCCTGACCACAAGCGTCACCAACAAGAGGGCTTACCCCATGAACTCCATCATCTATCTCGTCGGCCTGGTCGTCATCGTCATGGCTATCCTGTCCTTCATTGGCCTGGCATGAGCCGGACAGGGAGGACAGCAACATGAGCATGGACACACCTGCCGGCATCGCCGTCGTCGAAACCACCACCACTTCGGGCCAGGCCGAAGCAAGCTATGTCGATTGGCCAGCAATCTTTGCCGGCATCGTCTTTGCGTCGGCCATTTCGCTGGTGCTGATCAGCTTCGGCTCGGCCGTCGGCCTCAATTTCCTTGATTTCAACGCCCGTGACGGCGCCCCGGCCATTCTCGTGGGCATCGGCGCGGCCAGCTGGTTCCTCTGGGTCCAGATTTCCTCCTTCATGGCGGGTGGCTATCTCACCGGCCGTCTGCGTCGGCGCAATTTCGACGCCACCGAGGATGAGAGCGATATGCGCGACGGCGCCCATGGGCTTCTCGTCTGGGGCGGCGCCATGATCATCGGCGCCATCCTGGCCGTCAGCGGCATTGGTGCCCTGGCCAGCGCCACGGGCAATGTGGTGGCCACGGCCACCGTGGCTGCCTCCAATACGGCGGAAGGTTCCCTCGATATGGCCGATCCCAACGCCTATTTCATCGATACCCTGTTCCGCGCCGATACCCCGGTTGACCCCGGCGTCGCCCGTGACGAAGCCGGCCGCATCTTTGCCCAGGCCGCTTTGGGTGACGGAAGCGTCGCCGCCGAGGACCGCGCCTATCTGGCCAATGTCGTGGCCGCCAATACCGGCCTCGCCCCCGAAGAGGCCCAGGCCCGCGTCGACCAGGTGATCGCCAATGTCGAAACGGCCCGCCAGGAAGCCGTGGAAGCAGCGCGCATTGCCCGCAACACGGCCATTATCGCGGCCTTCCTGCTCGCGGCATCCTCGCTGGTTTCGGCCATCGGCGCCTATTGGGCGGCCCAGAAGGGCGGCAATCACCGCGACAACAACACCGTCTTTGCCGACGTCTTCCGTCGGTTCTGATCAGGCAGGGAAAGGAGAAAACCCATGTTCAAAGGCCTCGCCCTCTGGCTGCTCGGCGTACCGATCTGGCTCATCATCATCATCTTCCTGGTCACCTGACCGGAACCGGAAGGCGGGGCGCAAGCCCCGCCTTTTCTGTCATCGGCAGAGGCGTTCGAAAGGGTGCTGCTCGACAGCCGCTACTGACGGGTTCTGACACCCGCGGCCCCCAACCTCGCAGCGACAGCCAAAACAGGAAAATGCCGATGTTCACCGCCCTTTATCCGCTGATCCAGGTTCGCGACGTCGCTGCGACCAGTCAGTTCTACCAGACCCATTTCGGCTTCGAGCCGGTCTTTGAGAGCGACTGGTATGTACAGATGCGCGGCGGCGCCAAAGGGCACGAACTGGCGATCATCGCCTATGACCACGAGACGATCCCGGCCCCCGGCCGCGTGCCGACCAGCGGTCTCATCCTGAGCTTCGAGGTGGAGGATGCAGCCGCCGATGCCGCCCGGTTTGACGCTGCGGGCATTCCGGTCGCCCAGCCCCTGCGCGACGAGGTGTTCGGCCAGCGCCATGTCATCATCGCCGATCCCAATGGCATTCTGATCGACGTCATCACGCCCATCGATCCCGATCCCGATTGGCTGGCGGCCCAGGGCTGACGCCGTCCGCTCTTGCGCGGCGCGGTCTCTCGCCCTAGCTCTGGGGTGATTTCATCCCAGAGCCGCTTGCATGACCAGGACCCTTGCCGATTTTTCCGCCACCCGCCTCGATGGTGCGTCTCAGGCCCTCGCCGACTATGCCGGCCAGGTCGTGCTCGTCGTCAATGTCGCCAGCCAATGCGGCTTCACCCCGCAATATGAGGGGCTCGAAGCCCTCTATCGAGACTATCGGGACCGGGGCTTCGTCATTCTGGGCTTTCCCTGCAACCAGTTCGGCGAACAGGAGCCCGGCTCCAGTGCCGAGATCGCCCGGTTCTGCACGCTCAATTTCGGTGTGAGCTTTCCCATGTTCGAGCGTGTCGAGGTCAATGGCGACAAGGCCCACCCCCTGTTCTCCTGGCTGGCGGCCGCCGCGCCCGGTGTCCTGGGCAGCGAAGCGATCAAGTGGAACTTCACCAAATTCCTGATCGGCCGCGACGGCACGGTGGTCGACCGCTTCGCCCCGACCACCGAACCTGCAGAGATCGCGCCGGACATCGAAAGGCTGCTGTAGCGCCCGGGTCACACCCCCCAATCACATTCCTTCCGCAGCGGAACGGTTCGGCCAAAAGCCCGTTCGTTCAGCAAGGGGCGGATGGGCGTGCCGGCCCCGGCGCGCTCCCCTTGCCAACACGGCGGCTCCGGGCCGCCATGATGAAGGAAAGACCAAGATGAAAAAGACCCTTCTGGCCTCCGTGGCCGTGATTTCGCTTGCCTTGAGCCTGCCCGCAATGGCCCAGGATGGCGGTGTTGTCGATGCCGATGCCGGTGCTGCCATCGGCCTGACCGGCGGCGCCGCAGGCGGCGCCACCCTCGGCTTTCTGGCCGGTGGTCCGGTGGGCGCCATCATTGGCGGCTTCGCCGGCGCGGTGATCGGTGCCGAGGCGGGCATTGCCACCTCCACCATCGAATATGCCGGCAGCAACCCGGTTGAGCCGGTCTATATCGAGGGCGCGGCCAGTGCTGGCGCCACCGTGCCGTCCGGCGTCACCATCTACCCGGTCGAAGGTGACCCCGCCTATGGCTATATCTACGCCAATGGCCGCGTCTGGATCGTCGACCTCGCCACCAATACGCTGGTCTATTCGCCCGGTTATGTGGTCAACCAGTCCGCTGCCGATTTCGCCCTGGCCAATCCGGTTGATCCGGTCAATGCCCAGGGAGACGTCGTGGTCGGCTATGTGCTGCCCGACGATGTTGTGATCAGTGAGGTCCCCGAGGATCCCTATTACGGCTATGTCTATATCGATGGCCGTCCGGCCCTGGTGGAGACCTCGTCGCGCACCGTGGTCTGGGTCGAGTAACAGAGCCACATCATCCACGAGCCGCCCGGACAATAGTTCGGGCGGCTTTGCTTTGTCCGGCCAATGCTTTAGGTTTTGCGTCGGAGACGGATTGCCGGCGCCTGTGGCCGGCTGTGGTGGAGGCGGGGGCCGATGGCCGATATTCTCGACTATTGCAAGGATCTGGCAGAGGTCCGGTTCAAGTCCGGGCAGGTCATGCTGCCCGAGGGCGAGCGCATGGGCAAACTCCTGGTGCTGATCGAAGGCCAGGTGGAGGTGATCCGCGAACGCACCCAGGTGACCCATGTCGACGAGCCGGGCTCGATCTTCGGGGAAATGGCGGTGCTTCTCGACATGCCCCATTCCGCCACGGTCAAGGCACTCTCCCCGGTGCGGGCCTATGAGATTCCCGATGCACTCACCTTTCTCGACGGGCACCCGGAAATGAGCCTCCATATCGCCACCATGCTGGCCCGGCGGCTCTACTATACCACCTCCTATCTGGTGGACCTGCAGCAGCAGGCCGCCGGCAAGCGGCAGGACCTCGATCTGGTCGACCAAATTCTCTCGACCCTGGTCGATCCCGCCGAGACCGGCAAGAAGCGGAAATGACCGAGGAGAGGCCCTCGGTCACCATCGCCTATTGCACCCAGTGCAACTGGCTGTTGCGCGCCGCCTGGATGGCCCAGGAACTGCTCTCCACCTTTTCGACCGGTCTGGGCCGGGTGACGCTGATCCCCGGCACCGGCGGCATTTTCGAAATCCACCTGGGCGACGAGCTCATCTGGGAGCGCAAGCGCGATGGCGGGTTCCCCGATATCCGCCTGCTCAAGCAGATGGTGCGCGATCGCATCGACCCGAACCGTGATCTTGGCCATGTCGACCGGATCAATCTTGAACAGTAATGGCTTCCCAATTGCGGGGAGTGCGCTAGTCTTGCCTTTGTGAGTCAGCAAGGGAGGCCAGCGTCATGGCACATAAGTTCAACATCACTGCCGCCGCCAACGACCAGTTCAAGTTCGACTTCTCCTACAATTCCGAAAAGATCTTCTGGTCGGAAAACTACAAGCAGAAGGCCAGCGCCAAAAGTGCCATCGAGTCGCTCAAGAGCAACGCACCAGGTGCCGCAATTGTAGATGTCAGCAAGGGGGAGGAAGGGACCGGCTATCGTTTCGAGATCAAGAAATCCAGCGATGACCAGTTCTATGTGAACTTCGTGGCATCCAACGGCGAAACCATGGTGCGCACCGAACGCTATACCGCCAAAGCCAGCGCCCAGAACGCCATCGACTCGCTCAAGACCAATGGTCCAGGCGCCCCTGTGAACGACGAAACCTGATTTTTTCGGCGGTCCATGCAGCGGGTGAATGGCGCCGTGGCCCCATTCCCAAACCCGATGCGATTGGTCTAGTCTCCCGGGGAATCTTTCCGGGAGACGTCAAACACATGAACACCCAATCCGCCCTTCTCGCCGGCGCTGCCCTGGTTCTGGCTGCCCTGCCCGTGGCTGCTCAGGATCTGCCTGATCTGGGCGGCCGTACCATCCATGCGGTCACCGAGAACGCCTATTATCCGCTGAACTTCGCCGGCCCGGACGGGCAGGGCATCGGGCTCGAATATGACGTCATCAATGAGGCCGCCAAGCGTCTCAACGCCACGGTTGAATGGGACCTGACCGCCTGGGACGTGATGATCGAAAGCGTGCGCACCGGCCAGTTCGACATCGGTGCCGATGGCATCACCATCACCGCCGAGCGCGAAGAGCAGATCGACTTCACCGATCCCTTCATCACCGTCGAGCAATATTTCCTCGTCCGCGCCGATGAGGACCGCATTGCCGGGCCGGAGAGCTTTGCCGAAAACACCGACCTGCTGTTCGGCGCCCAGGCCGGCACCTCCTCCTTCTACACCGCCATCTATGATGTGCTCGATGGCGACGAGGCCAATCCGCGCGTCAAGACCTTTGACAGCTTCGGTGCCGCCGTCCAGGCGGTCAAGGCCGGTGACGTCGATGCGGTGATTGCCGACCAGGCTGCTTCCGCCGGCTATATCGGCGCCGATCCGGGTGCCTTCAAGCAGGCCGGCGCGGCCATCAAGTCCGACCCCTTCGGCTTCATCCTCACCCCCGGCTCGGACCTGGTCGAACCCATCAATGCCGCCCTGGCCGCTATGAAGGCCGATGGCTGGCTCGATGAACGCATCAATTACTGGTTCTTCGAATACGCAGCAGAGTAGGGGCACAAACCCGGCCCCCGGGTTCACCCCACCCTCATTCCCTCCCCATCAAGGGGAGGGAGGCGCAGGGCCGGGGTTCAATGTTCATCGTCTCCCTCCCCCTTGGGGAGGGATCAAGGGTGGGGGTTCAGGACCATCCACTGCCTTCGGCGTAAAAGTCCTTGCCACCCATGACCTACAATCCCCGCCCGCCATCGATTCTCTCCCGCCTGCCCTGGTGGCTGCTGGCCATCGGGCTGCTCTTCGTGCTCGGCTTCTGGGCCATCACGGCCGATGGCACCTATTCATCCATTTTCCGCACCCTTTCGGGCGGCGTCATCACCACGCTCTGGGTGACGCTGCTGGCCTTCCTCGCCGCCACCATTCTGGGCCTGCTGGTGGCGCTGGCGCGCACCTCGGGCAACCGCGTGCTGCGCGAGATCGCCACCTTCTATGTCGAGATCATCCGCGGCATTCCGATCCTGGTTTTCCTCTTCTACATCGCCTTCGTCGCCGCTCCGGCCATGGTGGCAAGCTTCAACTGGGTGCTGGCCCCGCTGATCGGCATGGGCTGGATCGAGCCGGCGACAGTGCGCGGCTTCGACTTTGTCTGGCGCGCCATCTTCGCGCTCACCGTCTGCTATTCGGCCTTCATCGCCGAGATCTTCCGCGCCGGTATCGAGGCGGTGGGGCGCGGCCAGATCGAGGCGGCGCGCTCGCTGGGCCTGTCCCGCTGGCATTGCTTTCGCCATGTCATCTTTCCCCAGGCCCTGCGCACCATCCTGCCCCCGCTGGGCAATGACTTCGTCTCCATGGTCAAGGATTCAGCGCTGGTCTCGGCCCTGGGCGTCCAGGACATTACCCAATTGGGAAAGCTCTCGGCCTCATCGAGCTTCCTGTTCTTCGAGACCTATAATGTCGTGGCTTTCCTCTATCTCACCATGACCATCTCGCTTTCGCTGCTGGTGCGCTGGCTCGAAAAGGTCATGGATGGGAAAACCGGGCGGTAGCTGACGCCAATCTTTCCCGAAACACGGTGCCGCCCTCGGACTTGATCCGAGGGCCGTTTTGAGCAACCACGACCGCCTTTGTGGTGAGTGGCCCTCGGGTCGCGCCCGAGGGCGGCGCGCTGGTTGATCTTGCATCCAGCCATAGGAATTCCCATCTTCCCTCCGTCAGCTGGAGGACACCATGCATCCCATAGCCCGCCTTGCCATCGTCGCTGTCGCCGCCGTCTCCCTCGCTGCCTGCGGCAATCGCAATGAGGTGGGCAATGTCGGGGTCGACTGGACCGGCAATGACATTTCCATCGAGGCGGTGGCCGATCCCGATGTCGAGGGCGTGGTGTGCCATCTCTCCTTCTTCAACCGCTCCTTCATCGATCGCCTCAGCCAGGGCAACTGGTTCGAGGACCCCTCCTATTCGGCGCTCGATTGCTCGGCGGTGGGCCCGGTCACGGTGGGCGATATTTCCATGCGCGGCGGCGGCGAGGAAATCTTCCAGCAGGGCCGCTCGCTGATCTGGAAGTCGCTGCGCGTCACCCGCATCTATGACAGCGCCAACAATGCGCTGGTCTATCTGGCCCATGCCCGGCAGATCCAGCAGGGCTCGGGCAAGATGAGCCTTTCGGTGGTGCCGCTCAACGGCCTGGATGTCACCTGGAAAAACGGCGCACCGGCCGCCCAGCCCATGCAGGGCTCGGTCATGGTGGTGGGCGAGTAATCACTGCTGTTCTGAGCCATCCCGCCGCGCCGCAAAGCCTTGCCGCGCTCGGCCCCAACTAGGCAAAGCCTTTCCCCTTCTGCCGCTTCAAGCGGCAGGGCTCCGCACGATATTCTCTCTTCACAATCAGTGGACCCGCGAGCAGCGGGCAAAGGAAGACGAAAATGGCAATCCTGATCGGCGATACCGCCCCAGATTTCACCCTTGCCTCCACCGAGGGCTCCATCCACTTCCACGACTACATCGATGGCTCCTGGGCGGTGCTGTTCAGCCACCCCAAGAACTTCACTCCCGTCTGCACCACCGAGCTGGGCTATACCGCCAAGCTCAAGGACGAGTTTGCCAAGCGCGGCGTCAAGGTGCTCGGGCTGTCCGTCGACAAGCTCGAGGATCACGCCGGCTGGGCCAAGGATATCGAGGAAACGCAGGGGTCGGCCCTCAATTTCCCGCTTCTGGCCGATACCGAGGGTGAGGTCGCCCGCAAATACGACATGATCCACCCCAATGCCGACAATACGCTCACCGTGCGTTCGCTCTTCGTCATCGGGCCGGACAAGAAGGTGAAGCTCAAGATCGAATATCCCGCCTCCACGGGCCGCAATTTCGATGAGATCCTGCGCGTCATCGACAGCCTGCAGCTGACCGCCAAACACCAGGTCGCGACCCCCGTGAACTGGAAGAACGGCGAGGACG
>CBFGTF010000080.1:0-12678 GCA_965651655.1 uncultured Devosia sp.
GATGAGGCACGCGCCTCGGCCGTATGGGCGTCGATATCGGCCAGGCGCATGTGGATGTCGCCAATCCGGTGCGGATCGGTCGCTGTCTCCGCCTCGGCCAGCAGCGCCGTGCGTTCCTTGTCGGCGGCCAGCACCACATCGAGCACGGTTTCGCTGCCCGCCGGCGCTTCCTGGGCCACTGCGCCAATCCGCGCCTTCTTGTTGACCTCTATCGAGCCGGCATCGGGGCCGATATGCTGCTGGATCAGGTGGAACAGCGTGGTCTTGCCTGTGCCATTCTTGCCCACAAAGCCGGCTTTGACCCCGTCAGGCAATACCAGCGAAGCGTCTTCGAACAGTTCGCGGCCCTGGATTCGATAGGTCAGGTTATTGATCGTCAGCATGCCATAATCTCGCCGATCCGGTGATCAGGATGGCGACCCGTAACTGAGTTGCGTTGTTGCCTGAGGCAATAGCCTGCACCCGAGGAGATGTCTAATGCGTAGGACCATGGCTTCTATTCCCGCTGCGCTGGGGCTGGCGCTCTGTTGCGGCAGTGTCATTGCGCAGGAGGCGGCCAGCTTTACGCACCTGTCGGCCTGCCGGCTCGATAGCGAGCGCATACTTCTCAGAGCCACTTTCGACGGCAGCGCCTGCTGGGCGGTAGAGACGGCCGAACTTGCCGAGCCGCGCGGCACGATCGTTGCAGTGCACTTGCCCACCATCAGCACCGCCGAAATGTGCACCATGCAGATTGTCCCGGTCAGCACCGAGCAGGTGATCGAAGCGCGGGACCCGGTCATCAATCTCGCCGTCACCGCTGGCGACCCGGAGAACAATGTCGTGGCGAGCGGGGAGGTCGAGGCGAGCGAAGGTCAGGACGATTGCCTTGAGGCAAAGGGCTGACTCAGCGGCAAGTTGCCGTCTTGCGCCCGACACACGCTCCCGCTAAAAGGCGCCACCTTTCCCAAGCAATGCAGGATATGACCGCCATGGCGATCGAACGCACCTTCTCCATCATCAAGCCCGATGCCGTCCGCCGCAACCTCATCGGCAAGATCGTTGCCAAGTTCGAGGAAGCCGGTCTGCGCCCGGTCGCCATGAAGAAGATCCACATGACCCGCGCTCAGGCCGAAGGCTTCTACGCGGTTCACAAGGAACGCCCCTTTTTCGGTGAACTGGTCGAGCAGATGATCGCTTCGCCCGTCGTCGTGCAGGTCCTGGAAGGCGAAGGCGCCATCCTCAAGAACCGCGAGATCATGGGCGCGACCAACCCGGCCAACGCGGCCGAGGGCACCATCCGCAAGGAATTTGCTCTGTCCGTCGGTGAAAACTCCGTCCATGGCTCGGATGCTCCCGAGACTGCTGCCGAAGAAATCAAGTTCTTCTTCTCCGACGACGAGATTGTTGGCTAAGCGCAAACGCGCCTAGCCTCGCGAAAGGGCCGCCCAGCCGGGCGGCCTTTTTGCTTGATTGTGTTATACAGGGCCCAAGAGGCCCTTGGCCCCGGCTCGCTTCCCGGGCCCTTGTTTCCAATGACTGCCCTTTATCAGCGAAGATGTCCCGGAGTTTGGGAGTGGTCATCGCGCTTGCCGGGGCTGTTCTGCTTTATGAAAGCCCCTCATGTCCCTTCCCGATACCATCCTCGCCCCCATCGCCCGAGCCCTTGAGGCCAAGGGCTATGACAGCCTGACGCCGGTTCAGGCCGCCGTCATCGAAGCAGAAACCGAGGGGCGCGACCTGCTCGTTTCGGCTCAGACCGGGTCGGGCAAGACAGTGGCCTTCGGCATGGCCATCGCACCCACGCTGCTTGGCGATGCGGACAGCCTGCCGCCTCCGGGTGCGCCGCTGGCACTCGTGATCGCGCCGACGCGCGAACTGGCCATGCAGGTACAGCGCGAGCTGACCTGGCTCTACGCCGAAATGGGCGCCCAGACGGCCGCAGGTGTCGGCGGCATGGATCAGCGCACCGAACGCCGGGCGCTGGAGCGTGGCGCCCATATCGTGGTGGGCACGCCGGGCCGCCTGCGCGACCACATCACCCGCGGCGCCCTCGACACCTCGGCGCTGCGCGCCGTCGTGCTCGACGAGGCTGACGAAATGCTCGACCTGGGCTTCCGCGAGGACCTCGAATTCATCCTCGACGCCGCCCCGGAGGATCGCCGCACGCTGCTGTTCTCGGCCACCGTGCCCAAGCAGATTGCCGAACTGGCCAAGACCTTCCAGCGCAATGCCTTGCGCGTCACCGCCGTCAGCTCCGGCTCGCAGCATGCCGATATCGAATACAAGCTGATGTCGGTGCCTGCCGCCGAGCGCGAGAATGCCGTCATCAACACGCTACTCTGGTATGAAAGCACCAATACCATCGTTTTCGCCTCTACCCGCGAGGCGGTGAAGCACCTCTCGGCGCGGCTGCACAATCGCGGCTTTGACGTGGTGACCCTTTCGGGTGAACTGACCCAGGCCGAACGCACTAGTGCCCTCCAATCCATGCGCGATGGCCGCGCCCGCATCTGTGTCGCCACCGACGTCGCGGCGCGCGGCATCGACCTGCCCAATCTCGACCTCGTCATCCACGCCGACCTGCCCATGAACGCCGATACATTGCTGCACCGGTCGGGCCGCACGGGCCGGGCAGGGCGCAAGGGCACCTGCGTGATTATCGCCCCTGCGCATCGCAAGCGCGTTGCGCTCTCGATCCTGCGCACCGCCAAGGTCGAGGCGGAAATGCTCGCCCCGCCCAGTGCCGCCGACATCGATGCGCGCTATCGCGAACACATCCTCTCGGCAGAAACGCTCAGCACGCCCGCAACCGAGGACGAGGCGCCGATGGTGGCGCAATTGCTCGAGCGACACGGACCGGAGGCCATTGCCGCGGCCTATCTGCGCCTGCAACTGGCAGCCCGTCCGGTGCCCGAGGATATCACTGTGACGGCGCAGGACGAGTTCGGCGCCCGCGAGCCGCGCACCCGCGAGGCCTTTGCCGGCGGCAGCTGGTTCAAGGTGTCCGTGGGCCGCAAGCAACGCGCAGAGCCGCGTTGGCTCTTGCCGATGATCTGCAAGGCCGGCGGCGTCACCAAATCGGCCATCGGCTCGATCCGCATCTTCGATACCGAGACCATTTTCGAAGTTGCCGCCGACAAGGTCGACAGCTTCCTGCGCAATGTCGGCAAGAACGGCACCGGCGAGCGCGGCGTCCACATCTCCTCCGTGGATGGCCCGGGTGAACGTGCCGAGCGGCCGCCGGCCAAGCGCCGCCCGCCCGGCCCGCCAGAGCGCTACGATCCCATGGCCCCCCGCCCGGAAAAGGCCGATCGCAAGCAGCGCTATGGCTCGTCCAGGCTGAAGGCCGACGATTTCGAGCAGCCGGCCGAGCGTCCGGTCACGCGGCCTGCGGAGCAAATCGAGGAACGCGCGACCATCCGCCCCGCAAAGGCGTCAAAACCCTTTGGCAAGGACAAGGGCAAGCCCAAATGGTCCAAGCCGGCCGCCGAGGGTGCGGCCCGTCCGCCCAAGAAAAAGGCGGCCAAGCCCAAGGACCACAAGAAGAGCCGCAGCGAAATCTAGCCGGCGACAGTCTGGGGCTTCAGCCGCCCCAGCCGCTCCAGATTGCCAAGCGCCATGATGGCCGCGCCAATGACCGAAAGACCGGCTGCCACAGCCAGTGCCAGTCGGTAATTGCCGCCTGCCGCCAGGATGCCAAATCCCGCTGCGCCGAGCAGGTTGGCCGCGATGGCGACGATGTCCATGAGCGAGGTGGAAAGCCCGACGCGCCCTTTGATGGCGTCCTGGATATAGGGAATGTTGACGCTCATCAGCGCTGCCGTACCCAGCCCATTGAGCAGCAGAAGCCAGTAAAGGGCCGTCATGCTGGTCAGCATGCTGGTCAACCCGATAAAGACCGCCATGACCAGTCCGGCGGCGGCCAGCAGGGTTTCCTTGCTCAGCCGCGTCGTCAGATAGGCCAGCAGCATCATGCAGGGCGCTTCGACAGCGGCGGTGATCCCGGCGTAGAACCCAACATCCGTCACCGTGCCGCCGAGGTCGGTGACGATGAACAGCGATACGCTCAGTGTCAGCAGCCGCATGGCGCCAACCATGACGATCAGGCCCGCCAGACCCGCCAGGATGCCGGGCTTGAGCGCAAAGACCGACAATAGCGATGCGCCCTCTGCGCGCACGGGAGCGGGCATCTGCACGGCCGTGGCCGGGTCCGTCATCAGCAGGGCAAAGATCCCGGCCATCACCGCATAGCTCAGCGCCGAGGCAAGATAGACATTGAAGATACTGAATTCTGCTGCCACCCACCCGGCCAGCGGGGGAACGATGATCCAGGCCAGTGTGAACACCGTCCGCAACGAGGTGACCATGAAATCGGCTCTGTCCGGTCGAAGCTTGAGATAATAGACACGCAGATAGCCGAAGCTCTGCCCGTAGGAGGCCCCGGCCAAGGGCATGATCAGCCCCATGGCAATGGCAAAGCTGGCCTGCGAGGGAAAGAGATAGATCAGCCCATGAGCGAGGACGCCGGCCAGTGCCGTGATCAGCACCAGGAAACGCCTGTCTCTCAACTTGTCCGAGAGATAGCCCAGCCCGAGAGAGACAAAGGTGCCCACGATGGCACCTGAGCTCATGACCATCGCGAAAAAACCCGGCGACATGCCGAGTGTGTCCACGCCCACAAGGGATGCATAGGGCATGGTGGCGGCGTAGGTGACCCCGGAAAAGAACATGTTGGCGCCCAAAAGCGCGGTGACCGGCAGGCGGGCTTGTGTCATTTCCAGTCTTTCCTCCCCAGGCGGAGAGACTGCTAGGTGCCCAAGCCCTTGCTGTCCAACAAAACATTGTCATGACAGTCATCACGCCAAATGGTCGCGCCTGTCAGTGACCGGCCGCCGTGAGCATGTGATCTGATCTCGCCGGCCTCTATTCTGCGGGCTCGGCGTGGGGGGCAGCCGCCTCAATGCCCTTGGCCAGCGCCGCGATTTCGGCGGCATGCTTTTCGGTTGAGGGATCAATTCCGTCCATCCAGGTGCCGAACCGCTTGAGCAGGGGCACGAAGGCCGCCAGTTCATCGGCCTCCCATTCGGCGAGGAAGTCGCCCAGGATCAGAAACTTGTAGGCGCGCACAGCATCGACCACGGCATGTCCGCGCCCGGTCAATTCAATGATGGTGCGCCGCGCATCAGCCTGGCTCACGGCGCGGCGAGCAAAGCCCTGATCGACCATTTCGCTTACCAGCCGGCTGGCGCGGGACGGGTCGATATTGAGTCGCTCCGCCACGGTCGCCACCATGGTTTCGCCCTTTGCCTCGCCGAATTCGGGGGCAGGGCCCTCTATCGCGGCCAGCACGTCATATTGCGCGAGGTCTATGCCCACCTTGAGCGTGACCAGCGCCCGGTGACCCAGTTCGCGCTTCATGGCACGGCGGCGCCACTTCTGCAGCACGCCGTCAATATCCATCACCGCCTCCGCGGTTGCGGTGTCGATTCCGGCCTTGCGCAGCAGCGCGCCCAGTTCGTTCTTGTCGCTCAAAGGCATGGCAGCCCCCGCAAGTTTGCATGTCGCCGACAATTACATGCTATTGACACGTAATTGCCTTGGGCACATGTATGCCACCAGATTTGAATTCGCAAGGGCCGGCGCAGCGCGCGAGCCCATTCGCAAGGAATGCCCCAATGTCAGAAACCATTCAACCGGACGAAACGCCGGAAAGCTCCTCCACCAGGCTGGTCATCGGCGCCGTGGCGGTGACGCTGCTGCTCGCCTCCCTCGGCCAGACCATCGTCTCGACCGCGCTCCCATCCATTGTCGGCCAGCTTGGCGGCCTGGAGCACCTGACCTGGGTGGTCATCGCCTATCTGCTCAGTTCGACGGTTGTCGCGCCGATCTATGGCAAGCTCGGCGATCTCTACGGCCGCAAGATCGTCCTTCAGGCCGCCATCGTCATCTTCCTGCTCGGCGCCGTACTGTCGGCAATGGCCAGTTCCATGACATTTCTCATCATCGCCCGCGCCATTCAGGGACTTGGCGGCGGCGGGCTCATGGTCGTGGCCATGACTGTGGTGGCCGACGTCATCCCGCCGCGACAGCGTGGCAAGGTGCAGGGCCTGTTCGGCGCCGTCTTCGGCGTCGCTACCGTGGTCGGGCCGCTGCTGGGTGGCGTCATTGTCGAGCACAGCTCCTGGCAGTGGATCTTCCTCATCAATCTGCCCCTGGGCGTGCTGGCCCTGGCCGTCATCGCAATGGCCCTCAAGCCCCGCGCCGACCGCGTCAAGCACTCGATCGACTATTCAGGCTTCGTGCTGCTCTCCGGCGGGCTCACCGCTTTCGTGCTAGCCACATCGCTGGGTGGCAATACCTGGGGATGGTTCTCGGTCCAGATCATCGGGTTGATCATCGCTGCCGTCGTCATGCTCGCGGTATTCCTTTGGGTAGAGTCTCGCGCCGCCGAGCCCGTGCTGCCGCTGACCCTGTTCCGCAACAATACCTTTGCCGTGACCAGTGCTGTAGGCTTTCTGGTGGGCATGGCCATGTTCGGCTCCATCACCTTCCTGCCCATGTATCTGCAACTGGCCAAGGGGGTCTCGCCTACCGATTCCGCGCTGCAACTGGTCCCCATGATGGTGGGCTTGATCGGGGCCTCGATGATCTCGGGTTTCCTGATGACCCGCACTGGGCGATACAAGCTCTTGCCGCAAATCTCGACATTCGTGCTGATCATCGGCCTGGTGCTGCTTGCCAGCATGCAACTCGACACGCCCTCCTGGCAGATTGCGGTCTATATGTTCCTGGTCGGCGCCGGTATCGGACCGGTCAACAGCGTCAGCATAACGGCCACCCAGAATGCCGTGCCCCGTGCGGTCGTGGGGGCCGCAACAGCCGGCAACACGCTGTTCCGCCAGATAGGCGGGTCCATTGGCGTCTCGATCTTCGGCGCGATTTTTACCAGTGGACTGGCCTCGCGACTGGGCGACGTGATGCCTGAGGGCGGCAATGCAGGCAGTTTCAGCGCCCAGGCCGTGGCGGCCTTGCCCGAACCGGTCCGCAGCCAGGTGCTCGAGGCTTTCGCCGGCGCCCTGCATCCGGTGTTCTTCACCGCCGCAGGCGCCGCGATCATCGCCTTTGGGTTGACCTTCCTGCTCCAGGAGCGTCCGCTGTCCAATTCCCTGCGGCAGGAGCCTGAAGCCGAGATAGAGGCCGAGGAACAGGCGGCGGCCTCGATTGTTGGCGCGCCGGTGGCCGCCAGCCGCTGAGTCTTTTTGGCCACAGAGGCCGGAAATGATCAACGCTGGACCGCGCCGGCCCAGATGAGGGCGACTTCACCTGTCTGGCGGCAAAAGTCGAGCCCCGACAGGTGTTTGCCGGCATTTCGGGAATCAGTCTGCAAGCACCTTGCAGCAATGTCTCAGCCTGTTGAATCGATCTCTCAACTGTGCCAGCGCGTCGTTGCCCCACTTATGGCAGAATTGTGAATGGCCAAATCACACGCTTTGCGTACCTTGGTCCATAGAACTGCCGAGTTTGCGTCACCGGCCCCGTACCTGGAGAATAGCAGATTGCCTTTGCGTTGGCAGGAAGTGGCTTTGCCACTCATGACGATCACCCTTCTCATCATCCTCAAATACCTGCCCTCCACTGCTCATCTGCCGCTCTCGCGCGCAGCCGGAGTGGTCGCGTTCGGTTATGCGGCATTCCTGGCGTTGCGCCTGTTGCAGCCCGAGGAGGCCATAGTGGTCGCGGGCGGTACGGCCGAACTTCGCCCTTCCATTGTCGAATATTTTGCCTGCTACGGCGCGGCGGCCCTGGCGGCCATCCTGCTTTTTGCAGTGATCGTCATGGGCCATGTTGCTGACACGACCCAGCTTGTTGCCACCTATCTGGCCGTCCTGCTGCTGGCCGGCGGTTCGCTGGGCATTGGCCTGGCCGGCCTTTTCACCCACACCGCGTGGGACCACCGCCAGGTCAGGCATCGCAATGCGATGGGCCGGGAAGTGGCGCTCGACTGGTCCGAAGTGCGCTCCGTGCGTCCCAATTGGCGCGGCGTCACCATTGCCGGCACCAGCGGCCGCATCACCTTCTCCCAGTTCCACGCCGGGGCCGCCCAATTGGCCAGGCACGCCGCCACCCGCGCCCGGCGCAATGCCGAGACGGCAACCAAGGCTTTTGCGACTTAAGCGCGCTCATCACCGCTCCTGATCCGTCCCATCAATACAATGCGATTGTCGCGGGGCAGGGGCGGCGCTACCCTTCGGAAATGAACGCTCCAATCGCCCAGCGCACTATCCGCTCCGTCTGCCCACATGACTGTCCCTCGGTCTGTGCGCTCGATGTTGATATCCTCGCCGATGGAACCGTGGGGCGTGTGCGCGGCGCCAAGGATGATCCCTATACCGCTGGCGTGATCTGCGAAAAGGTTGCCCGCTACGCCGAGCGCATACACCATCCCGAGCGGCTGCTGCATCCCATGCGCCGCATAGGTCCCAAGGGTGCAGGACAGTGGGAAACCATTTCCTGGGACCAGGCGCTGGACGAAATCGCGGCGCGCTTCCTTGAGGTCGAAAGAACCCACGGCGCCGAGGCCGTCTGGCCCTACTTCTACGCGGGCACCATGGGCCATGTGCATCGCGACGGCATCGAGCGCCTGCGAGCCGTGCGCGGCTATTCGCACCAATACGACACTATCTGCGTGGGCCTGGCATGGCCCGGCTATATTGCCGGCACGGGCCTGCTTGGCGGGGTCAATCCCGAACAGATGGCTGAGGCTGATTGCGTCGTCATCTGGGGCACCAATGCGGTGCATACCCAGGTCAACGTCATGACCCACGCCATGAAGGCCCGCAAGACCCGCGGCGCCAAGGTGGTGGTCATCGACATCTATCGCAATGCCACCATGGAACAGGCCGATATGGGCCTGGTTCTCCGGCCCGGCACAGATGGCGCGCTGGCCGTCGCCGCCATGCATGTGCTGCTGCGCGATGGCCTGGCCGACCGCGCCTACATGGCTCGCTACACCGATTTTTCGCCCGAGTTCGAGGCGCATCTGAGGACGCGCACACCCGAATGGGCCGCGGAAATCACTGGACTTTCGGTAGCCGAAATCGAAGCCTTCGCCCATCTCGTGGGCCAGACACCGAAGACCTTTTTCCGCCTGGGCTACGGTTTTTCGCGCCAGCGCAATGGTGCCACGTCCGTCCATGCTGCGCTGTGTATTCCGGCGATGACCGGCGCCTGGCAGCATCGCGGCGGTGGCGCCTTCCACTCCAATTCCGGCACCTGGGGTCTCGACAAGTCGCGCCTTGAGGGAACCCACCTGCAAAAGGGCAATCCGCGTCTGCTCGACATGTCCGAGATCGGGCCCATCCTCACCGGTGACACCAGGGCCTTGCAGGGTGGCGGCCCGGTTCACGCCATGATCGTCCAGAACACCAATCCGGCCACGGTCGCCCCTGAGCAATCCCTGGTCCGTCAGGGTCTGATGCGTGACGACCTGTTTCTTGTCGTGCATGAGCAATTCATGACCGAAACGGCCGAACTGGCCGATATCGTGCTGCCCGCCACCATGTTCCTTGAACATAACGACTACTATACGCGTGGCGGCCACACTCGGGTGCTCTATGGCCCCGCCGTGATGCAGGCTCCCGGCGAGGCGCGCTCCAACCACGAGGTCATCAACGCCCTGGCCCTGCGGCTGGGCAGCGACGACCCCAGTTTCCACGCCAGTGACCGCGAGGTCGTGGCCGACACCTTTGCCCGCTCGAACTATCCGGCGTTGGAAGAGGTCGAAAAGACCGGCTTCATAGACCGCGAGCGCCCCGACGAAGTCGCCCGCTTCGCCAATGGTTTCGGCTGGCCCGATGGTCGCTTCCGCTTTGCTCCGGACTGGCAGGCGGTGGCCGACGGGAAGGGCTATCGCTGGGTCTGCGACCCCGCCGAGATGCCTCGTTTTGCCGATCACTGGGCCATCAACGAAGCGGCGGACGAGGAACATCCGTTCAAGCTGGCCACCAGTCCGGCGCGGGCCTTTCTCAATTCGTCCTTCAACCAGACGCCCGGCAGCCTCCGGCGCGAAGGCGAGCCCGTCGTATTCATTCATCCAGAGGACGCGGTGCGGCTGGGCATTGTCCATGGCGACGCCGTCATTGTCGGCAATCGCCGTGGCCAGGTCGAACTCACCGCCCATCTCCATACCGGACTGCAGACCGGCGTGCTGATCGCCGAGGGCTTGCACCGCAACAAGGCGCATCGCGGCGGGAAGGGCATCAATATGCTGACCAGCGCGACCCCGTCACCCCCCTTTGGCGGCGCGCCATTCCACGATGCGGCGGTGTGGATCAGGCCGGTGGCTCAGGCGAAGTAAGCGCCCCAGAAGAAATACCCTGTCATCCCGATGCCGTAGATGATTACGCCGAGGCGGATCCATGGCGTCGGGATGAACTTCGCCAGCCGCGCCGCCGCATAGCCGCCAATGGTCACGCCCACCAGCGCGATGGAGCCGTGATACCAGTCGATAGACCCATTGAGCGCAAACCGCGCCACCGCCACCAGCGCCACGATTGACGAGATATAGAGTTTGAGCCCGTTCATGGCATGGATATCGGTCATCCCCGCCATGGCCAGGAAAGCCAGCAGCAAAATGCCCAATCCGGCATTGAAGAACCCGCCATAGATGCAGACGGCGGCCAGTAGCGCCAGCAGCAGGCCCGCACCGAGCGCCTTCATGCCGCGCCGTGTTCCGCTTTGTGCCTTGAGCGCCGCATTGATCCGGTTGCCGAACACGAACAGCGCCACGGCAAAGCCCATCAGCCAGGGCACGACCAGCGAAAACTGTTCATCAGAGACCACCAGGAGCAGTTCGGCGCCGGCATAACCGAACAGCGCCGCGACAATGCCATAGACGACCAGCCTGTCCTTGTAGTGCGCCACCGACTTCCAGTAGCCCACCGCCCCGCTGACATAGCCAGGCAGGGCGGCATAGGTGTTGGAAGCATTGGCGAGCACCGGCGGGACACCGGAGAACAGCAAAGCCGGAAAGACGATGAAGGAACCGCCACCGGCCAGCGAATTGAGCGCTCCGCCGACAAGACCGGCCAATAGCAAAAGAATCTCGGTCATCATGCCCTCAGAGCGCGCCTTCATCCGTTCCTAGCGACCCTGCGCTGTCCAGCCCAACGCAATTGTCTGATTGACCCATCACTGACTTTGATCGGCAGGTCCTTGACTTGCGGCCACCCGGGGCGCATTTAAGCCCCGGTTGCTGGCGCCTGCCGCCCGCGGATCGCAAGATCCATGGTGAAGTTCAGCGGTTTTATGATCCCTTCGGTTGTTTTCTCCCAAGGCGCATCATGGCAATGCGGGCCCCCGTGAACATAGTCGCCTCCATTATTGGAGAGACCCGAAATGTCTTATTCACTCGATACTCCCTCCGCCCAGACTCTCAAGTCCGAGGCCAGGAACCTGCGCGAATCCCGCGCCAGGTCGGGCCTGCCGATCACCCATAGCGCTGCGCTCGAGGAAATTGCCCGGGCCCACGGTTATCGCGACTGGAACACCGCGCGCGCCGCCCTGCCGGATCGCGTTGCCGTGCCCTTCCAGGTCGGCATGCGGGTCAAGGGTTTTTACCTGGAGCAACCCTTTACGGGCCTGCTCATCGGCGTGCAATTGCTGGGCAATATGCAGTCCTTCACCGTGACGGTACAGTTTGATGAACCGGTCAATGTGACGCCGACCTTCATGTTCGCTGCACTGCGCCACCGCGTTGTTGCCACTGTGGATATTCACGGCATCTCGCCTGCCCTGCGAGGCAATGGCCAGCCACAGATGCGCCTGATCCGGGCCTGAAACTACTGCGCCGGGGCGGCCTCCGCTGCCTCGGCCTCCAGCCGCGCTTCCAGTTCCTCGGCCGGCACTCGCGTCCATTCCTCGCCACGGCACACCACGTTGAACAGAACGCAGCCGTTGAGGCGCAGCGTGTCCGGACCAATCATTTCGACATAGCCGGCATAGGTCTTGCCATCCTCGGGATTGTAGATTTCCCCGTCATAGACATGGGCCTGGTCGCCCTGCCAAAGCGTCAGGAGTTGCAGGCCCAGCATGGGCCGGCTGCGCAAGGCCGGATCTTCGTTGCGATGGTCGAAGAAATCTTCCGGCGCCATGGCCGCCGCAGCCTCTGCCTCGGCGCCGCTCAGCAGGCCCTCGGGCACCACGATAAGCGAAAGGTACCCACAAAACTCGCGCTCGCACGAGCTGATTGTGACTTCCGAAGCAAGCTTTGTGCGCCACACACCCTCTATGGGCTCGGGAACGACATCGGAGTCCTGCGCCTGGACCACGCCCGCCATCGACATCAGGGCCGCCATTGCCAGCCACTGCGATACCAGCCTGTTCAAGCCTATTCCGCTCGCCATACGTCCTCGCCTCTTGTCCGCCGGGGCCACCTCGACTCGACGCCCTGCCGCCACCCGGCGATCTAAGCCAAGAATGACCTCGCTTACCAACCAAATTGCGGAGCAGGGGTTCCCCGCTCATCCACAAGCGGCAAATGCTTGCGGCGGCTTTGACAAAAAGCGCTTGCCATCCAGGAAGCCGACCGCTAGACCCGACCGCGCCGGAGAGGTGGCCGAGTGGTCGAAGGCACACCCCTGCTAAGGGTGCAGATGGGCAACTGTCTCGAGGGTTCGAATCCCTTCCTCTCCGCCA
>CBFGTF010000081.1:0-12588 GCA_965651655.1 uncultured Devosia sp.
AATTCCTGCTGATCAACCACCCGCTCGATTGCCCGATCTGCGATCAGGGCGGCGAATGCGATCTGCAGGACCAGGCCATGGCCTATGGCGTCGACAAGAACCGGTTTGCCGAGAACAAGCGCGCTGTCGAAGACAAGTATATGGGCCCGCTGGTCAAGACCGTGATGAACCGCTGCATTCACTGCACGCGCTGCGTCCGCTTCACCACCGAAGTCGCCGGCATTTCCGAACTGGGCCTGATCGGTCGCGGCGAAGACGCTGAGATCACGCCCTATCTGGAACGCGCGCTGTCCAGTGAATTGCAGGGCAATGTCATCGATCTCTGCCCGGTCGGCGCGTTGACCTCCAAGCCCTATGCCTTCCATGCCCGCCCCTGGGAACTGAGCAAGACTGAATCCATTGACGTCATGGACGCCGTCGGTTCGGCCATCCGGGTGGATGCGCGCGGCCGCGAAGTGATGCGGGTGCTTCCGCGGATCAACGAGGCTATCAACGAAGAGTGGATTTCGGACAAGACCCGCTTCATCTGGGATGGTCTCAAGAGCCAACGGCTCGACCGCCCCTATGTGCGCAAGGCCGGCAAGCTCCAGCCAGCCACCTGGGAAGAAGCGCTGTCGGCTGTCGCCACCAGGATCAAGAAGGCCGGCAACAAGGTCGGTGCCATCGCCGGTGATCTCGCCGCCGTCGAGGAAATGTATGCCCTCAAGGGCCTGCTGGCCTCGATCGGCTCGGGCATGACCGATGTGCGTCCGGCCATGTCGGGCATTGATCCGTCCATGCCGCGCTCGGCCTACCTGTTCAACCCGACCATTGCCGGGATCGAACAGGCCGACGCCATCCTCATCATCGGCACCAATCCGCGCAAGGAAGCGGCGCTGATCAATGCCCGTATCCGCAAGACCTGGCGCGCCACCAACCTGCCCATCGCCGTCATCGGCGAACAGGCCGAATTGACCTATGCCTATGAGCATCTGGGCAATGGCTTCGAGACGCTGACCAACTTGGCTGCAGGCAAGGGTGCCTTTGCCGAAACCCTCAAGAATGCCCAGCGCCCGCTGATCATCCTGGGCGAAGGTGCGGTTTCCCACGCTTCGCTCGGCAAGCAGGCCGGCCGCGACACCATCGCGCTCGCCGCCAAGCTCGCCACCGGCGCCAATGTCGCTGAAGGTTGGAACGGCTTTGCCCTGCTGCACAACGCTGCCAGCCGCGTTGGCGGCCTCGACATCGGCTTCGTGCCGCATGACGGTGGCGTCTGCTCGGCCGACCAGATTGCCCTCGCCGGCAAGGGCGAACTCGACGTTCTCTTCCTGCTGGGTGCGGACGAATACGACACGACCGCGATGGGCAAGGCGTTTGTGGTTTATGTCGGCTCGCACGGCGATAAGGGCGCGCACCGCGCCGATGTCATCCTGCCCGGCGCGACCTATACCGAAAAGTCGGGCACCTATGTGAACACCGAGGGGCGCGTGCAGGTCACCACCCGCGCCGTGTTCCCGCCGGGCGACGCCAAGGAAGACTGGGCCATTATTCGTGCTCTTTCCGGTGCCATCGGCAAGCCGCTGCCCTACAATTCGCTGACCCAGCTGCGTGCTGCGCTTTATGCGGAATTCCCGCATCTGGCCCGCATCGACCAGATCGCCCTCGGTTCGGTGGCCGATGTCGCCAAGCTTGGCAAGGCTGCCATCAAGACCAAGTCGGCGCCCTATGCGTCGCTGGTGACCGATTTCTATCTCAGCAATCCGATAGCGCGCGCCTCCGCCACCATGGCCGAATGCGCTGCCATGGCCGCAGGCTTGCGGCAGGCTGCGGAGTAGGGGAGCATTATGGACTTTATTCTCTCCGCCCTCGATTACCTGCTCGGCATCCCGGTCCTCGGCTGGGGCACGCAGATCGGCTTCGTCTACAAGGCGCTGCTGCTGCTCGTCGGCCTTCTGATCTTCACCGCCTTCATCCTCCTGGGTGACCGCAAGGTCTGGGCCGCCGTGCAGATGCGCCGTGGTCCTAACGTGGTCGGTCCCTTTGGCCTGCTGCAATCCTTTGCCGACCTGATCAAGTTCGGCGTCAAGGAAGCGGTCATTCCGGCCGGCGCCGACAAGGTGCTGTTCCTGGCCGCGCCGCTGATCACCGCAACCCTGGCGCTTGCCGGGTGGGCCGTTGTACCTGTCAGCGATGGCTGGGCCATGGCCAATATCAATGTCGGCATCCTCTATCTGCTCGGTATTTCCTCGCTGGGTGTCTATGGCGTCATCATCGGCGGCTGGGCGTCCAACTCGAAATACCCCTTCTTCGGTGCCCTGCGCGCTGCGGCGCAGATGGTCAGCTACGAAGTTTCCATCGGCCTCGTGATCATCACCGTGCTGCTCTGCGTCGGCTCGCTGAACCTCAATGACATCGTCATTGCCCAGAGCGAAATGGGTCTCGCCCATGCCCTTGGCGTGCCGTGGCTGAGCTTCCTCAACTGGTTCTGGCTGCCGCTCTTCCCAATGTTCGTGGTGTTCTACATTTCGGCCCTGGCTGAAACAAACCGCCCGCCCTTCGACATGGTCGAAGGTGAATCCGAGCTGGTTGCCGGCTTCATGACCGAATACTCGTCCACGCCCTACCTGCTGTTCATGCTGGGTGAGTACATCGCCATCCTCCTCATGTGCGCCATGACCACCATCCTGTTCCTGGGGGGCTGGGCCGCACCGATCGACCTGCCGCCCTTCACCTGGATTCCCGGCCTGGTCTGGTTCTTCCTCAAGGTAAGTCTCGTTTTCTTCATGTTCGCCATGGCAAAGGCCATCGTGCCCCGCTATCGCTACGACCAACTCATGCGGATCGGCTGGAAGCTGTTCCTGCCGCTCTCGCTGATCATGGTCGTGATCGTCGCTTTTGTTCTCCAGCTTACCGGCTGGGGCTGGCACGGGGGTGTTGCCTGATGCGCGTCGGACAGATCGTCAATACGCTGCTGCTGCGCGAGTTCGTCTCGGCCTTTTTCCTGGCCATGCGCTACTTCTTCTCGCCCAAGCCGACAGTGAACTACCCCTTCGAAAAGGGCCCGGTTTCGCCTCGCTTCCGGGGTGAACATGCCCTGCGCCGCTATCCCAATGGCGAAGAGCGCTGCATTGCCTGCAAGCTGTGCGAAGCCATCTGCCCGGCCCAGGCCATCACCATCGAGGCCGGTCCGCGCCAGAATGACGGTACCCGCCGCACCGTGCGCTATGACATTGACATGGTGAAGTGCATCTATTGCGGCTTCTGCCAGGAAGCCTGCCCGGTGGACGCCATCGTCGAGGGCCCGAACTTCGAATTCGCAACAGAAACGCGCGAGGAGCTCTATTTCTCCAAGGAGAAGCTCCTCAGCAATGGCGACAGGTGGGAGCGTGAAATCGCCGCCAACCTGGCTGCCGACGCGCCCTATCGCTGAGAGGGAAGAGCATGACCCTTCCGCTGTTCTTCTTCTACGTCTTCGCCGCCATTACCGTGGCGTCGGCCTTCATGGTCATTTCCGCGCGCAATCCGGTGCATGCGGTGCTGTTCCTGATCCTGGCCTTCGTCAATGCGGCGGGCCTGTTCATGCTGGCCGGAGCCGAATTCCTGGCGCTGATCCTTATCGTGGTCTATGTCGGCGCGGTCGCCGTGCTGTTCCTTTTCGTGGTCATGATGATCGATGTGGATTTCGCCGAGCTGAAGTCCGGGCTGCTGCAATATGCGCCTGTCGGCATTCTGGTGGGCGCTATTCTCTTCCTCGAGTTGCTGCTCGTGGCGGGAAGCTTCGTCGTCGCGCCCGATGTCGTCAGCGCTGGCGGCCTGCCCATAGACGCCACCGTCGACAATACCCGAGCACTGGGTCTGGTGCTCTATACACGTTACGTCTTCCTGTTCCAGGGAGCGGCTGCGGTGCTGCTGGTGGCTATGATTGGCGCCATCGTGCTGACGCTGCGGCACCGGCCAGGCATCAAGCGGCAGAGCACGGCCGCACAGTTGGGCCGCAAGCCCAGCGAGACAGTCAGGAACGTCAAGGTCAAGAGCGGTCAGGGGCTATAGGGGGTTATCATGGGTCTGGAAATCGGGCTCGGTCATTACCTGACCGTAGCGGCAATCCTGTTCACGCTGGGCGTGTTCGGCATTTTCATCAACCGCAAGAACGTCATCGTCATCCTGATGTCGGTGGAACTCATCCTCTTGGCGGTGAACCTCAACCTCGTGGCGTTCAGTGCACACCTCAACGACCTCCAGGGTCAGGTCTTCGCGCTGATGATCCTTACCGTGGCCGCTGCCGAGGCCGCCATTGGTCTGGCCATCCTGGTTATCTTCTACCGCAACCGCGGAACGATCGCGGTTGAAGACGTTAATATGATGAAGGGCTAAGAGCACCGCTATGATCATTCAGGCGATTGTTTTCCTGCCCCTTATCGGGGCGCTGGTGGCCGGCCTGCTGGGCCGCACTATTGGCCATCGGCCATCCGAGTTCATTACCACGGGCCTGCTGCTGATTGCAGCAGTGCTGAGCTGGGTCGTGTTCATCCCCGTAGCCTTTGGCGATGGGCTGGTCGGTGCCGTGGGCGATGGCCATGCTGCCGTGGTCAAGGTCGAGGTCATGCGCTGGATCCAGGTCGGCGACATGGACCTGCGCTGGATCCTGCGCGTCGATACGCTGACCGCCGTGATGCTGGTGGTGGTCAATACGGTGTCCGCTCTCGTCCACCTCTACTCCATTGGTTACATGCACGAGGATCCGCATCGCTCGCGCTTCTTTGCCTATCTCTCGCTCTTCACCTTCGCCATGCTCATGCTGGTGACGGCTGACAACTTCCTGCAGATGTTCTTCGGCTGGGAAGGCGTGGGCCTGGCCTCCTACCTCTTGATCGGCTTCTGGTACACCAAGCCCTCTGCCACTGCGGCCGCCATGAAGGCCTTCATCGTCAACCGCGTCGGTGACTTCGGCTTCGCCCTGGGGATCTTCGGCGCCTTCCTGGTGCTGGGCCATATCGACTTCGACGGTGCCTTCCACGCGGCCGACGAATTCGCCACCACCGGCTTGCCGGTGATCCAGTTCCTGAGCTGGCAGCTCGACGCGATGACCGTGATCTGCCTGTTGCTGTTCATGGGCGCCATGGGCAAGTCGGCGCAGTTCCTGCTCCACACTTGGCTGCCGGACGCCATGGAAGGCCCGACCCCGGTGTCGGCGCTCATCCATGCCGCCACCATGGTGACGGCAGGGGTCTTCATGGTCGCCCGCCTCTCGCCGCTCTTCGAGACATCACCTTTCGCGTTGACGGTTGTCATCGTCATCGGCGCAATCACCGCCTTCTTCGCGGCGACGGTTGGCCTCGTCCAGAACGACATCAAGCGCGTTATCGCCTACTCGACCTGTTCGCAGCTTGGCTACATGTTCGTGGCGCTAGGCGTCGGTGCCTATTCTGCCGGCGTTTTCCACCTGTTCACCCATGCGTTCTTCAAGGCTCTGCTGTTTCTGGGCGCCGGCGCGGTCATCCACGCCATGCACCACGAGCAGGACATGCGGAACATGGGTGGCCTCAGGAAGAAGATCCCGATCACCTATGCCATGATGCTGATCGGCACTCTGGCCCTGACCGGTGTCGGCATTCCGGGCACTAATTTTGGCTTTGCTGGCTTCTTTTCAAAGGACGCTATCATCGAAAGCGCCTATGCCTATGGCGGCAATGTCGGCTCGCTGGCCTTCTGGCTGCTTGTCATCGCGGCGCTGTTCACCAGCTTCTATTCCTGGCGCCTCGTGCATCTGACCTTCCACGGCTCGCCGCGCGATGCGCAGCACCATGGCGAAGGTCCGCATCCCGATCCGGCTCATGCCGCGCTTGAAAGCCATGATGAGCCGATCAACGACAGCAATGCCCACGACCACGGCGACCATGGTCACCACGGCTCGGCCTATGACCATGCCCATGAATCGCCCAATGTCATGCTTATCCCGCTCTATGTTCTGGCGGTCGGCGCCGTGCTGGCTGGTGTGGTGTTCTACGGCATGTTCTTCCACGACGTGGAGCATATCGAGCACTTCTTCGCCGGCTCGATCTATGTCGATCACCAGATCATCGAGGACGCGCACCATGTGCCGACCTGGGTAAAGTGGAGCGCCACGATTGCCATGATCCTCGGTTTCGTCGCCGCCTGGTTCATGTATATCCGCCGTCCGGAAATGCCCGGACGTCTGGCCGCGACCAATCCCGGGCTCTACAAGTTCCTGCTCAACAAGTGGTACTTCGACGAGCTCTACAACATCATCTTCGTCAGGCCCGCGCTCTGGATCGGCAATGCCGTCTGGAAGGGCTTCGATGACTGGCTGGTCGACGGCAAGATCACTGAGGGCCTCGGCCGCCGCGTGCAGAACGTCACCAGCTGGGTCGTCAAGCTCCAGTCCGGCTATCTCTACCATTATGCCTTCGCCATGCTCATCGGCATTGCGGCGCTGTTGACCTGGGCCATCGCGGCCGGGGGACTGATCTGATGACCTTCGACAACACGATCCTTACGATCCTCACCTGGCTGCCGGCTCTCGGCGCAGCCATCCTGATGCTGACGCCCAAGGGCTCGGTCAACGCCATTCGCTGGATGTCGCTGGTCGTCACCCTTGTCGTCTTCGTCCTCTCGCTTGCCCTTTGGCAGACCTTCGATCCTTCCAATCCGGGCTTCCAGTTTGTCGTGAACATGCCCTGGATCGGCGACAGCATCGGCTATCGCGTCGGCGTCGACGGCATTTCGGTTCTCTTTGTGGTGCTGACCGCGCTGCTCATGCCTGCCGCCGTTCTGGCCAGCTGGGACGTGGAGACCCGCGTCAAGGAATACATGATCGTGTTCCTGGTGCTCGAAACACTGATGATCGGGGTGTTCACCACGCTCGATCTGGCCATGTTCTATGTCTTCTTCGAAGGCACCTTGCTGCCGATGTTCCTCATCATCGGCATCTGGGGCGGCTCGGCCCGCATCCAGGCGGCCTACAAATTCTTCTTCTATACCTTCATCGGCTCGGTGCTGATGCTGCTGGCCATGATGGGCATGTATTGGGATGCGGGTACCACCGACATCACCCGCCTGCTCACCCATGACTTCCCCATCGGCATGCAAACATGGCTCTGGCTGGCCTTCTTCGCCTCGCTCGCGGTCAAGATGCCTATGTGGCCCTTCCACCGCTGGCTGCCCGAAGCCCACGTGCAGGCGCCGACGGCCGGTTCCGTGATCCTGGCGGCGATCCTTTTGAAGCTTGGTGGCTACGGTTTCCTGCGCTTCTCGCTCCCCATGTTCCCCGAAGCCTCGGCCCAGTTTGCCAACTTCGTCTTCCTGCTGTCGGTCGCGGCCATCATCCTCACCTCGCTGGTGGCGCTGGTGCAGACCGACATCAAGAAGCTGATCGCCTATTCCTCCGTCGCCCATATGGGTTTCGTGACCATGGGCATCTTTGCGGGCAATGCGCTTGGCATTCAGGGCGCCATGTTCCAGATGCTGAGCCATGGCTTGGTCTCGGGTGCGCTCTTCCTCTGCGTCGGCGTCATCTATGACCGCATGCATACCCGCGAGATTTCGGCCTATGGCGGCCTGGTCGAGCGCATGCCGCAATATGCCTTTGCCTTCATGGTCTTCACCATGGCCAATGTCGGACTTCCGGGCACCTCGGGCTTCGTGGGTGAATTCCTCACCATGATCGGCGTCTTCCAGGTCAATACCTGGGTGGCCTTCGGTGCGGCCTTCGGCGTCATCTTCTCGGCAGGTTATGCCCTCTGGCTCTATCGCCGGGTTATCTTTGGTGCGCTCACCAAGGACAGCCTCAAGTCCATTCTCGATCTCAACCTGCGCGAAAAGGTGGTGCTCTATCCGCTCATCGTGCTGACGGTGGTGTTCGGCTTCTACCCGGCGCCCATCCTCGACACGACTGCTGCTGCGGTCGACAATCTGGTGGCGCAATATGCGGCCGCAAATGGCCTCGATCCCGCCATTGCCCAGGCCGATGCCCGCGCCCCCCTCGAATATGTCGCGCCCGTTGAAGGCGCGGCCCAGCCGGCCGGCGACCACGCGGCCGAGCCTGCTGCGCATTAGGAGACTGACGTGAACTCTGACGTTACCGATTTCGCGAGCCTGGCTCCCGCTTATCCCGAAATGCTCATGGCATTGGGCATTCTCGTCCTGCTCCTGGTCGGGGTGGTGATCAACAAGGAACGCTCGGCCCTGGTGGCCTGGCTGTCCGTTGGCCTGCTTGTCGCCACGGGCCTCCTCGTCATGCTGCAGCCGGCTGATGGCGTGGTCTTCAATGGCCTTTTCATCGCCGACAGCTTCGGCCGCTTCATGAAGGTGCTGGTCATCGGCGGCGCCGGCCTTGCGTTGATCCTCGCCATGTCCAATGCCGAGGAAAACGGCGTCCACAAATACGAATACTCTGTGCTCGCGCTGCTCGCGACCCTGGGCATGATGGTCATGGTTTCGGCCAATGACCTGATGAGCCTTTACGTCGGCCTCGAACTGCAGTCGCTCTCGCTCTATGTCATGGCCGCCATCAAGCGTGACGATTCCCGCGCCACCGAAGCCGGCCTCAAATACTTTGTTCTCGGAGCCCTCTCCTCGGGCATGCTGCTCTACGGCGCCTCGCTGATCTATGGCTTCACCGGCCACACCAATCTGGCCGAGATCGTTCTCGCCATTTCCAATGAGGGCCGCTCCATCGGCCTCATCTTCGGTCTTGTCTTCCTGTTGGCCGGCGTCGCCTTCAAGATTTCCGCCGTGCCGTTCCATATGTGGACGCCCGACGTCTATGAAGGCGCGCCCACCCCGGTTACGGCCTTCTTCGCCATGGCTCCCAAGGTCGCGGCCATGTCGCTGATGATCCGCCTGGTCATGGATACCTTCGCGCCCATCACCCAGGATTGGCAGCAGATCGTCATCTTCCTCTCCATCGCCTCGATGGTGCTGGCAGCCTTCGCCGCCATCGGCCAACGCTCGATCAAGCGACTGATCGCCTATTCCTCTATCGGCCATGTGGGTTTTGCCCTTGTGGGCCTGTCCTCGGGCACCCAGGTGGGGGTGGAAGGCGTTGCCATCTATATGGCCATCTATGTGGCCATGACTGCAGGGCTCTTTGCCTGTTTGCTGTCGCTGCGCACCGACACCGGCTATGTCGAGACCATCGACGAACTGGCTGGCGCCGCCCAGACCCGGCCCTTCGTGGCTGCAATCATGGCGATCATCATGTTCTCGCTGATCGGCCTGCCGCCACTCGCCGGGTTCTTTGCCAAGTGGCATGTGTTCCTGGCCGCAATCGAGGCCAATCTCTACGTGTTGTCGGTGATTGGTGTGCTGGCCTCGGCTGTCAGCGCCTTCTATTACCTGCGCGTGGTCAAGGTCATGTTCTTCGATGCGCCGATCAAGCAGTTCACCGCCGTGCCCGGTGAACTCAACATCATCATGGGCGTCTCGGGCTTCCTGGTCGTGACCTATTACTTCACGGTCGGCAACCCGCTCGCCAATATGGCGCACACCGCCGCCGGAAGCCTGTTCTAGGTGAATAGCTTCGCGCTTGGTGTCAGGGCAAAGGCGGCCGGCTACCGGCTGGCGGGCTTCGAGACCATCGGTTCGACCAATAGTGAGGCGCTGGCGGCTGCCGCTGCCGGCGATCCGGGTGGCAAATGGTTCGCCGCCCTCCAGCAGACAGCTGGTCGTGGGCGGCGGGGCAGGGAGTGGCACAGCCCGCCGGGCAATCTGGCCGCCAGCCTGCTCATTGTGCCAGATGCGACGCCCGACATCATCGCCACTCTCGGTTTCGTGGCTGGTGTCGCGCTTAATTCCGGTCTATCCGCCATACTGCCCGGTGGCATGGTCCGCATTGGCATCGATGGGGCCGACGGCGCCGACGGGCGCTCGCGCATTGCGCTCAAATGGCCCAATGACGTATTGGCCGATGGCGCCAAGCTTGCGGGCATCCTGCTGGAAGCCAGCAAGACGCCCGATGGCCGCACGGCCATTATTGTCGGCATTGGTGTCAATGTCATTGCCGCGCCCGAGGGCGTGCCTTATCCGGCAACATCGCTCAAGGCCCTGGGCATCGAGCGGAGCGCAGAGGATGTGTTCGAGGCGCTCAGTGACGCCTGGGTCGATGCCTTCGGCCTCTGGGATGACGGACGTGGTATCAGCGCCGTGCTCGAGCGCTGGCGCGGCTCCGCCGCCGGCATCGGCGCACCGGTTGCCGTCTCTCAGGACGGCGTCGTGCGCCGCGGAATCTTCGAAACGATCGATGCGGCCGGCCGGCTGATCATTCGTGATGACGATGGGACCAGGATCCCGATTACGGCCGGCGACGTGCATTTTGGGGCAACGGCCAGCGCCCGAAGCTGACCACAACAAAGGCATGGCGACCGGCGACCAGAGATCGCGCGGCGTCGTGCCAGAAAAGGAATAAGAAGACCCATGGCTAAGAACCAAAGGGATGAACTCGTCTTTCTGCCGCTTGGTGGCGTTGGCGAGATCGGCATGAACATGGCGGCCTATGGCTTCGGCCCGGCCAACAAGCGCAAGTGGATCGTGGTTGATTGCGGCGTCAGCTTCGGCGGACCCGATCTTCCGGGCATCGAACTGATCATGGCCAATCCGGAGTTTCTCGAGGAGAATGCCGACGATGTCCTGGCTCTGATCCTCACCCACTCTCACGAAGACCACTACGGCGCGGTACTGGACCTCTGGCCGGTCTTCGACAAGCCCGTTTATGCCACGCCATTCACGGCCGCCATGCTGGCAGCCAAGCGGGCAGGGGACGGCATTGTCGAAAATGTCGACATCACCATCATGCGGCCGGGCAAGCCCTTCACGGTCGGCCCCTTCACCATCGAGCCGATCAACGTCGCCCATTCGATCCCGGAATCGAACGGGCTCTTGATCACTACCCCCATCGGGCGGGCCCTGCACACCGGTGACTGGAAGCTTGATCCCACTCCCGTGGTCAATGCGCCGACCGATTTCGCGCGTCTCCAGAAGATCGGCGAGGACACCTCCACCCCCCTGGCGCTGATCTGTGACTCGACCAATGCCACCAAGGAAGGCGAGAGCCCCAGCGAGCAGGAGGTGGGCGACAATCTCGCCAAGCTCATTGCCGACGCGCCGCATCGCGTTGCGGTCACCACCTTTGCCTCCAATGTGGGGCGTGTGGTGTCCATCGTTCGCGCCGCCCACAAGGCGGGTCGTGAAGTCGTCCTGTCCGGTCGCTCGCTGCATCGCATCATGGGCATCGCTAAGGAACTGGGCATGCTCGAAGGCATCCCGGCCTGGCACGATCAGGATGGCTATCGCTCCATCGCCCGCAGCAAATGCGTGCTGATCTGCACCGGCAGCCAGGGCGAGGCGCGTGCCGCCATTGCCCGCATCGCACGGGGCGATCACCCGGTGATCGATCTCAATGCGGGCGATCGCATGATCTTCTCGTCCTGGGCCATTCCGGGCAATGAGCGCGAAGTCATCGACATCCAGAACCTGTTGATCGACAAGGGCGTCGAAGTCATCACCGCCGGCGACGCCATGGTCCATGTCACCGGCCACCCGCGCCGTGGCGAATTGAGGAAGCTCTATTCCTGGGTCAAGCCCAATGTCCTGGTGCCCGTGCATGGCGAGGCCGTTCACCTGACCGCCCATGCCAAGCTCGGCCGCGAGGAAGGCATTCCAAATGTCTGCGAGGCCCGCAATGGCGACATGGTGCGCCTCATCCCCGAGCCCATGACATTCCCGGCCGAAGTGCGCACCGGCGAGCTCTATCTCGATGGCCTCGTGCTCTGCACGCCTGAGGAAAGCGGCGTCAAGGGCCGTCGCCGCCTCTCCTTCGGCGGCATGGTCATTGTCAGCCTCTGCGTCAATGGCGGCGGTCAGGTGGTCTCCGGTCCGGACCTGGTCATCGAAGGCCTGCCCGAAACCGACGATGAATCGGTGACGGATCTGATCGAGGACACCATCACGGGTGTCATCAAGTCCATGCCGGCCAAGCGCCGTAGCGACACCGAAGTGCTGAACTCGGCCCTATTCAAGGCCATCCGCAACGAGGTCAACGCCTTCTGGGGCCGCAAGCCCAATGTCAGCGTATTCGTGCATCGGGTCTGATCGGCTATCTTTCCGCAAACACTGAGCCGACTACCTCCCCCTTTACGGGGGAGGTAGCGTAGCTTGGCCGCAAGGCCTGGCGGAGCTAGGTGGGGTGCTTAGCGCACTGGTGGCTCTCCTCACCATCTTGCTCGCCTTCCCCCACCAGCTCTCCCCGTTAGGTGGCGGGAGCCGCATCGCGCTTCAGGCTGACACCCCGCGACAATCCCGACCCTTCCCCTTGGCCCCCGACACACGCTAGATAGCCCCATGCAGATCGGTTCAATCATCGCTGTCTATTTTGTGGTCTGGTGGCTCACCTTCGTGGCCGTGCTGCCCATTGGCAGCCATAGTCACCACGAGACCGGCGCCGAAGTCGTCGCCGGCTCCGATCCCGGAGCCCCCGTTGCGCCACGCCTGATCACCAAGGCACTGATTACCACCGTGCTGGCCGCCGCGCTCACCGCATTGCTGCTCTGGGGCCTCAGCAACGAAACCCTGCAAGCCTACTGGAATCGCTGA
>CBFGTF010000082.1:0-12460 GCA_965651655.1 uncultured Devosia sp.
GGAACCAATCCCGCCAAGCTGCGTTAAATTGCTTCGGTCGGGCTTGGTTCCGGCGCGTATTGGGGGCGTTCATACATATGGCTGAGCTGGATTTTGCGCGGATATTCGAGGCGCTGCCCAGCCCGTTCATGATTCTGGACCAGGACCTGCGCTATGTCGCGGTCAACCAGGCCTATCTTGATGCCTTGCAGCGGGACCGGGAGGCCTTGCTGGGGCAGCGCCTGTTCGAGATGTTTCCCAATGCCGATGAAAGCGGGCGGCGCCTGAAGGCGTCGCTGGAGCGCGTGCTCGCCACCGGCGAGAGCGACACGCTGCCTTATCTGGCCTACCCAATCGCGCGCAACGACGGAACGGTGGAGAACCGCTACTGGACCGCGGTGCATGTGCCCATCGCCGGAGCGGATGGGCGCCCGGCCTTCGTGATGCAGAATACGGTGGATGTGACCGAATTCGCGCGGCTGCGCGAGGCGGCAACGTTGCCCTTCAATTCGCTTTCGGCCGCCACCAAGCTGATCGAGCGGACCCGCGAGGCGGAGGCCGCCAGCGCCGATTTCCGGCGGCTGTTCCAGCAGGCGCCTGCCTTCTTCGCCGTGCTGTCAGGGCCGGCGCATGTATTTACCTTCGCTTCCGATTCCTATGCCAGGCTGGTGGGCGGCCGAAATGTCGTCGGCCAGCCGCTGGCAGAGGCGCTGCCCGAAGTTGTCGGACAGGGTTTTGTCGACCTTCTTGACCGGGTCTATCGCGAGGGCATTGTCCATGCCGCAGAGGGCGCGCGCGTCATGCTGGAGAATGAACCAGACCGTCCGGCGCAGGAAACCTTTCTCGACTTTTCCTACAATCCCATCCGCGACGGGGCGGGGACCATTACCGGTGTGTTCGTGCAGGGCATGGACCGCACGGAATCGGTGCGCGCTCTCCAGCGCCAGCGCCTGTTGATCGACGAGTTGAACCACCGGGTGAAGAATACGCTGGCCACCGTGCAGTCCATCGCCAGCCAGACCCTGCGCAGCACGGCCGACATTGCCGAGGCGCGGCAGGCCTTCGAGGCACGCATCATTGCGCTTTCCAAGGCGCATACCATGCTCAGCGACCGGCAGTGGCACGACACCGAGATCGGGCACCTGATCTGCCAGGAGCTGAGTGCTTTCGACAGCGAACAGGTGCGCTATGGTGGGCCGGTGCTGGTGGTCAATGCCAAGGCAACGGTGGCACTGGCCCTGGTGTTGCACGAACTGGCGACCAATGCGGCCAAGCATGGGGCGCTTTCGGTTCCCGAAGGAACATTGGCAGTGAACTGGCTTGAAGGGGAGGGCGACAGCCTCGTGCTGGAATGGATCGAACGGAATGGGCCACCCACCAGCGAGCCCGACAAGGGCGGGTTCGGCTCGCGCCTCCTGCGCACGGTGGTGACCGGCGAGATGGGCGGAACGCTCGACCTGCGCTATGATCCTGCCGGCCTGAGCGCGCGCCTGGCCATTCCCCGTCCCGCCTACCAGGTGCAGGAGGCCCAGTTTGTCTAGCGCCCAGCGCCGTGTCTTCGTGGTCGAGGATGAGACCCTGGTGCTGATCAACCTCCAGGACATGCTCGATGAACTGGGCTGGACGGTAGCGGCGCAGGCCATGTGGCTGCCCGATGCCGAACGGCTGGCGGCCAGCGTCGAACAGCCCGACGCGGCCATCCTGGACGTCAATATCGGCGGGGCGACTGTGTTTCCGGCGGCCCGTATCCTGGCCGATCGCGGGGTGCCGATCCTGTTCGCCACCGGCTATGGACGGGACGGCCTGCCGCCCGAATGGCAGGACTGCGCGGTCATCGCAAAGCCCTATACGCAGCGCGATATTGCCCGGGCCCTGGAACAATTGGTCGGCCCAGGCAACTGAATTCGGGCTTGGCCCCTTTACCAAACCTCCATCGATCTGTGAAAAGCATTGGGTTCGCGGGCTTTCTTGCAATAGGCTGCGCGCAAATGGGGCATCACCCCGATCAGGATCGGTTCTTTGGGGGACTGTATGAAGATTTTTGTGTCGGGGGCGGCGCTTCTGGTTGGCCTTGCCCTCGCCGCTCCGGCCGCTGCTGCGCCGGGGCAATGTTCGATGACGGGCTATGACGCTTTTGACTGTGACGTCACTGTCGATGGCGGCGGCATTACCTTTGCCCTGCCAAGCGGGGAAACCTTCGTGTTCGCGCATGAAGCGAATGGCGAGGGCCTGGGCTATCTGATTGCGGCCGAGCCGCAGCCGGGGCGCTATCCCGAAGAACTGGGCCGGTTCGTGCCGGTCGAGGGCGAGGACGGCTGCTGGCTGGGCGACAAGGACGGCATCACCTTCTGCGCGGCACTGGTTCAGTAATCACGATGACGGCCGAGCCCTTTGCCATTGATATCGGCGGCGCCACGCTGACGGGTCTGGAACAGGGCGAGGGACTCCCGGTCGTCTTCCTGCATGCCGGGGTCTGCGACAAGCGCATGTGGCTCGAGCAGATGCAGGCCGTGTCCAATGCAGGCTGGCACGCGCTGGCCTATGACCGGCGCGGCTATGGCGAGACCACAAGCCCCGACGAGGCCTTCAGTCATCTCGATGATCTGGTCGGCGTGCTCGACGCGCTCGATATTCACGCGGCCGTATTGGTCGGCTGTTCGATGGGCGGCGGGCTGGCCGTCGATTTTGCGCTGGCCTATCCCGGGCGGGTCATCGGCCTGGTCCTGGTGGGCACCTCTATTACCGGAGCGCCCTGGAGCGCAACGGCAGAAGAGCAGGCCATCGAGATGGCCGAGGAGGATGCCTGGGAGCGTGGCGACATCGACCTTCTCAACAAGGTGCAGGCGCATGAATGGCTCGATGGTCCAAGGGCCCGCAGCGGACGGGTGGGCGGCGCGGCGCGCGAGCTGTTTCTGGATATGAATGCGGCGGCCCTCACCAAGCCGCAACTGACGCGGGAAGAGGCCTTGCCGGACGCCTGGAGCCGCATGGAGCAGGTGAGTGCGCCAACCTTGCTGGTGGTCGGGGACGAGGACTTTACCGCCCTGGTGGACCGCCACGAGACACTGTCCGAGACCATGCCCAACGCATTTGCGGTGGTGCTGGAAGGAGCGGCGCATATTCCGAGCATCGAAAAGCCGGATCTGGTCAATTCCCTGCTTCTGCAGTTTCTCGACGCCTTCGAGGATGACGAAAGCGACGATGAATCAGACGACTAGCGGCGCGATGCAAGGCACCGCGCCGCGTGTTTGCCAATCTGATTCAACGGGCTCAGAAGTTGATTCCGGTCGCTGAAAAAGTGATTCAACAGCCTCAATCAGGATGTTCGAAAACCGGTTGAACTCATTGTTCTGATTTTACTTCTGTCGATTTCATTCATCAAACCGCGATGATCCCGTCCAGGTGCTTGTCAAGCTGGGGCGTGGGGACATTGGTGAGGTCCTTGTCCAGTTCGGCGACCACCACTTTCCTGACATGCTCGGACAGGACCTTGCGCAGATTGCCCAGGGCAATGGGAGCCGCGGCGATGACCAGGCGATCGAAGGCACCGGCCTTGGCCTTTTCCTCGAGCACCCCCGCGACCGACCGCACGAATTCGGCTTCGCGGTGTGCGGCAGGGTCGGTTCGGGGCTCCATGGCGCTGCGGCCGGAGCCGACCGAGGAATGACTGCGACCGGGCCGGTCAGCGTTGATGTCCTGGGTCTGGAGCGGGGGGATGGACCAGTCGAGGCCCTTGATGGTGACGAGCCCCTTGCCGGGTCCGCCATGCTCCAGCACGCGGGCCTGGGTGCCGTCGGCGATCAGGATCCAGGTAACGGTCTTTTTCATCTGCTGCTCCTCGAATATGGACGGGCCTGAAGCGCAACGCATTTGTCGGCGCTTCCCGGGGCCAACGTCCGACACCGACAAAGGTTGGGTCGATGCCATCACCTTTGCAAGGGTTGGCGATCACAAAGTCTGATTGGCCGCATTTGCGGGGCGCTGCTAGAGGGACAGGGCGCCCGCCGCGGCGCGGAGCTTTTCATGACCCTTCCTGAACAATCGCCGGAAATTGCTGCGCCGGCTGCCCCAGTTCCTGCCATTGATCCCAACGAGACCCGCAATGGCGTGATCGCGGCGCTTTCGGCCTATCTGCTGTGGGGGTTTCTGCCCATCCTGTTCCATTTGATGGAAGAGGCCGGGGCCGTGCTGATCGTGGCAGAGCGGACGCTGTGGTCGCTGCTGCTGCTGGCCGCCATTCTGGCTATTACCGGCGGCTTTGCCGAAGTGCGCGCCGTTCTGGGTGATTTCAGGCGCATGCGCGTCATTGCGCTCTCGGCCGTGCTGCTGGTGGGCAATTGGCTGCTTTATGTCTGGGCTGTGGCGACGGGGCAGGTGCTGGAGGCCAGCTTCGGCTATTTCATCAATCCGCTGGTCAATATCGCCATCGGCATGATCCTGCTGGGCGAACGGCAGAACCGCATGCAGACCATTGCCATTATCATGGCGGTTGTCGCGATCCTGATCCAGACGGCGGGGTTGGGCCGGGTGCCGCTGATCGCCCTGGGACTGGCATTTTCGTTCGGCTTCTACGGCTTCATCCGCAAGACGGCACATGCCGGCCCGGCAACGGGACTTTTCGCCGAGACCATCGTGGTGGCCCCCTTTGCCCTGGCCTATGTCGTGTTTGACCTCGCGACCAATGGCGTGGGCGTGCATGCCGATCCGGCGATGTTGCTGCTGCTGATGCTGACCGGCCCGATTACCGCGGTACCCCTGCTGCTCTTTGCCTATGGCGTGCGGCGGCTGCGGCTGACCACTATCGGCATGTTCCAGTATCTGGCGCCGTCCATCCAGTTTCTCCTCGCCATCGCGCTGTTCGGGGAGGCGCTCAATCCCCTGCGGCTGCTGAGCTTCGTGTTGATCTGGCTGTCGCTGGTGGTGTTCTCCTGGGACAGTTTCCGCCAACGGCGGGCGCGAATGGCATAGATTGCCCAGCGGCCTGGACCCGGTCGGGACCAGGCGATCTCGGTTCAGCGCAGACTGGCGTCCTGGATCACCTGGGCAATTCGCTCAAAGACCGCGGCATAGGGGGTGGCCTCGCGCCAGACCAGGCGCAATTGGCGGGAGGCGGCCGGGTCGTTGAGCGCGTGCACGGCAATGCGTGGGTCGCTGGCCTCCTTGCGCAGCGAGATGCCTGGCAGAAGGGTAATGCCCTGGCCGTTGGCAACGAACTCGACAATGGTCGCCAGCGAGGTTGCGGCGAAGGCGTGCCGGCCGCGCTCACCATCGAGCCGGCAGGCGGCAATGGCCTGGTCGCGGAAGCAGTGTCCTTCATCGAGCAGCATGATGCGCTCGGGCGGCAGGTCGGACAGTGAGATCGGTTCGGCAGCGGCTTCGGCCATGGGCGTGGCCAGAACGAACGGGTCGTCGAAGAGCGGTCTGGTCACCAGGCGCGGGCCGCCGGTGGGCGGATCGGTGGCGATCAAGGCAATGTCGAGCTGTCCGTCGTCGAGGGCGTCGAGCAGCGCTTCGGTGCGGCTCTCGCTGATCGAAAATTTGACCTCGGACAGGTTTTTGGTGAGGGCGGGATATATGCGTGGCAGCAAATAGGGTGCGACCGTCGGGATGAGGCCGAAGCGCAGGGGGCGGTCCGGCCGACCACCGCGCGCCAGTGCGAAATCGTCGAGCGCATCAGCGGCTTCGACCGCCTTGCCGGCCCGTGTGATGAATTCGCGGCCGAACGGGGTCAGGCGGATGCCGGTCTTGAGGCGGTCGAACAGCGTGGTGCCGCACAGGCCCTCCAGCGCGAGGATCTGTTGCGACAAGGCCGGCTGCGACACGGCGCAGGCCTCGGCCGCGCGCCCGAAATGGCCGGTACGCGCCACTGCCAGCGCGTAGCGCATCTGTTTGAGCGAGATGGTCATGATAAGTTCTTCCTATCGTCATGCGAAGAATTATCGATTGGCCTAATGTATGTCACGCCTTTATAACGCGCGCATATCCAATAGGAGGCCCCGCCATGACCGATCCAAACCCCAGTTCCGAAGCCGGCAAATGCCCATTCCCGCATGGCGGCAAGTCGGCCCCGAAGAACCGAGACTGGTGGCCCGAGGCGCTGGACGTGCAGGTGCTGCACACCAATTCGGCCCTGTCCGACCCCATGGGCTCCGACTTCAAATATGCCGAGGCCTTCAAGGCGCTTGATCTGGACGCGGTCAAGACTGATCTCACGGCGCTGATGACCGACAGCCAGGATTGGTGGCCTGCCGATTTCGGGCATTATGGCGGCCTCTTCATCCGCATGGCCTGGCATAGCGCAGGCACCTATCGCATCACCGACGGGCGCGGCGGCGCCGGTATGGGTCAGCAGCGCTTTGCTCCGCTCAATTCCTGGCCGGACAATGCCAATCTGGACAAGGCGCGGCGCCTGCTCTGGCCGATCAAGCAGAAATACGGCAATGCCATTTCCTGGGCCGACCTGATGATCCTGACCGGCAATGTCGCGCTCGAATCCATGGGCTTCAAGACCTTTGGCTTCGCCGGTGGCCGCGCCGATGTGTGGGAACCCGAAGAGCTCTACTGGGGGCCGGAAGGCACCTGGCTGGGCGACTCGCGCTATAGCGGCGAGCGGCAGCTGGAAGAACCGCTGGCGGCCGTGCAGATGGGCCTGATCTACGTCAATCCCGAGGGCCCGAACGGCAATCCCGACCCGCTGCTGGCGGCCCGTGATATCCGCGACACCTTTGCCCGCATGGCCATGAACGACGAAGAAACCGTGGCCCTGATCGCTGGCGGACACACGCTGGGCAAGACCCATGGCGCCGGCGACCCGTCGCTGGTGGGGGCCGATCCGGAAGGCGCCGATCTCGAAGACCAGGGCCTGGGATGGAAGAGCAAGTATGGCACCGGCATTGGCGGCGATGCCATTACCGGCGGCCCGGAGGTGATCTGGACCCAGACCCCGACGCGGTGGAGCAATTACTTCTTCGAGAACCTGTTCAAGTACGAGTGGGAACTCACGGCCAGCCCGGCCGGCGCCAAGCAATGGGTCGCCAAGGGTGCGGAAGCCAGCATTCCGGACCCGTTCGACCCGAACAAGAAGCGCCTGCCGACCATGCTGACGACCGACCTGGCGCTGCGCTTCGACCCGATCTACGAAAAGATCTCGCGTCATTTCCTTGAGAACCCGGAAGCCTTCAACGACGCCTTTGCCCGCGCCTGGTTCAAGCTGACCCATCGCGACATGGGTCCGAAGGTGCGCTATCTTGGTCCCGAAGTGCCGGCTGAAGATCTGATCTGGCAGGATGTCATTCCGGCGGTGGACCATCCGCTGGTCGATGATGCCGACATTGCTGCGCTCAAGTCCAAGGTGCTGGCTTCGGGCCTTTCGGTGTCCGAACTGGTGTCGACGGCCTGGGCTTCGGCCTCGACCTTCCGCAAGTCGGACAAGCGCGGCGGCGCCAATGGCGCGCGTATTCGCCTGTCGCCGCAGAAGGACTGGGAGGTCAACCAGCCGGCGCAACTGGCCAGGGTGCTCGGCACGCTCGAAGGCATCCAGGCCGAGTTCAATGCCTCGGCGGCAGGCGGCAAGAAGGTGTCGCTGGCCGATCTGATCGTGCTGGCGGGTTCCGCCGCCATCGAAAAAGCCGCTCATGGCGGTGGCCAGGCCGTATCCGTACCCTTCACGCCGGGCCGCATGGACGCGTCGCTGGAGCAGACCGACGTTGCGTCTTTCGCCGCGCTTGAACCGCGCGCCGATGCCTTCCGCAACTATCTTGGTCCGCGCCGCTTCATGCAGCCTGAAGAGGCCATGGTCGATCGCGCCCAGTTGCTGGGCCTGACCGGTCCGGAAATGACGGTGCTGCTGGGCGGGTTGCGGGTGCTCAAGACCGGGGTCAACGCGCATGGCGTGTTTACCAATCGCCCGGAGACGCTCAGCAACGACTTCTTCCTGAACCTGCTCACCATGGACACTGTCTGGGCGCCCAGGGCCGATGAAGAGGGCGTCTATGAGGGCCGTGACCGCAAGAGTGGCGAAATCCGGTGGACCGGTACACGGGTCGACCTGATCTTCGGCTCGCATTCGCATCTGCGCGCCTATGCCGAAGTCTATGGGCAGGCGGATTCGGGCGCCAAGTTTGCCCGCGACTTCGTCTCCGCCTGGGTAAAGGTCATGAACGCGGATCGCTTCGACCTGCGCTAGACCTGGATACGAGCCAAACGCAAAGCCCCGGCAGGCTGCCGGGGCTTTTTCTATTGGTCACCCGGGGCTTGGCCCCGTCGCCACGGCTCGATCCTGGTGAAGCTGGCGAGGGTATAGGTCCAGGGAATGATGAAGATGAAGGGGACCGCGAAGGCCACGGCGAACAGGATGTCTCCAGCTTCGGCAGTGAACTGCCCGGAGAGCCAGAGGGGCAGGGCCACGGACAGGCTCCAGATCAGTTTCCAGGCCACTTCGAAGATCAGCAGGGGCAGCATGCGCAGCGGGGCAACAAGGCCCAGGCCACAGGTGAGCCCAAGCGCAGCCAGCAGGGCATTGACCGCTCCGGTCATGATCGGCTGCTGGGCAGCGCCAAACACTTGCGGCCAGACGGTAAGGCCAAGGCCAAAAAACATCAGCGCATAGCAGGCCCGCAACAGGTTGAGGCGGAGGACGGATGGCTGTTTCATGCTAGAAGACTCCCGGAAGGCGCAGGGCGCGGTTGCGCGCTGTTATCGCCTCGTGCCGGGGGGCGGACAATGATCGTGCGGGTCAGCACTATTGATCGTGCGTGTCAGGGGGGAATGTGCAGCAACCGAGTATTGCCGCCGGCATTGTCGCCGGGCTGTTAACCTTCGCCGCGGCGCATGGGGCGGATGCGGATGGGCTCGCGCGCCAGGCCGGCATCGCGCCGGAGACCCTTCACGATCCCGATGCCCGATTGCCCTTCGGCAAGTACCGGATCGTCATGGGCCTTGCGCAAGAGGCGACGGGGAAGACCGGGCTGGCACTGCATTTTGGCGCCGAGATCGGCATGGCTCAGCTTTCCATCCTGGGGCTGATCATGGAGGCTTCCGCGACCATGGGCGAGGCCCTGGCGCAGATGCAGCGCTATGGACGACTGGCTGTTGCCCTCGATCCATCGGCGCCCGCGCGGTTCGGGCTGGAGCAAAGGCAGGGACGGCTGTTCCTGGTCGATCACCGGCCAGATGCCGATCTTTTCCCAGAGCTGACGGAAGAAGCCTTCGCCCAGCTCACCTGCGGACCGCGGCGGTTTCTCGAGCGGCCGCATGTCCTGTCGGTCCACCTGACCTATCCGCCGCCGGCCCATGCCGGGGACTATGAGCGCGTCTTTGCCTGTCCGGTGCATTTCAATGCGGCGTTCAATGCGCTGGAACTGCATCCGGACACCGCTTCATGGCCGGTCGCCCAGAGCCCGCGCTATGTGTTTGGCGTGCTGCGGGAGAGGGCCGATCAACTGCTCGCGGCGCAGGAGGTCCCGGTCGGGTATCGCGGTCAACTGGAGGCGATGCTGCGCCCGGTCCTGCACCAGGGTGAACCGGAAGCCGATGCCATGGCGGGCCTTCTGGGATGCAGCCGCTCGACGCTGTTCCGGCGCCTGCGCGAGGAGGGGACCAGCTACCGGCTGGTGCTCGACGCATTGCGCCGCGACATGGCCGTCAGCTACCTGCGAGGCGGGAGGACATCGGTCGGTGAAATTGCCTACCTGGTTGGATTTTCTGACCCGGTGGCATTCTCCCGGGCCTTCCGGCGCTGGACCGGGGAATCGCCCGGCCGCTATCGCTCCAGGGGCGTCGCTGGGCCGGACACGGATAAAATTTGAATCAAAACTCCGGCCCCACCTTCAGTCCCCACAAGCATGTCGGGGTCAGTCTGGCTCTGAATGTAGCGGCAGAAGCCGGGAGATCGACCCATGACCGAGTTCGAAGAAGGCCACCGGGCGTTCGCGAATTTCCGCGTTCTCAATGGTGAGGACAACCAGTTTGAACGCGAACAGCTGTTCCGCACCACGGCGCAGTTGTTCAGCTATGTCTCGGATCGCTGTGACGACGACCAGGTCGCCCAGTATGACGAGGTGCTCTGCCAATTGGCGGAACTGGTCGAGGTCGAAGCCCGCGTGCATGTCGCCAAGCTGCTGGCGCCGCTGGAGCGGGTGCCGGGCACGGTGCTGGTCAAGCTGGCCAATGACATTATCGAAGTCGCCCGGCCGCTTCTGGAATTCTCCAATGTGCTGAGCGACGATGATCTGATCGACATCATCACCCGCCAGAGCGAAGACCATCGCATCGCCATCGCCAGCCGTGCCAGCCTGACCGAGCGGGTGGGAGAGGCGCTGGTCGAGCATGGCAAGACCGCCTCGGTCGTTCGCCTGGTGCGCAATCCCAAGGCGGAATTCGATCGCGCGACACTGGAAAAGCTGGTGCAGCGCGCCACCCAGGATGCCGAAATCGCTGCCGACCTGCGCGGGCGCACCGATATCGACTGGAAATCGCTGCGCGGCGAGATCGACAATGTTGCCGGCAAGGTGCTCGAAACGCTGGGCAGCATGGATCGTCACGTCGATCCGGTCGCCGCCGGCAAGATCAATACTGTGGTCTATAACCGTATCCGCAATCGCGCGGGGTTCAATGCGCAGGAGTGGAAGGTCGCCTATAACCAGGTCAAGGGCCTGGCCGACCGCAAGCAGCTCAATGACCGCGCGCTGGCGCGATTTGCCCGCTTCGGCTATGGCCACCATGCGGCTGCCGCGATGGCCGTCATGCTGCAGGTATCGCCGGAGATCGTCGTCAAATGGCTGGCCGGCCAGGATTATGTGGCCGTTATCGTGGCGCTGCGCGCGGCCGCCATGACCCCGGACCTGTTCGAAGCCATCGTTGCGACCCTGCCCTGGCGCGACCTGCCCAGCGATGCCGACAAGAAGATGGTGCTTTCCCGCTTCGAGGCGCTGGATGGCGAGGACGCCAAGCATATCTTCGAACTCTGGCGGGCTCATTCCTTCCGCAAGCGCACCATGAGCGAAGACCGCCAGACGGCGTGATCGGCGCGACAGTCGCGCACTTGACAAGGCGGGGCTGCGACCGCCACTAGCATGGCATGAATTCCGCCAAATCCATGCTCGTTCTCGACGGTGTCAGCCGCCATTTCGGCGACGTCGCTGCGCTGCGCGATGTGTCGCTGGAGGTGGGGGAGGGGCTTACCGTTTGCCTGGTGGGGCATTCGGGCTGTGGAAAATCCACGCTGCTGCGCTCCATTGCCGGCATCGAAGTGCCGGACGCGGGCAGCATCCTGATCGACGGTACGCCGGTGTCCGGCGGGGGCGTCTTTGTCGAGCCGGAACATCGCCATGTCGGCTTCATGTTCCAGGACTATGCATTGTTTCCCCATCTCAGCGTGCGCGCCAATATCGGCTTCGGGCTGTCGCGACTGAGCCGTGGAGAGCGTGAAATCCGCGTTGCCGACATCATCGAGCGCATCGGTATCGGCGCCCTGGCGGATCGCTATCCCCATATGCTTTCGGGCGGCGAGCAGCAGCGGGTGGCCCTGGCCCGGGCGCTGGCGCCGCGACCCCGGTTGCTGCTGATGGACGAACCCTTTTCCAACCTCGACCGGGGCCTGCGCGACAAGGTCAGGCTCGAAACCATGTCCATCGTGCGCGACCTGGGCATGACGGCCGTTGTGGTGACCCACGACCCCGAAGAGGCCCTGGCCATCGGGGACATGGTGGCCCTGATGCAGAAGGGCAGGCTCATCGAGGCGGGGACGGGGGAGCGCATGTATGATGCGCCATGGACGGCCTATGCCGCCTCGTTCTTTTCCCGCGTCAATACCATTCCCGCGACCCTGTCGGCGAACGGGCTGGAGACCCCGCTCGGGCGGTTCCCGGCGGCGGCCCTCAAGGATGGCGTGCCCAAGGTGCTGCTGCGGCCGCAGGCCCTGTCGCTTGCCCCGAGCGGAATCGCGGCGCGGGTGCTGGAGCGCTCCATCTTGGGCGAGATCGAGGAGCTATCCCTGGCCGTCGATGGGCTGGATAGTCCGCTGATCATGCGCGGCACTGCCCGCCATGATGTGCGCCAGGGGGATGATGTCTTCATCCAGGTAAATCCCGACGGCGTCATGATTTTCCCAGAGGATGAAGCTTCTGTTTGATTATTGAGGATAATCAATATCTTAGAGTCATTCTAAGCTGCGTCATCATAACTTGACTTCGTTCCTCTACTATGGCTTTTGCGGCCCATGAGCGGTGCGCGTCAGGCCTCCCGTGCCCTCGATGTCATGTCACCAAGGGAAACATCATGCGAAATCTGTTCCGGACGATCAGTGTCACCAGCCTCCTGGCCCTGGGTGCTGCGATGCCCGCCATCGCGCAAGAGGTCAATATCTACACCACGCGCGAGCCGGGCCTGGTCCAGCCCATTCTCGACGCCTTCACGGCCGAGACCGGTATTGCCGTCAATACGGTGTTCCTGGAAAGCGGCCTGATCGAGCGTGTCCAGTCCG
>CBFGTF010000083.1:0-12018 GCA_965651655.1 uncultured Devosia sp.
TCGACCTGCAATGCGGCGTCGACCTCTCCGCCCCCGGCAATACCGACGAGATCGGCCACACCGTGTCCTATGCCGATATCTACGATGTGGTGAAAACGACCTTCGAGACCCAACGCACCAAGCTGATCGAGGCCCTGGCCCAGAATATCTGTACCGCCCTCTTCGAAGCCTTCGGCGATATCGACTGGGTGATCGTCAAGGTACGCAAGCCTGAGGCGCCCATTGCCATGGTGCGTGGCGAGGCGGCGATCGAACTCCACCGCGTGCGGCCCGCCTGATGTCCACCGCCTGGCTTTCCCTCGGCGCCAATATTGGCGACCCCGCCGCGCAACTGGTCGATGCCATCGCCCGGCTCGACGCCCATGCGGCGATCAAGGTCGTCACGCAATCATCGATCATCCGCACCAAGGCCTGGGGCAAGACCGATCAGCCCGATTTCGCCAATATGGCCGCAACGATCGAAACCGATCTCCTGCCCATAGACCTGCTGCATGCCTGCCTCGATATCGAGCGCGACATGGGCCGGGTCCGTCACGAGGTCTGGGGACCGCGCCTGATCGACATCGACATCATTGCCTATGAGCGGGTCGAAATGGACTCGACCAAGCTCATCCTGCCGCACCGCTTTGCCCATGAACGTGACTTCGTTCTGGACCCACTGCGCGAGATCTCGCCGGAAACGGCCGACTGGATTGTCGCCCGCCATTCATGAGGCGTTCATGAAGAGGGTCCTGGACCCTCAGCGCAGGGCCTCGACCACCGAAACGGCCACGTCGAATTCCACCCGGCGCTTGGCCCGGCGTTCCGAAGCTTCCTCGTCCTCGCCCCAGAGACGGATCTGGAAGTCCTCATCCACATGCGCGGCAAGCCACACTTCGTCAGGCGTAAGCAATTGATAAAGAAGGGCAATTGCCAGAAGGCCAGAGCCGGTAATGCCCGTGATCGACACCAGCGCGGTAAGGCTCAGCAGCCCCTGCCCCTCCAGCGCCGCATCGAGCTTCTCCAGCGTACTAACTGGTTGATCCTGATGGATAATTCCAATCGTCGGCTGGAAAGCGACATCAAATTTCCGCGCCAGCTTCACCAGCGCCGAGTCCCAGATCGCCTCCTGCTCGGCGACCAGTTCCTGTGGAGAATCAGCACGATAGAGCAAAAGGTCGCCCGCCGCGAACTTGCCGATCTCCGCCCGAAACGCCGGCACCATCTCTTCGCCGCTTTCCAACGCCGAATTGATCAGCCGCACATGCGGCATGCTGCCCGGATCAATGAATTCCCCCTGCGCCGCCCATTCCGCAGCCATCGCCTGCGCAATGCCAAGTACTGGAACGATAACGGGAATTTTCTGTCCAGGCGTCCGCACCGCGCGGCCATCGAGCGTGACCGAATAGCCGTCCTCGCCCCGCACGACATCGACATCAGTGTAGAACCGCTTGGGCAATTCGACCTGATTGAGGTGCTGCGCCCGCCCATAACCATCGTCCCGGTGCTTGTGCGCTTCTTCAAGCTGGTCCCGCATGTCAGTTCTCCACAAGGCTGTCGATGGCCGCCGCAAGCTCGGAATAGCTCTCGATCAGGATGTCGGCCCCCGCTGCGCGCAACTCGTCCACATGGTGATAACCCCATGTAACACCGATGGTTTTGGCTCCGGCGGCCTTGCCCATCTCCATGTCGAAAGTGGTATCCCCGATAATGACGGTCCGGTGCTTGTCCGCGCCAGTTTCCTCCATGGCCCGCAGCATCATGCCCGGATGGGGCTTGGAGGGATTGTGGTCGGGCGTCTGCAGCGTCGAAAAGTGCCCGGCAATGCCGTGCAGTTCGGTCAGGCGATGCACGCCCGCCAGCCCCTTGCCCGTGGCAATGCCCATGACCGTGTCCGCCTGCGCCTTGAGCGCGTCGAGAGCCTCGCGGGCCCCGGGAAACAGCCCTTCACGCCCCTCGGCCGCCACCAGTGAGGCCCGATAATGCGCCCGATAGTCTTCGGCAAGTTTGCTGGCCTGGTCCATATCGTCCGACCCGAGCAATTGCAGCATCGCCTGCGGCAGCGACAACCCGATGATCCGGCGCACCTGCCCCGGGGTCGGCACGGCGAGCCCGGCCTCGGCGAAGGTCGTCGCCATATGCTCGGCAATCAGCGCCTGAGTGTCGATCAGCGTGCCGTCCATGTCGAACATGACAAGCTTCAAGCGCCGTCCTCCGGGTCCACATTCTGGGCGTCGTACCGGTTGGGATCAAAACCCAGGGCTTCGAAACTCTGCAGCATGTGCGGCGGCAGCGGTGCGGACACGTCGATCCTCTTGCCATTGCGCAGCGGCAAGGCGATGCGCCGCGCGTGCAGGTGCAGCCCCTCGCCCAGCCCCGGCGCCGGCTGCCAGTTCTCGATATTGAAATAGCGCGGATCATCGATGATCGGCGTGCCCAATTGCGCCATATGCACGCGCAGTTGATGCGTCCGTCCCGTCACTGGCTTCAGCGTCACCCAGGCAAAGCGCCGGCTGGCCGTGTCGGTGGTGGAGTAATAGCTGAACGAATGCACGGCGCCCGGCGCGCCATTGCGCACCACCACCATCTGCTCGCCGTCACCGGTCACCTGCTTGGCGAGGAAGCAGGAAATCTCCCCCTGTCGCGGGGTCGGATTGCCGGCAACGACCGCCCAGTAGATTTTCCGCGCCGAACGTGAGCGAAACACCGAACCGAAATGCTTGGCGGCCGCAGCGGTCTTGGCGACCACCAGGCAGCCCGAAGTGTCCCGGTCCAGCCGATGCACCAGCCGCGGCGCCTCGCCCTGCTTGTTCGGCAGGTTCCTGAGCATGCCGTCCAGATGCCGGCTCTGGCCACTACCGCCCTGCACCGCCAGGCCATGGGGCTTGTTGAAGACATAGAGGTCGTCATCCTCGTAAAGGATCAGGTCCTTGAGAAACCGCGCCTCTGCCTCATCGACCTTGAACGGCCGGACGGTATCGGGATCATCAATGGGCGGGATCCGCACTGTCTGGCCTTCGACAAGGCGCGTGCTGGTCTGCACCTTGGCCTTGTCGACCCGCACTTCCCCATTGCGGATCAGCTTTTGCAGCCGCGCAAAACCCAATTGCGGAAAATGCCGCGCAAACCAGCGGTCCAGACGCATCCCGTCGTCGTCCGCACCCACTTCCCGATGTTGTACGCCGCTCATGCCGCACCGCCTCTACTGATCAGGAGCCCGAGATATAGGCCGGCGAGACAAACCACAACCGACAAGCCGACATAGAGCAGGGCCTGCGCCAGTGCGCCGCGCTCGATCAGGGTGATTGCATCGAGCGAAAACGAGGAAAAGGTGGTGAACCCGCCCAGGACGCCTACCGCTGCGAAGAGGCGGATTTCCGGCGCCATTGGGGGCAAGGTCCGCGCCAAAACGCCGATCAGCACCCCCATCAGCAGCGATCCGAGCACATTGACGACCAGCGTCGCCAGGGGGAAGCTCATGGGCAGAAAGCGGCCCACGGCCACCGATACACCATAGCGTGCCATGGCCCCGATGGCGCCGCCGGCTCCGACCAATAATACTGCCTGCATTGCCTTATTCCTCGTCGTCCGCTGACGCCTTGGCGGCCCTCAGGCGCGCGAAATAGTCCATGCGCTTGCGCAGGTCCCGCTCAAAGCCCCGTTCCACCGGCTGGTAGAAAGCCTGCCGCCCGATCTTTTCAGGAAAATACTCCTGTCCCGAAAAGGCCTCGGGCGTGTCATGGTCATAGATATAGCCATCGCCATAGCCCTGCCCCTTCATCATCTTGGTGGGCGCATTGAGAATGACCTTGGGCGGCATGGGCGAACCGGTGGCCTTGGCGACCGATACCGCCGCCTTGTAGGCCGTGTAAACCGCATTGGATTTCGGCGCCAGCGCCAGATAGACCACCACTTGCGCCAGCGACAGTTCTCCCTCTGGCGATCCCAGCATCTGGTAGGCGTCCCGTGCCGCCACGGCCAGGGTGAGCGCCTGCGGGTCAGCCAGGCCAATGTCCTCGGACGCCATGCGGATCAGCCGACGCGCCAGGAACAGCGGATCCTCGCCCGCGTCCAGCATGCGGGCGAAATAGTAGAGTGCCGCATCCGGGTCGGAGCCGCGAATGGTCTTGTGCAGCGCCGAGATCAGATTGTAGTGCCCGTCCTGGGCCTTGTCGTAGATCGGCGCCCGCCGCTGCACCACCGAAAGCAGGCTCGTGGGATCCAGTGTCTCGCCGGTCGCTACCGTCGCAAGAATTTCCTCTACGAGCCCCAGCAGTGCCCGCCCATCGCCGTCGGCCAGGCCCAGCAGCGTCACCCGCGCTTCATCCGTTAGCGGAAGCGCCGCCCCCAACAGATTCTCCGCGCGCTGCAAAAGGCTTTCGAGGTCGTCTGTCCCAAGGGATTCAAACCGCAGCACCTGGCTGCGCGACAGCAGCGCCGCGTTCAGCTCGAAGGACGGGTTTTCCGTGGTGGCGCCCACCAGCACCACTGTCCCATCTTCCATCACCGGCAGGAAACTGTCCTGCTGTGCCCGGTTGAAGCGGTGTATCTCGTCCACGAACAGCAACGTCCTGTGCCCCGACAGGCGCTCGAACCGCGCCTTTTCGAAGACTTTCTTGAGGTCGGCGACGCCCGAGAAGATTGCCGAGATCTGCTCGAACCGATAGCCGATCTGGTCGGCGAGCAGTCGCGCCACAGTGGTCTTGCCCGTCCCCGGCGGCCCCCACAGGATCAGCGATCCCAACCGGCCCGAAGCCAGCATCCGCCGCAAGGTCCCGCCTTCGCCCAGCAGGTGCTGCTGGCCGATGACCTCGTCCAGGCTGCGCGGGCGCAACTGGTCGGCCAGCGGCCGGGCCTTGTCGGTTTCAGTGCTGTCGGCGGCGAAGAGATCGGACATGGGGCCCTTCTATCGCGAGAATGGGGAAACGTCACTCTCCCCCGCCAGTTCGGGGCATGTACCTTAAGGTTGCTCGCCTGACATCACGCTACTGGCGTGATTTTCCCTTCAGGACGGCTCTCAGCCAGACACAATCGCCCGGCTGACCCGTCCGTCGCGCTGCAGGATGATCTGCCAGGTACGGACCCGTTGCGAGGCAATGTCGCGGAAGAGGCTCGCGCTGGTCATCTGCACATCGTTGAGCGCCAGGATCACATCATCCACCTGCAATCCCATGCCCTCGGCGGCCGACCCGGCCTCGATGGCGGTCACCAGAACCCCTTGCGCGTCATAGGGCAGTCCCTTTGCCTCGGAGAGGGCGGGATCAAGCTGCCGGACGGTCACCCCCGAGAAACGAGAATTGGCGGTGATGCTGGCGAGGGCCTCTGGCCCGGGTTCCGGCGCCGCTTCCACGGCAAACCGGACGATCTCTGTCGTGCCGGCCCGCAGGCGCTCCAGTTCTGTCTCATCCCCGATGGCCCGCGTCGCCAGGCGGAAATTGAAGGCGCTGGGATCATCCACGCGCTGTCCGTCAACCGACAGGATCACGTCGCCGGACTGGAACCCCGCCCGCGCAGCAGGTCCGCCCGGCGCCACCTCGGTGATCATGGCGCCATGCGGCGCAGCCATCCCCAGGCTCGTGGCGATATCGGCGCTCACCGCCTGCATCTTGGCGCCGAACCATGGCCGCACGATCGCGCCGCCGCTGACCCCTGCCTCAGCCACCAGCCGCGCCATATTGGCGGGAATGGCAAAGCCAATGCCCACCGAGCCGCCCGATTGCGAATAGATGGCCGTATTGATGCCCACCAATTGCCCCGACATATCGACCAGGGCCCCGCCGGAATTGCCCGGATTGATAGCCGCGTCGGTCTGGATGAAGAATTCGTAGTCACTGGCCTCGACGCCGGTGCGCGCCAGGGCCGAGACGATGCCGCTGGTGACGGTCTGGCCCACGCCGAAAGGATTGCCGATGGCCAGCACCAGATCGCCCACCAGCAGGTCGTCGCTATTGGCAAAGCTGATGGCAGGAAAGCGCACACCGCCCGCGTCGCGCACCCGCAACACGGCCAGGTCGGTCTGCTCATCCTCGATGACGATGTCCACCGCAAATTCGCGCCCGTCGCTGATGGCGATCCGCACATCGGTCGCGCCCTCGATCACATGCCGATTGGTGAGGATCACCCCGCTCGCCTCGACAATCACGCCGGACCCAAGCGAACGGGACTCGCGCGGCCGGGTCTGGAAATATTGCTCGCCAAAGAAGCGCGAAAAGAAGGGATCGCTGGCAAAGGGCGACACCGCCTGCTGCTCGATGCGCGTCGCATAGACATTGACCACCGAGGGCGAAACGGCCTGCACGATGGGCGCGAAACTGAGCCTGACCTGTGCATCGCTTTGCGGGATCGCGCGTTGGACCTCTGCAGGCGCCGAAATCTCTGCTTGCGCCAACGCGGGCGCGGTCCCGTTCCAGGGCGCGAGGGCGGCACTGCCCCCGAGCGCCAGCCCCACCAGCACAAGAGACGAAATCACCAGTGTTCGCAAAGACATGGCCAACCCTTCGGAATCAAGTTGCGAGCCAGAAATCCGGCATTTCCCGCCCCGACCAGAACGCCCGGAATCTGTCATGAAAATGACGTGTCGGCATAGTTGCGTGACGGCCCAAATAATCGTTTGCGCGAGGGGGCATGCGGCCCTATATGCAGCGCTCACTTTCGCCATTCCTCGAGCCCCGAAAGGCCTGTTGTCCAATGACTGACGAGCCGAAGACCATCTATGCCAATACCTCCGCGCTGATCGCGGCCGAAGCCCCGGATTTTCCGTCCTTTCTGTTCTCGGAAAAGGAATTCCATCGGGCCGTGAAGGTGTTCAAGAAGGGCTTTGACGGGCTTTTGACTTATGCGGTCAAATGCAATCCCTCCCCGCACATCATCGCCCAGCTTCATGCCGAGGGCCTCAAGGCCTTTGACGTGGCATCCAATACCGAAATGGAGCTGGTTCGCGACTACGCCCCCGGCGCCGTGATGCACTACAACAACCCCATCAAGAACAAGCGTGAGATCGCACGCGCCTACGAGGAATTCGGGGTCCGCAGCTTCACCATCGACCACCCCCAGCAGCTCGACCAGCTCGCTTCGATCGTCTCGCCCAGCAGGGATGTTGAGGTGACCACCCGCTTCAAGGCCGGCAAGGCGCTGAAGTCCTATGACTTCGGCATCAAGTTCGGTGTCATGGAACAGGCCGCCGCCGAGATCGTCACGGCCGTCGAGAAGATGGGCTATACACCTAGCCTCTGCTTCCATGTCGGCAGCCAGTGCGAGGATGCCTATGCCTATGAACGGCACATCGCCGCGGCCGCCCGCATCGTTGAGGAAGCCGGCATCGAGCTCAAGCGCCTCAATATCGGCGGCGGCTACCCAGCCCCCTACCCGACCAGCGAAGCCCCGCCCATGGACCATTATTTCGATACCATCGGCGCCGCTGTCGAGGAGCATTTCGGCAAGAAGAAGCCCGAACTGATCATCGAGCCGGGTCGTGCGCTCGTGACATCCTCCACATCCCTCCTGCTGCGCGTAAAACATCAGCGCGGTGGTCAGGCCGTCTATGTCAATGACGGCGCCTATGGTGCGCTGATGGAAGTGAAATTCATGCACTTCACCCCGCCGGTGCGCGTATGGCGCGGCCCGCGCCTGCACGACAACAATGGCGAGTTCAGCGAATTCACCCTTTGGGGCCCGACCTGCGACAGCTACGACGTGCTGCCCCAGGTGTTCACGCTTCCCGCCGACATCGACGAGGATGACTGGATCGAGTTTGGCCTCATGGGCGCCTATACCCAGGCCTCGCTGACCCCCTTCAACGGCTTTGACCGCCGCGACCAGTACTGGGTCGAAGAGGTCTACACCGGCAAGGACATGGCCCCGGCCGAGTAGTCCGTTTCGAGACGTATTCTCGCCGCCCCGGTACGCCGGGGCGGCTTTTTCGTCTTTGGGGGAAGGGACATGAATGAATTCATGCCGATCGAAGATATGGGACGCCGCATTGTCATCATGGGGCCCACCAATGCAGGAAAATCGACGTTAGCTGTCGCTCTTGGCGACAAGCTCGGCGTCCCGGCCCTGCACATCGACCTTTTTCGCCACCTGCCCAACACAGATTGGGTACAACGGCCAGACGACGAGTTCGCAGCGCTCCACGATGCCGCAATCACCGAACCGGAATGGGTCATTGAGGGCAACTACACCAGACTGCTGCCGCAGCGTCTCACCAGGGCCACCAGCATCATCGTGGTCGACGACCACCTCTGGCGCCGATACTGGCGCTATTTTCGCCGGACCCTGAGCCATCGGCCACGTGCCGGGGCGCTGGAGGGGAACCGAGATTCCATAAAGTGGGCCATGATCCACTGGCTCTGGCACACGCGCAATGCGGCGCAGGCCCTTCAGCTGCGGGCGGCGCAGTCCGGTTTGCCCCACCTCTTTCTTGCTAATCAGTCAGAATTGGACGGGCTTTATCGGGCCTGGGGTCTCACCTCGCCTTCGGCTTGACTAGCCCCAACCGGATGCCGCTCTCAGCGGCACTCAGGATCGCTTCTTCATTGCTCCGATAGGCCCGCCCCAGCAGCACCTCACCCTTCGATCCGTCGAAGTGCTTTTCATTACCCAGGTCATTGATGATCTGCCGGGTCGGTCCGCCCAGGGCCGAAATGATGCGGATGATCCAGTCGGGAATGACCTTCCTGGTCACCGGATAGTCGGGATAGGCCGCCCGCAACACATCCGCGACCTGTGCGAAGGTCATGTACGGACCGGTGCACAGGTAGCGCTGGCCGATACTCTCGGGCTTTTCGAGCGCCGCCACGTGCATCGCTGCGACATCGCGCACATCGCTGATGGCAAAGCCAATCCGCGCCAGGGCAGGCGTCGACCCGTCGAGCAGGCCCGTCACCAGGCCAAGCGAAATCGACGTATCGGCATCGGTCGCGGGGCCAAGGATGGCGCCGGGATGGATGGTGGTGAGATCCATGCCATGCATTTCCGCAAAGGCCCATGCGGCCCGCTCCGCCCGCGTCTTGCCGATGCAATAGGCCCAGGACTGACGCATGCCGTCCAGATTGGTGAAGTCGGCTTCCGAATAGCGCCGCACCCCGCGATCATGCCCCAGGCCATATCCCACCGTGGCAATCGAAGAGGTCATGATCACCCGCGTGATGCCGGCGGCATGGGCGAAAGCCAACACCCGCTCCGTGCCCTCGACGGCGGGGCGCACCACCACATCGGGGTCTTTGGGCTCCACGGCCACGATGGCCGCAGCCACATGCATCACCGCCGACACACCCCGCATGGCCTCGGCCCAGCCATGATCATCGAGGAGATCAGCCTCGACCAGCTCAAGGCTGCTCTCGCGGCCCGGCGCCAGCGCCGCAACAGCGGCCCATATGCCCGGCACCTTGCCCTGCCCCCGCACCGTGCCCCTCACGTCATGACCGGCATTGAGCAATTGCCCGATCACATGCTTGGCGACGAACCCGGACGCACCGGTAACCAGAACCAGACCCATTGCTTCCCCCCAAAAAGCAAAAAGGCGGCCACGGAAATCCGTGACCGCCTCGATCATTGCATGACCAGCAAGACTTATGCCGCTTCGGCTTCGTCGTCCTGGGCAAAGGACGGACCGGAATCCTGGCCCTTGGCATCGACATCGCGGTCGACGAATTCGATCACGGCCAGCGGGGCATTGTCGCCATAGCGGAAGCCGGCCTTGAGGATGCGGATATAGCCGCCCTGGCGTTCGGCATAGCGCGGGCCGAGCACGGCGAAGAGCTTGGCAACCTGGGCTTCATCGCGGATCTGCGCGATGGCCTGGCGGCGGGCATGCAGGTCGCCGCGCTTGCCCAGGGTGATGAGCTTCTCGACGATGGGACGCAGGTCCTTCGCCTTGGGAAGCGTGGTGACGATCTGTTCGTGCTTGATCAGCGCGGCCGACATATTGGCAAACATCGCCTTGCGGTGCGATGCGGTCCGGCTGAACTTGCGGCCTCGGGAAGCGTGGCGCATGGGTTATCTCCTAAAGTCTGGGCAGCGCCGGATCAGTAATGATCTTCGTAGCGCTTGGCGAGGTCATCGATATTCTCGGGCGGCCAGTTGTTGACGTCCATTCCGAGATGAAGCCCCATCTGAGCCAGGACTTCCTTGATTTCATTGAGCGACTTGCGGCCAAAGTTCGGAGTCCGCAGCATCTCGGCTTCCGTCTTCTGGATGAGGTCGCCGATATAGACGATGTTGTCGTTCTTGAGGCAGTTGGCCGAACGCACCGACAGCTCGAGCTCGTCGACCTTCTTGAGCAGCGCCGGGTTGAAGGCGAGTTCCGGAACAGCGTCCTGGGCCTTCTCCTTGGTGGGCTCTTCGAAATTGACGAAGACCGACAACTGATCCTGCAGGATACGCGCGGCATAGGCCACGGCGTCTTCCGGCGAGATGGCGCCATTGGTCTCGACGCTCAGGGTCAGCTTGTCCTTGTCCAGGCTCTCGCCTGCACGGGTCGCGTCGACCTTGTAGCTCACCCGGCGAACCGGCGAGAACAGGGCGTCAACCGGGATATAACCGATCGGGGCGTCCTCGGGACGGTTCTTCTCGGCCGGGACATAGCCCTTGCCGGTATCGACGGTGAACTCGATATTGATCTCGGCGCCGTCGTCGAGGTGGCAGATAACCAGCTCGGGGTTCAGCACTTCGATGTCACCGGAAACCTTGATGTCGCCAGCAGTGACGGCAGCAGGGCCCTGCTTGGAGAGGGTCAGGCGCTTGGGGCCTTCGCCACCCATCTTCAGGGCGATTTCCTTGACGTTGAGAACGAGATCGGTGATGTCCTCGCGCACGCCGGGCAGCGAGGAGAATTCGTGCAGGATGCCGTCAATCTGGATCGCGGTCACTGCCGCGCCCTGAAGCGACGACAGCAGCACGCGACGAAGGGCATTGCCCAGGGTAAGCCCGTAACCGCGCTCAAGCGGCTCGGCTACAACCGAGGCCACGCGCGCGTTGTCGCTGCCCGAAACAATGTCCAGCTTGGTCGGCTTGATCAGTTCCTGCCAGTTCCTCTGGATCGTCACGGTATTGTCCTTTCAAATTAGCGGCCATTCCGGCCGCTCCGCCGCAAACACAATAGGAGCCCCCGGCCCATTCAATCGGCCGGGAGCACTCTGATCGTCTTGTTAGACGCGGCGCCGCTTGCGCGGGCGGCAGCCATTGTGCGGGATCGACGTGACATCACGGATGGAGGTGACGTTGAAGCCGGCAGCCTGGAGAGCACGCAGCGCCGATTCACGGCCTGAACCGGGACCGCGGACCTCGACCTCGAGGGTCTTCATGCCGTGTTCCTGGGCCTTCTTGGCAGCGTCTTCAGCAGCAACCTGGGCAGCATAGGGGGTCGACTTGCGCGAGCCCTTGAAGCCCATAACGCCAGAGGAGGACCACGAAATCGTGTTGCCCTGCATGTCGGCGATGGTGATCATCGTGTTGTTGAAGGAGGCGTTCACATGGGCGACGCCGGAGGTGATGTTCTTGCGCTCCTTGCGACGGACGCGCGCGACTTCAGTCTTAGCCATTACTATCCTCTAGGGTATCGGCGCTGCCGTAATGCCAGCAGCTCCACCACGGAACAAGCGGTTCAAGACATCCGGCCAACTCTTTTCGAGCCATCCGAAAACCTTGCCCCGCCAATTCCAGTTCAAATTTCCGTCCCCGCGATTGCGGGACCAGATTACTTCTTCTTGCCGGCGATCGGCTTTGCCGGACCCTTGCGGGTACGCGCATTGGTATGGGTGCGCTGACCACGGACCGGCAGGCCACGGCGGTGACGCAGGCCACGATAATTGCCCAGGTCCATCAGGCGCTTGATGTTCATCGCCACGTTACGGCGCAGGTCACCTTCCACGATATAGTCGCGGTCGATGGCTTCACGGATCTGGATCACTTCGGCGTCGGTCAGTTCATTGACGCGGCGCTCGGCCGGGATGCCGACCTTGGTGGTGATATCATTGGCGAACTTCTCGCCGATCCCGTGAATATACTGCAGCGCGATAACCACGCGCTTGTTCGTCGGGA
>CBFGTF010000084.1:0-11962 GCA_965651655.1 uncultured Devosia sp.
CAGGAACGTCATGATGCCGAGCCGCGCAATGCGCGTGCCCTGTTCAAGCGCCTGGCCTCCAATGTCGGGCTGAACCTGGGTGCACAGCAGCCTGAAGCGCGTGCCGAACCGCACTCGCCAATGGCGGATGATGCCGCCGCCCGCAGTGCAATAGAGGCAGGTGTGGCAAGGACTTCCCGCGTTGCCCCCGCCAGCGAGGGCGCCCGGGGCCAGCTGGACAATCAGGGACGTGCTCCCGCTGCTCCGGCACAGAAAGAACACCTGGAAATCCCGGCTTTCCTGCGAAAGCACGGTTGATCCTTCGTTGATCTTTTCCGAAAAGCTCTCTCGGTGCGGCTTCCGCACCGAGTTTTTTTTGGCTAACAGTTCTGTGAGCGTGAACGTCCCGGCGGAGCATATCCAGGCATGAACAAACTTTCCACGCGCCAGCGCACGCTTGCCGGCGAAGTCAACTTCTCCGGCTATGGCGTGCATGGTGCGCAGCCGGTGACCCTGACCATGGCGCCTGCCGCCGCCGATAATGGCTATACGATCCGTCGCGATCTGGGCAATGGCAGCTTCACCAAGCCGGTATCTGTGCACCATTCGCGGGTGACCCGCACGACCCTGTGCACAACGCTGGACCTGGGCGACAGCGTCAGCGTGGCAACGGTTGAGCATGTGGTCTCGGCGCTCTCGGGCATGGGCGTGGATAATGCCCTGATCACCCTTGATGGCCCGGAATGCCCGATCATGGACGGTTCGGCCTATCCCTTTGCTTCGGCCATTCTCGATGTCGGGCTGGAAGTGCAGCCGGCTCAGAGGAAATTCCTCAAGATCGTTCGCGCCGTCACCGTGCGCAACAATGACGCTTTTGCCGCGCTCGAGCCCTATAATGGCAGGGCGCTGGACCTGGAGATCGATTTCGACTCCAAGGTCATCGGCCGCCAGCGCATGATCTTCGACTGGACCCCAAGGCGCTATTTCGAGGACGTCTCCCAGGCCCGCACGTTCGGCTTTGTGCGCGATGCCAAGATCCTGCGCCAGGCCGGATATGCGCTTGGCTCGAGCCTGGACAATTCCATTACTGTGCACGAAGACCGCGTGCTCAATCCCGGTGGGCTGCGCTACGAAGACGAATTCGTTCGTCACAAGCTGCTGGACGCCATTGGTGACCTGTCGCTGGGCGGCCTCGCCATCTGGGGCAAGTTCCGCTCATACAAGGGTGGACATGCCCTCAATGCACATGTCCTGGCCTCGCTCTTTTCCAGCGAGGCCAATTATGAAATAGTCGGCGCGGAAGACCTTCCGCTGGAGTTCGAGAGTTTCGAGGACCAGCCGGAGGGGCTAGAAGTCCATCATTACTTGCGGTCCGTACGCTGAGAGGGCCACCGAGCCCTTCGGCCGCGCCACAGTTTTGATCCATTTGCCAAATAGGCCCGCAGTCTTGCTGCGGTATGATTTTGAACGGGGCAGTTCGTGAAGCTTGACGTTGTGAGCCAGTTTTCCAGCCGGGTGATCCGGTTCGCTGCCATGGGCCTGATGGCCGCAGCCCTGACGGCCTGCGCGGGCATGAACCTGTTTGGTCCGGTCAAGCTCAAGGAAGAGCCGATCGTGCCCGCCCAGACGCTCTATCAGGGTGCGCTGGACGACATGGATCGCCAGTATTACCAGACGGCCGTCGCCAAGCTCGAAAAGCTGGAGCGCCAGCATCCGCGCGATCCGCTGACCGAGAAGGGCAAGCTGATGCAGGCCTATGCGAATTATCGCATCGGCCAGTTCGACGAGGCGATCCTGGCCGCGGACCGCTACCTGGCGCTCTATCCGCAGAGCCCGGAAGTGCCCTATGTGCTCTGGATCAAGGGCACGGCCTATTTTGCGCAGATCAAGGACATCACCCGTGACCAGCAGCTGTCGCGCGATGCCATCGACACCTATAACCTGTTGATCAACAACTACCCGCGCTCCGAGCACGCCGCCGACGCCAAGGAAAAGTTGCTGGTGGCCTATGACCAGCTTGCCGGCAAGGAAATGTCCGTCGGCCGCTATTATCAGGGCAATGGGCAATATGCCGCCGCCATCAATCGCTTCCGCGAAGTGGTGGAACGCTGGCAGACCTCGACCCATATCGAGGAAGCTTTGTTCCGCCTGACCGAGACCTATCTGCTGCTGGGCCTGACCAATGAGGCCATGTCGGCAGCCGCCGTGCTGGGCCACAATTATCCGTCCAGCGATTGGTACAAGCGCGCCTTCGAGGTGCTCGGCAAGCAGGGCCTTGCGCCCCAGCTCAATTCGGGCAGCTGGCTGGCCGCCGTGCGGACCTGATCGCTTCCAAATAATCAATGTTGCTATTTTGTTCCGGGGCGCTATCATGCGTCCCGGTTTCGTTTGTTCGGCCTTTGCTGTGGATGGGCACTCGGTGAGGGCGCCGCATCGGGCGGGCGATGATACAAGCGACAGAGACCAGTGGTGCAGCTCCGGGAAGTTTGCGCATGCTCAACGCGCTGTCAGTCCGCAATATCGTCCTTATCGACCAGCTCGATCTCACCCTTGACTCCGGCATGACCGTGCTCACCGGTGAGACCGGCGCCGGCAAGTCCATCCTGCTCGATGCGCTGACCCTGGCCCTGGGTGGGCGGGGCGATGCCTCGCTGGTGCGCCAGGGTCAAGAAAGCGGGCAAGTGGTGGCTGTGCTGGAACTGGCTGCCAGCCATCCGGCGCGGGCACTGCTGCGCGACAATGCCATTGCCGATGATGAGGATGTCATCCTGAGGCGCGTGCAGTTTGCCGATGGACGCACACGCGCTTTCATTAATGACCAGCCCGTATCGGCTTCGCTGCTGCAGAAGGTCGGGGGGCAGATCGTGGAGATCCACGGCCAGCACGATGACCGGGCACTGGTCGATGTTGCCACCCATCGGGCTTCGCTCGATGCCTTTGGTGAATTGGGGGCAGAGGCCAATGCGGTGCGGGACTGCTGGGCGGCGCTGGTCGAGGCACAGCAGGCGGTCGAAGAGCAGCGGGCGCTGGTTGCAGAGGCGCTGGCTGCCGAAGACTATGCCCGCCATACGGTCGAGGAACTGGGCAAGCTCAAGCCCGTGGTCGGGGAAGAAGAAGAACTGGCGGAGCGGCGCCAGCAATTGCAGCAGGCCGAAAAGGCCGCCTCCGACGTGGTCGAGATCGACGAGATTCTCAACGGTCCCAATGCGCCCACCCCGGCACTGGCCTCGCTGATGCGACGGCTGATGCGCAAGATCGACGGCGGGGCCGAATTGTTCCAACCCATTGTCGATGCGCTCGATGCCTCGCTCGTGACGCTGGATCGCACCACCGATGCGCTGGAAGAGCTCAAGCGCGAAATGGCCTTCGACCCGGGCGAACTCGAGGCCGTGGAGGAGCGGCTCTTTGCCCTGCGCGCTGCGGCCCGCAAGCACCAGACAACACCCGACGATCTGGTTGCCGTGCTGGCCAAGTTCGAGGGGGACCTGGAAACGCTGCAGGGCGGGGAAAGCCGGCTCAAGGCGCTGGAGGGCGAGGAACTGGCGGCGCGGGCGCGCTACCGCGAGGCCGCCGATATCCTCAGCGCGGGACGGAAGGCAGCGGCCAAGGCGCTGAGCAAGGCGGTGGAAGCCGAATTGCCCGATCTCAAGCTGGGCGCCGCGCGGTTCATCGTCGATCACCAGGCCGATAGCGAGCGCGTCTCGGCCAATGGGTTCGACCAGATTGCCTTTCACGTGCAGACTAATCCCGGCACCACGGCAGGGCCATTGCTCAAGGTTGCCTCGGGTGGTGAGTTGAGTCGGTTCCTGCTGGCACTGAAAGTGGTGCTGGCCGACCGCGGCTCAGCCCCGGTGCTGATCTTTGACGAAATCGACACAGGGGTGGGCGGCGCGGTTGCCGATGCCATCGGGCGGCGGCTGGCGCGGCTGGCCAGCACCGTCCAGGTGCTCACGGTTACCCATGCGCCGCAGGTGGCGGCACGGGCCAACCGGCACCTGCTCATCGAAAAGCAGATGGTGGAGGAGGGGGCCTTCATGCGCACCCATGTCCGCCCCCTCGACAAGCCGGCGCGTCAGGAAGAGGTGGCGCGCATGCTGGCGGGCGCCGAAATCACCAATGAAGCGCGCGCTGCTGCCAAGAAATTGCTCGGGGCGGTGGGATAGCCTTTTCGCCGTACTAGTCGTGTGGCAGCATCCCTTCTCCCCTTGAGGGAGAAGGTGCCCGAAGGGCGGATGAGGGGTCTGCCAAGGCATACTTCGAGTTCGCGGAAAGACCCCTCACCCGTCTCGCGCCGCGCGCGATCCACCCTCTCCCTCAAGGGGAGAGGGGTAAAACGTTGAGTATCCCCATGTCCGACCTGCCTCCCAAAGACATTGCCGACCTCTCCGAGGACGAAGCCCGCATCGAGCTCGAGCGTCTGGCCGAGGCCATTGCCGCCGCCGATATCGCCTATCACCAGCAGGACCGGCCGGAGATTTCCGACGCCGACTATGATGCCCTCAAGCGCCGAAACGACGCCATCGAGCAGGCCTTTCCCGAACTGGTGCGCAGCGACAGCCCGTCGGAGCGCGTCGGCGCGGCCCCGGCGGAAGGCTTTGCCAAGGTGCGCCATGGCGTGCCCATGCTCAGCCTCGCCAATGCGTTTTCGGACGAGGACGTCACCGATTTCGTCGCGCGGGCGAAGAAGTTCTTCATGCAGGACATCCTGCGCGATCCGGGTTTCGTTCTGGCCTTCACCGCCGAACCCAAGATCGATGGCCTCTCGGCCTCGTTGCGCTACGAGAACGGTGTGTTCGTGCGCGGCGCGACGCGTGGTGATGGCGCGGTGGGTGAGGATATCACCGAGAATTTGAAGACCATCGGGGACATTCCGCACAGGCTTGCGGGGGCGGGCTGGCCGGCGGTGATCGAAGTGCGCGGCGAGGTCTACATGACCCACGCCGAGTTCAAGCGCCTGAAGGACCATTCGGCCAAGTTCGGCGGGCAGGATTATGTCAATCCGCGCAATACGGCCGCCGGCTCGCTGCGCCAGAAGGACCCCAGGATCACGGCCAGCCGCAATCTCAATTTCTTCGCCTATGCCTGGGGCATTGCCGAGGACGAGAACGGCAATCCGACGCCGCCGGCCGCGACGCAGACCGAGGTGGTGGACAAGTTCAGGGAATGGGGCTTTGCCACCAATTCGCTGATGCTGCGGACGGAAAGCGCCGACGAGCTGATCGCCCACTACCGCAAGATTGAAAGCCAGCGCGCCACGCTGGGCTACGATATCGATGGCGTCGTCTACAAGCTCGACCGGCTGGATCTGCAGCAGCGCTGGGGTTTTGTCGCGCGCGCGCCGCGCTGGGCCATTGCTCACAAATTTCCTGCCGAGCAGGCGACGACCATTCTCACCGGCATCGATATCCAGGTGGGCCGCACCGGCGCCCTGACGCCGGTGGCGCGCTTGCAGCCGGTGACGGTGGGCGGTGTCGTGGTGGAAAATGCCACGCTCCACAATGAGGATTATATCAAGGGCATCGGCAATAATGGCGAGCCGATCCGCAATGGTGTGGACCTGCGGGTGGGCGACACGGTCATCGTGCAGCGGGCCGGCGACGTCATCCCGCAGATTGTCGATGTGGTGCTGGACAAGCGGCCGGCCGACGCTGCTCCCTTCGTCTTCCCCCATATCTGCCCGGCCTGCGGGTCCGAGGCGGTGCGCGAACTCAATGAGAAGACCGGCAAGCTCGATTCGGTGCGCCGCTGCACGGGCGAAATGATCTGCCCGGCGCAGGCCGTGGAAAATCTCAAGCATTTCGTGGCCCGCGATGCGCTCGACATTGACGGGCTGGGCGACAAGCAGGTGACCCAGTTCTATGCCGAGGGCCGCATTGCCCGGCCGGCCGACATTTTCACGCTCAAGGCGCGCGATGAGCGGAGCGTCAAGAAGCTCAAGGATGCCGATGGCTTCGGCCCGGTTTCGGTGAAAAAACTGTTCGACGCCATCGATGCGCGCCGCGCACCGGAGCTGGATCGTTTCATCTATGCGCTGGGCATCCGTCATGTGGGCGAAACCACGGCGGCGCTACTCGCCAAGGAATTCGGCACGGTGGAGAAATTCCGCGATGTGGCCTTTGCCGCCGCACACCATGAGGATGGCCATTCGCTCTTCCCCGAGATCGGGGGCATTGGCGAGACGGTGCGCTCGTCGATCATGGCCTTCTTTGCCAATGACCGGAACGTGCAGGCGCTTGACGACCTGCTGGTCGAAGTACAACCGCAGCCCTATGTGGTGGTCATCTCCGCCGACAGCGTGGTGGCCGGCAAGACGGTGGTATTCACAGGCTCCCTCGAAAAAATGACACGATCGGAAGCCAAGGCTATGGCTGAACGGCTGGGCGCCAAGGTGGCCGGTTCGGTGTCGAGCGCCACCGATATCCTGGTGGCAGGGCCGGGTGCCGGCTCCAAGCTCAAGAAGGCCGAGGAACTGGGTATCGAGGTCATCAGCGAGGATGAGTGGTTCGAGCGCGTCGGCAAATAGCTGGCGCACCTGTCAAAAGGGAGTGCGCCATGCGCAGACTGGTTGGCGCGGCCTTGGCCGCGATGTTCGTGCCGAACCTTGCGCTGGCCAGTCCGGCGGGCGATCAACTGCCCGGCCTGCTCTATGCGGGGACCGCGACGGAAAACCGCGCGCTCTATGACGAGCAATGCGCCCAGATGCATATGGACGCCTGTTTCGGGCTGGGGCTGATCGACATGATTGGCGCCGTCGAGGCGCTGTCGCAGGCCTTTTATCGCCACGGCGCTGTGTCTCCGCGCCTGCCAGCGGCGGCGATGATGTTCGGCATCGATGCCGATCTTCCGGCCACGTCGGCCAATCCTGATCCGGAGCCGCTGGACTATGAGGGTCTGCGGACCATTCTCGATGACTTCGTGACCGGACTCGATCTGGCGCGGGACAATTTCGAGGCTGCCGGGCGGGCGGGCGATTTCGTGATCGCCATAGATCCGCTGCGGGTTCGCTTCGACATTGATGGCGATGGCGAAGTGGGTGAGCGGGAGACGCTGGCGACCCTGATGGGCGAGGCCATGGCGCTGCCGCAAGGCAAGACCAAGGGCGGCAAGACCGCGGCGCCCGATACCACGATCGGCTTCGACCAGGCCGATGCCTTCTGGTTCGCCGGCTATACCCAGGTCACGGCGGCGCCGGTCGACCTGCTGCTGGCCCATGATTTCTCGCAATTGTTCGACGCCGTCGGCCACCGCCTGTTCCCCGAGGCCGGCCTGCCCATGCAGGAGTTTTCGCGGGGCGGCACGCTGATGATGGATCCGGAGACCGATACATTCATTGCCGACCTGATCGCGGCGATCCACACCTCGGATTTTCCGGTGACCGATGCAGCCCGCTTCAAGGGCGTCCTGTCCCGGCTTCAGGCGGTGACCGCCCTGTCGCGATTGAACTGGCAGGAAATCCTCGCAGAAAGCGACGATAACCGCGAACTGGTGCCCTCGCCCAGCCAGACCTCGCTCGTGCCCGACCTCAGCGTGACCCAGGCCCATGTCGATGCCTGGATGGCCACGCTTGACAGTATCGACCAGATCCTGGCCGGTGAACTGCTGATCCCGCATTGGCGGTTCGCGGAGGGGTTTGATCTCAAGCTGTTCTTCGAAACAGCCACCGAAACCGATCTCGTGATGCTGCTGACCGGGCAGGGGGCGCTGCCCTTTCTTCGCGACGGGCCGGTTGCCGATGCGGCAAGCTTTGCAGAAGGCAACCGGGTCTTTGGCGACAATTGGCCCGATTTCGCCATCTGGTTCAATTGACGCCGCCAAAGTGCTTCCCTTTTCGCCGGTCTCGCGGGCCGTTGCCTCCCTCCCCCTTGAGGGGAGGGATAGAGGGTGGGGGTCCATCAGTTTGGTCACCAAACGACCCCCACCCCAGCTCTGCTACGGCCCTTGCGGGCCGAGCGTCGCTACCCTCCCCTCAAGGGGGAGGGAGAGCAGGAACCGAGGCCGCCGCCCTTCTGGAAGCGCCCGCAATGTACAGTCCCCCCAAGGGGAGAGGGGGTGACAGAAGCGCATCAGCTTAAAGGTGAATGGCTCTAGATCGCCGCGGTTGCCTGTTTCAGCCAGTCCCTGACCTTGCCCGAGACTTTCGGGCCGATCTCGCCCCAGACGCGGGCGTGATAGGCATTGAGCCAGTCGCGCTCTGCCGGCGTCGTCAGGGAGAGATCGACAAGCCGCGTGTCGATGGGCGCCAGGGTAATGGTCTCGAAGTCGAGATAGCCCGAAAAGCCCTCCGCCTCGCGCACCACGATCAGGTTTTCGATGCGGATGCCATATTCGCCGGTCTTGTAATAGCCCGGCTCGTTGGACAGCACATTTCCGGGCTCGAATGGGGCGGTGTAGCGCGAGGAGATGCCTACCGGCCCCTCGTGGACGCCCAGAAACGCCCCGACGCCATGGCCGGTGCCGTGATTATAGGTGACGCCGTCCTGCCAGAGAAACTGCCGCGCCAGCACGTCGATCTGGGCACCGGTCGTCCCCTTGGGGAAGCGGGCGGTGGAGATGGCGATCATGCCCTTGAGCACCCGCGTATAGCGGTCCTTCTGCTCGGCGGTGGCGGGGCCGGTTGAGAGCGTGCGGGTAATGTCGGTGGTGCCGGAAAGATATTGCGCGCCTGAATCGACCAGCATGAGTTCGCCGGGATTGAGCTTGCGGTCGGTCCTGGTGGTCACCCGATAGTGGACGATGGCGCCATTGGGGCCGGCGCCGGAAATGGTGTCGAAACTGGCATCGACGCAAGTCTCCTCCTCGCGGCGGAAAGCCTCCAGCGCGGTGACGATGCCGATTTCGGTCAATTCGCCCTTCGGTGCCTCCTGGTCGAACCAATAGAGGAACTTGGCGAGCGCAATGCCATCGAGCCGGTGTGCCTCGCGCATGCCGGCCAGTTCGGCATCGTTCTTGCGCGATTTCGGTCCCAGTACCGGATCGCGCTTTTCCAAAAGGCTGGCGCCGGCCTGGCGCAGTGTATCGGCCACGGCGGCCGGTGCGCTCTGCGGGTCGACGATCACCGCCTTCTTGCCCTGGCCGAGCTTTTCCAGCGCCTTGCCCAGCGTCGTGGCTTTGGCCACTTTTGCGATGCCGTCGAGGGCCTTGGTCAGTTCGGGGGTGATCTTGGCCGCGTCGAGATAAAGGGTCGGCAGGCCGGTTTTCGGCACCACGGCAAAGCCGAGCACGAAAGGCGTATTGGGGACGTCGCGGCCGCGCATGTTGAACAGCCAGCAGATGGATTCGGGCAGGGTCAGCACCACGGCATCGGCCTTGTCGGCGGCAAGGCTGACGCGCAGGTCGGCGAGCTTGTCGGCGGCGGTCCTGCCGGCGCGGTTGTGACCGAGAAATTCGATGGGGCTGACCGGTGGCGCCGGACGGTCGGTCCAGATGGCGTCCACCAGATTGGCATGGGCGACCACTTCGGCGTGGCCGGCGAGCTTCTCGGTGATATCGCGGACTTCGCCGGGCGTATGCAGCCAGGGATCATAGGCCAGCTTGCCGCCCTTGGGCACATAGAGCCTTATGTCCGTGCTGACGCCCCCATGGTTCACCTCGTGGACAGTGACCTTACTTGTGTCGGTCTGGGCCGGCGCCTGGAGAGTATAGCGACTGTCGACGAACAGCCCCGCCTTGCGCATGCCGACCACCGCCATGCCCGCCGAGCCGGTGAAGCCGGTGATATAGGCCAGCCGCGCCTCGCTGGCCGGCACCGACTCGCCACGATGCGCATCGGCACGCGGGATCAGCACGGCATCGATACCCGCTTTTTGCATGGCTGCCCTCAAGGCAGCCAGGCGCGGCGCGACCTGGGAGGGATCGGATTTTTCGCTAAAGGTCTGAAAAGCTGCGGGTTTAGGGGAAGTCGTGGTCATTATTGGTCCCGTGGATCGGCGGCCATGAGATGCATTCATGGCATGGCTGTCCTGTTGTCTTGTGTCTGGTTTTGCGCCGGGCAAAGCCTATCTTGGGGTCAGAGAACAGGAGACATTTCAAATGAGCAAGCAGAACAATCTGTTTCAGCGCGCCGTCAACGCCATTGTCGAAGGCCGCACCCGCCAGGCAGAGCGTTATGTCGCCCGCTTCGAGCGCGATCACGATCTGGGCCGCAAGGTAAACGGCCGTTAATCCTGCCTTGCAGGATCGGCATGGCAGGCTTGCCGGCAGACCCCTAACCAGGGCGATGCGAACAGCCTAAATGAAGAATGTCGGGTGGCAACAGATCGCCCGTCGCATGGAGTAGACGATGACTGAGAGCAAGAACGGTTTCCGCAACGCATTGGGTGGTCTTATCGACGCTCGTGGTCGCGAAGCCTCCCGCCAGGTCAGCTATCGCATGCAGCATCAGCTGATCGGCGCAGTGACCAAGCGCCCGTGAGGCCGCTGCAACACCGCTGACGATCAACAGCCGATCCCCGAAGCCTGCTTCGGGGATTTTGTTTTGTCCACTGCCGAGTGGGGCGGGCTACTTCACCGTGAACTGCGCCGCCCTCGGGCCTGACCCGAGGGCCATTCTCCATCGCCACATTGCGGCTGTTGACGCTGGTCCTCGGGTCAAGCCCGAGGACGGCTCCGTGGGGTGTAGAGCACTTTGCGCTCCTCTCCCTACCGCTTTTCCAGCACCAGCGTCGTCCAGTCCTTGCGCTTGAGATGGTCGGCCAGCGTGAAGCCGGCTGCCTCATAGGCAGCGATGACGCCATCTGCCTGGGTATTGAGGATGCCCGAAAGAATGGCCGTGCCGCCCTGCTGGGTGATGGTGCCGACACCCGGCGCCAACTCGGTAAGGGGGCCGGCCAGGATATTGGCGACCACCAGGTCATAGGGCGCGCGGGCGGTGATTTCCTCGTGGTCGAGGCCAGTGGCTTCGATGGCGTCGATCTGGTCGCCGACGCCATTCTCGACCGCGTTCTGCATTGTCGTGACCACTGCAATCGGGTCGATATCGGTGGCCAGAATGACCGCTTCGAGCCGCTTTGCGAGGGCGATGGCGAGGACGCCAGTGCCGGTGCCGATATCGATCATGCGGGTGGGATTGCGTTTTTCGAGCAGCGCCTCGATGGCTTCCAGGCACCCGGTGGTGGTTTCATGGTGGCCGGTGCCAAAGGCCTGGGCGGCGTCGATCTTCATCGGTGTCAGCCCTTCGGGGATCGGGCCGGTCTCGTGGCTGCCATAAACATAGAAGCCTCCGGCAATGACCGGGGCCAGGCCCTCGAGAGACTTGGCGACCCAGTTCACCTCCGGGTCGATGGGCGCCACGGAAAACTCCACCTCGCCGCCCAGCACCTGGCGGGCCAGTTCGGCAAAGGCCGCGATATCGGGCGGGCTGTCGCAGGTGGCCTCAAAGATCCATTCGCCCGTTTCCTCGACTTCATGGGCCGAGGCGGTCAGCGCAAGGTCGTCGCGCTCGGATACGGCGTCGACAAGCGCATAGGCCTGGTCCTTGGTGAGTGAAACGGAAAGCTGGTCGACGGACATGAATACCTCGGCTGGGTGAGGGGCTTTCCTTGCGGCACGGGCAGGGGGCAAGTCAAGGATGGGGCTTGACGCAGGGCTCATTATGTTCTTGATTTGTTCGCAACAAGGGGGAGCGCCATGTATGGATTGATAGGACGGATGCTGGCCGAAGCCGGCAAGCGCGAGGAATTGCTGGCCGTCATGCTGGAGGGCAATGCGCCCATGCCGGGCTGCCGCAGTTATGTGATTGCCCGGGACCCCGCCAGCGCCGACGGGATCTGGATCACCGAGGTTTGGGACAGCCAGGAGCAGCACATGGCCTCGCTCAACCTGCCGCAGGTGCAGGCGACCATCGCCCGGGCCCGGCCGCTGATCGCCGGTTTCGACCAGCGCTTCGAAACCGAGCCGCTGGGCGGGATCGGGGTCTGATAAGGTTGAACCATTAAAGCTTCGGCTCCTGCCCGCCCTCCCCCTTGTGGGGAGGGAAGCGAGATAG
>CBFGTF010000085.1:0-11950 GCA_965651655.1 uncultured Devosia sp.
TCTACCAGAATGCCGACAAGGGCCGCTATCGCTGCCAGTTCACCTTTGCCTGTGATGGCCGCGACGATACGCCGGGCGAGCGCAGCGCCTGGGCGCGGTCGCAGGATCTGGCCAAGCGGGTCTATGCCGAGTTTGCCCTGGGCGAAGACATTGGCGTGTTGCCCGGTTCGGCGCTCTACTACCACACCACGGCCGTACGCCCGTCCTGGTCCAACACCTTCAGCCGCGTCGCCGCTGTCGACAGCCACATCTTCTACGCACCCTGATTGGTCGATCCAGTGGAATGAAGAAGGGCGCCATTGGCGCCCCCTTGTGTTCAACGCGGTCTTTCCAGAACCGTCTTCGGGCTCGCCCCGAGGGCCAATCACGTCTGGTGACGAATTAACGAGTAGCCCTCGGATAACGTCCGAGGGCGGCGCGGCGGGTGTGCTGGCGCTTGTGCAGGATGGCTCGATTGCGCCGGCTAATCCAGGCCAGTTTCTATTCAGCCGCCATCTGCAGCCGAGGTCCGGCTTCGGCATTGGCGTCCGGCCCGAACTTTTCAAAATTCGTGCGGAACAGGGCGACCAGTTTTGCCGCCTGGGCGTCGTAAGCGTCGCCATCGGCCCAGCACTGGCGCGGATCAAGCAGCCGCTCCTCGACGCCGGGGACACTCATGGGCACCTCGAAGCCGAACAGCGGGTCAAAGCGCATGTCGACATGGTCCAGCGCGCCATCCAGCGCCGCACTCAGGAGGCGCCGCGTCGAGGCGATGTCGATGCGCTTGCCCGTGCCATAGGCGCCGCCGATCCAGCCGGTATTGAGCAGCCAGGCCTGGGCGCCGCTTTCCCTCAGCCGCTCTGCCAGCATCGCGCCATAGACTGTGGGATGCAGCGGCATGAAGGGCGCGCCAAAGCAGGCCGAGAACGTTGCCTGCGGCTCAGTGATCCCGCGTTCCGTGCCGGCCACCTTTGCCGTGTAGCCGGAAAGGAAATGATAAACCGCCTGTTCGGGAGAGAGCCGCGCCAGCGGCGGCAGCACGCCAAAGGCGTCGGCAGTCAGGAACACCACGGTTTTTGGCGTGCCGCCCACACTGCCCCTGGCGATCGAGGGCAGCACATCGATGGGATAGGCCGCGCGAGTGTTTTCGGTCAGCGACACATCCTCGAACACCGGCACATTGTCCGCGTCGAGCACCACGTTCTCCAGCACTGTGCCGAAGCGGCGCGTCGCCGCGAAGATTTCCGGTTCCGCCCTGGCACTCAGATTGACGGTTTTTGCATAGCATCCGCCTTCGAGGTTAAAGACGCCGTTGCGGCTCCAACCATGTTCGTCATCCCCGATCAGCGGGCGGTTCGGGTCATTGCTGAGCGTCGTCTTGCCGGTGCCCGAGAGACCGAAGAACAGCGCGGCCTCGCCGTCCGGACCCAGATTGGCCGAGCAATGCATGGGCAGGACGCCCTGTTCGGGGGCATGGAAATTGAACAGGGAAAAGACGCTTTTCTTGATCTCACCGGCATAGCGCGTGCCGGCGATCAGCACGATATTGCGGCTCATGTCGAGGGCGATCACCGTTTCGGTGCGGCAGCCATGGCGGGCCGGATCGGCCTGGAACAGCGGCGCATGCACGATCGTGACCGGCACGGCGCGGTCCGAGGCAGGGATGTCGCCATCCCGGCGAATGAGCAGGTTCTGGATGAAAAGGGCGTGCCAGGCGCTGGGGGTCAGGACCGTCACGTCATATTGGTATGCGGGATCGGCCCCGGCCAGGAGGTCCTGCCGGAAGAGCGCCTGTCCACTCAGATGCTGCTCGATATCGGCCAGCAGCAGATCGAACTTGTCCGGTGTCATGGCGCCTGCATTGTCCCACCAGACCCTGTCGGTTGTCAGGGCGTCACGGACAATGAACTTGTCCTTGGGCGAGCGGCCGGTAAAAGCGCCGGTTTCCACCGACAGGGCTCCATGCGCGGTCAGCCTGGCGCCCCCCTGGCCGATGGAAGCGGCAACCAGCGCGGGGGCAATGGCGTTATCGCTCAGCGACAGGGCGGCATCCGCGATTGTTGTCCTGAGATTGATGTGATCGAACGCCGGCATCGGTCTTGCTCTCCACTGTGCCGCCCATTCAGGGGCAAGCTGATAGCGTCCAAAATAAAGGTGGGGTGAGGGAAGCAGCCATCCCGAAATCGGTCGTACGACGGAAGTCTGATCGCCACGAAATGCGCGCCGGCACTGGTGCAACTGCCGTTCACGCCTTATTTAGTACGCAATTGTCGCCTGCAAAGTCGCCCAATGGCGTGTCCGCAATCGGCCCGCCCTGACCCAAGCTAGCGTCACGAGAAGAAAGGCAGCTCATGCCAAAGATCGCCCTGGTGGATGACGACCGCAATATCCTCACCTCCGTTTCCCTCACCCTGGAAGCGGAAGGATATCAGGTTGCCACCTATACCGATGGCGCCTCGGGCCTGGAGGGCCTGACCACTGACAAGTGCGACCTGGCCATTCTCGACATCAAGATGCCCCGCATGGACGGCATGGAACTGCTGCGGCGCCTGCGGCAGAAATCCGATGTGCCGGTGATCTTCCTCACCTCCAAGGATGAGGAGATCGATGAACTGTTCGGGCTCAAGATGGGTGCCGACGATTTCATCACCAAGCCTTTCAGCCAGCGCCTGCTGGTGGAACGGGTAAAGGCCATTCTGCGCCGCTCCGCCCCGCGCGATCCTTCTGCCGCCGGTCCCGGCGGTGGCGAGGCGACGCCGAGCAAGGCGCTGATCGAACGCGGCGCGCTGGTGATGGACGAAGAGCGCCACACCTGCACCTGGAAAGGGCAGCGCGTCACCCTGACGGTCACCGAATTCCTGATCCTGCAGGCCCTGGCGCTCAGGCCCGGCGTCGTCAAGTCGCGCAATGCGCTCATGGACGCGGCCTATGACGACCAGGTCTATGTGGATGATCGCACCATCGACAGCCACATCAAGCGCCTGCGCAAGAAGTTCAAGGCGACCGATGACGACTTCGAGATGATCGAAACGCTCTATGGCGTCGGTTATCGCTTCAAGGAGCAGTAAGGACCTTCGTGGCCACGCTCGACCCGCATGCTGGTGAGCCGGTTTCCAGGACGGAAGCCGCTCCGGTCGATAACGCATCGCGTTCCGGCCGGCGGGGCTGGCGTCTATTGCTCATGCCGCTGTTCAAGCTGGTCGACGCCGTCCGGCGCTTTGCCGATTTCACCATTTTTTCCAGCCTTACCCGCCGCATCGTCGTCCTCAACATGGCGGGCCTCCTGGTGCTGGTGGTGGGCATTCTCTATCTCAACCAATGGCGTGCCGGGCTGATCGATGCGCGTGTGCAGTCGCTGCGCGTGCAGGGCGAGATCATTTCGGCTGCCATCGCTGCCTCGGCCACGGTGGACAGCGATATCATCTCCATCGATCCCGACCGGTTGCTGGACGCACAATCGGGCAGTATTTCGCCGCTCTCCTATTTCGATCCGACACTGGAATTTCCCATCAATCCTGAGCGGGTGGCGCCACTGCTGCGCAACCTCATCACGCCCACGCGCACCCGCGCCCGCATCTATGACGGGCAGGGCCTGCTGATCCTGGACAGTGAGAACATCTATGCGCGCGGCGAGGTGCTGCGGCAGGCCATCGACACCTCCACGACCGGCCAGTTCTTTCTGCTCGACTGGCTCAACGCCCTGATCACCTGGGCGCCGGGTGGCAATTATCCCACCTATCAGGAATACCAGGCCGACGAGGGTACCCGCTATCCCGAGGTCGCCTCGGCCCTCAAGGGTGCCCCGGCCGATTTCGTGCGGGTGGATGCCCAGAATCAGCTGGTTGTCTCGGTCGCCGTGCCCGTGCAGCGCCTGCGCGCCATAGTGGGCGCCATCCTGCTCTCCACCGAACCGGGCGACATCGATTCAGTGGTGTCCCAGGAGCGCTGGTCCATATTGCGTATCGCCATGATCGCCGCCGGGGTGCAGATCGTGCTGTCCCTGCTGCTGGCCGGCACCATTGCCGGGCCGATGCGGCGCCTCTCGGCGGCCGCCGAGCGGGTACAGACCGCTGGCGATGCGCGCGCCGAAATTCCCGACTTGACGGATCGCCCCGACGAGATTGGTCACCTTTCCGATGCCCTGCGGCGCATGACCGACGCGCTCTACAACCGCATCGAGGCCATCGAACGTTTTGCCGCCGACGTGGCGCATGAGCTCAAGAACCCGCTGACCTCGCTGCGCTCGGCGGTGGAAACCCTGCCCCTGGCCAAAAAGCCCGAGGACCGAGAGCGCCTGACCAATATCATCCAGCATGATGTGCGCCGGCTCGACCGCCTGATCACCGATATTTCCAGCGCCAGCCGGCTCGACGCCGAACTGGCGCGCGAAAGCGCCGAGCGGGTCGATGTGGAAAAACTGGCCGAAGCCATGGTCGCCATCCAGAAGGACGTGGCCGCAGGCCGCGATGTTGCCGTGGTCATGGGCAAGCGGCAGGGGCGTGGCACCACCCTGGTCAATGGCCATGAAAGCCGGCTGGCCCAGGTTCTCGCCAATCTCATCGACAATGCCGTCTCGTTTTCGCCGCCGGGCGGCACCGTGACCCTGACCTTGTCTACGGAAGGCGAAGGCATCGTGATCACGGTCACCGACGAGGGGCCGGGAATCACCGGCGATGTCAGCCGCATTTTCCAGCGATTCTACACCGATCGTCCCGAGACGGAGAGCTTCGGCAACCATTCGGGCCTGGGCCTGTCGATCTCCAAACAGATCGTGGATGCCCATAAGGGGCGGATTCGCGCCCAGAATCGCACAGACCGCTCCGGTGCGATTTTTACAATTGTGCTGCCGCGGGCCCGCAAATAGACTCGGCTGCATGAACAAGCCCCGCAATATTCATGGCACTGGCCTGGTCCTGGGTGATTTGGGCGTGCTGTTGCGCGGCCCCTCCGGCGCCGGCAAATCGGTGCTCTCCCTGGCCCTGCTCGAGCGTTGGGAAGGCAAGGGTCTTCCTGCCTTCCTGGTGGCCGATGACCGCGTCGACCTGCAGGACGATGCGGGCACGCTGACCATGATCGCGCCGCCCAAGCTGGCGGGCCTGATCGAGTTGCGCGGTCGCGGCATTGTCAGCCGTCCACACCAGCAGCGGGCGCAATTGCACCTGGTACTGGATCTGGTGCCGACCCTCGCCCGCATGATCGAGGAGGAGGAGTTGCAGACCGAATTGCTCGGGCATGTGCTGCCGCGCGCCCCGATTCCACAGGCTGGAGTGATCAGTCTGGGACATCAATTGCTGCTCGCCAGCGAGGCGATGCGGGCAATCCCTCAACTGTCGCAGACGTGACAAATTATCCCTTGCAACGTGCCCTGATGGGGACAAGACTGTGCCCGGCTTGGCCGCCGGCACCCTGCCGTGGCCTGGGCGGGGGGCTGAAAAGCCGTCGCGACAGCGCATGCCGGCTGCGACGGCCGATTGGGGAAAGTGCATGATCGGATTGGTTCTGGTGACCCACGGCGCGCTGGCCGATGAATTCAAGCTGGCGATGGAGCATGTGGTTGGTCCACAGGAATTTGTCGAAGCCATTGCCATTGGCCCCGAAGACAATGCCGAGAGCCGGCGCGACGACATCCTGGCCGCGCTTGACCGTGCCGATAGCGGCGATGGCGTCATCATCCTGACCGACATGTTCGGCGGCACCCCATCCAACCTGGCCATCTCGGTGATGCAGAACCGCAAGGTCGAGGTGATTGCCGGCGTCAACCTGCCCATGCTGGTCAAGCTCGGTCGCATCCGCGGCGAGATGACCATGGAAGAAGCGGTCGCCATGGCCCAGGAAGCGGGCAAGAAATACATCACCGTCGCCAACTCGATCCTGGGCAGCTAGGCGCATGGATGCCGGCAGGGCGCTCGCCCAGCAATTGACCATCGTCAACCGCAAGGGGCTGCATGCCCGCGCCTCGGCGCGCTTCGTGCGCACCGCCGAATGCTTTGACGCCACCATCTCCGTCATCAAGGACGGGACCTCCGTGGCCGGCAATTCCATCATGGGCCTGATGATGCTGGGGGCGGGCCCGGGTTCGACCATTCTCGTTCAGGCCACGGGCAAGCAGGCCCGCGAAGCGCTCGAAGCCATTGTCGAACTGGTCAATAACGGCTTTGACGAGGACGTGGAGGGGGCCGCGGAGTAGCCTGGCGGCAACTCTTGCGTGAACCAGGCATTGATTTGCCACAGGCCTCAGCCATATCAGGCAGGCGGGAGGGCAGGATGCGACGCTTGATAGCCGGAACCGGTGGCCTGGCATTGGCCATCATCCTCAGCCAGTTTCCCGAATATGCCCAGCAATATACCCAGCGCCTGGGCGGGGCGGTGGATGAATTGCGGGTCATCACCGAGGAGTTCGACCGCGCCGCCATGGAGGGCGGTCTGGACCGGCAGGCGGCGCTTGAACGCTACACCATTTCCAATGACGAATTCCTGGCCGGGCGTGGCACCTCCATGGCGGTCACCTTCGAGCGCTATGAAATGCTCAGCCAGACCCTGGCGCAAATCCAGGGCGCCGGGCCGGTCGAGCGGCTGCAATCCCTGCCGGCTTTCGTGGACACCGATATCGGCCGCCGCACACTCGAAAACTATCAGCCCGCCGTTCCGGTCACCATGGAAGGCATTCTCTATGCCGGGGCCGGCTTCATCCTGGGCTACCTGGTGCTTTCGGGGCTCGTTCGGTTCTGCGCCATGCCGTTCCGGCGGGGCAGGGGGCGGATCAGGGTGACGCGGTAAGTTGGGTTCGCCACATAAGGTCGATCCCCCGTCGATCCGTCGTCGGGTCAGCCATCCCCACGCCTGCCAATCGACCACAGGTCTCGCGCGCTTGGCCTCAACCCGCCCAGCCGACCGGATTCAGGGGATATAAACAAATCTTTATGTCCGTCATTGATCGGTAACACCCGCTCCCGTATAGGAGGGGCAACGAAATCCCTTTCTGCGGAGCCTTTCCATGACCAAGAGCCCGACCGACTATGCGGTCAAGGACATTTCCCTTGCCGATTTTGGCCGCAAGGAAATCACCATTGCCGAAATCGAGATGCCCGGCCTGATGGCCATCCGCGAGGAATATGCCGCCGCCCAGCCGCTCAAGGGCGCGCGCATTGCCGGCTCGCTGCACATGACCATCCAGACCGCCGTGCTCATCGAGACGCTGGTGGCGCTGGGCGCCGATGTGCGCTGGGTGTCGTGCAATATCTTCTCCACCCAGGACCATGCCGCCGCCGCCATTGCCGCTGCCGGCGTACCGGTCTTTGCCCATAAGGGCGAGACGCTGGAAGAATACTGGGAATTCACCGACCGCATGATGGAATGGGGCGATGGCGGCACGCCCAACATGATCCTGGACGATGGCGGCGACGCCACCATGCTGGTGCTGACCGGCGCCAAGGCCGAGACCAATCCATCCATTCTCGACAAGCCCGGCAATGAGGAAGAGGAAATCTTCTTTGCCACCATCAAGAAGCGCCTGGCCAAGTCGCCGAACTTCTATTCGACCATTCGCGCCAATATCAAAGGCGTCTCGGAAGAGACCACCACGGGCGTCATGCGCCTCTATCAGCTCCACGCCCGGGGCGAACTGCCCTTCCCGGCCATCAACGTCAATGACTCGGTCACCAAGTCCAAGTTCGACAACAAATACGGTACCCGTGAATCCCTCGTCGATGCCATCCGCCGCGGCACCGACGTGATGCTGGCCGGCAAGGTCGCTATCGTCTGCGGTTATGGCGATGTGGGCAAGGGCTCGGCTGAATCGCTGCGCGGCGCCGGCGCCCGCGTGCTGGTTACCGAGGTCGACCCGATCTGCGCCCTGCAGGCGGCCATGGAAGGCTTCGAGGTCGTGACCCTAGCCGACGCCGCCCATCGCGCCGATATCGTCGTGACCGCCACCGGCAACCGCGACGTGCTGATGGTCGATGACATGCGCAATCTCAAGGACATGGCCATCGTCTGCAATATCGGTCATTTCGACAACGAAATCGACGTTTTGGGCCTGCGCAACTTCAAGTGGACCAATGTGAAGCCGCAGGTGGACATGATCGAGCAGCCCAATGGCAAGCGCCTGATCCTGCTTTCCGAAGGACGCCTTGTGAACCTGGGCAATGCCACCGGTCACCCCAGCTTTGTGATGTCTGCTTCGTTCTCGAACCAGACCCTGGCCCAGATCGAGCTCTGGACCAATGGCGACAAGATCGAGAAGAAGGTGCATGTGCTGCCCAAGCATCTCGACGAAAAGGTCGCCGAACTGCATCTGGCCAAGCTGGGCGCCAAGCTGACCACCCTGACCAAGGCGCAGGCCGACTATATCGGCGTGCCCGTGGAGGGGCCGTTCAAGTCCGGCGAATACCGCTACTAGGACCGAACCGCCCGGCGGGCTCTGGCAGCTTCACTGGCGCTGTCTGGGCAGGATTCTATAGCCACAGCGATGAAAAAGCCCGGGCATTGTCCCGGGCTTTTACCTTTTTTAAAGGTTTCTGTTTCGTTCCGGGGTCAAGACCTTTCCTTGCCCTTTGCCCGCAACGCACAGCCATCAAGACTCTTTTTCGCGATTCACCTGCCCGCTATGGTCTTAGTGATTCGGGTTGCGGGGGGACACGCAAGCCGGTTCTGGGGGCAGCTGGGGCCGTATTCGGCCCTGCGTCAGCAGCCTGTTTGAAGTTGAGGCGTACCGGCCCGATTGGCCGGGTTGGCATCGCAATCAAAGCGAAAGAGGGCTGGTATGACGCCGGATCATTTCCGGAAACAATTGGGATTCGCGACGCTTGTCGCCGCTCCTCTGACCCTGGTCACGGCAGTTCCCGCCCTGGCGCAAGGTCTTGTTCCGGCAAATCTGGGCGGCATCGCCCCCTTCGCGGTGGCCATTGGGGCGGGCGGGTTCGCCCTCTTGTCCATGGCCCTGGTCCGCACCCTGCTCACCGATAGCCGCGCCGCCCGTCGCCGCGCCGCCGAGCAGATTGCCGATCTGCGCGCCCTGGTGGATGAATATGAAAACCTGATTTCGGGCAGCCGCGAGTTGACGGTGCTGTGGCAGGGCCATGGCGGGCCGCGCATTCTGGGCCAGGCCGCCGCCGTGCTGCCGCCCGGGCGCCAACCGCAAAGCGTGCTCAATTTCCACACCTGGCTGGGCGCCGCCGAAACCAACCGGCTGACCGGGCTGGTCGAAGACCTGCGCATGCATGGCCATGCCTTTGCCACGAGCCTGGACACGCTGGACGGGCGCCTGGTCCGGGCCAATGGCTGGGTCATGGGTGGCGCCGTGGCGCTGCGCCTGCGCCCTGCCCATAGCCAGCCCAATGAAAGCGCGGCGCTGAGTGCCGAGGCCCAGGGCGGCGACCGGGAAAGCGCCAGGGCGGTTCTGGCCCTGCTGTCCAAGCCGGCATTCCTGCGCGACGAGCAGGACCGCCTGGTCTATGCCAATCCTGCCTATCTCGCTCTCGCCAAATCGGTCGGCAAGCCCTGTACCGAGACCAAGCCCACCGAATTGCTTGACGCCACGCAGCTCGCCGCGCATCTCAAATCCTGCGGCCAGGATGGCGTGCCGGTCAGCCTGCCGCTCGATTTCGGCGCCAATGGCAAGTTCGAACTGGTCGAATTTCCGGTGCCGGGCGGCCGCGCCGGCTATTTCCGGCCCCTGGCGGAGCTCGCGCGTCCCGCGCCGCCGGCAGAAAGCGGCCTCGCCCATATCGGCGGCATCATCGATGCGCTGGCCACCCCGATTGCCATCTTCAACGCCCGGCGCGAACTGACCCAGTACAATGCCGCCTATGCCAGCCTGTGGAACCTCGAGCGCAAGTTCCTGGCGCCGGGCCTCGACGAGCGGGCCATTCTCGACAAGCTCAGAACCGAGGGCATGCTGCCCAACCAGGTCGACTATCACACCTGGCGGGCCAAGCACCTGGAAAGCTATACCCGCAAGGAGCCGCATGAGGCCGAGCCCTGGCACCTGCCGGACGGACGCACCATCAAGGTCATCTCCGCCCCCGCCGGCGCCAATGGCGGCGTGATCTATGTGTTCGAGGACCTGACCGAGCGGCTGGAGCTGGAAAGCACCAACAAGGCCTTCACCAATGTGCTGCGCGAAACCATCATGGCCCTCAACGAGGCTGTGGCCGTGTTCGGCACCAATGGAAGGCTGACCCTTTCCAACCCGCAACTTTCCAAACTCTGGAAGCTGCCGATGAACGATCTGGGGACCAATCCCCATATCGACCAGCTGGCCGAGACCAGTGGCCGCGCCATCCCCGAGGATGGGGCGACGATCTGGCGCGATCTCAAGCGCACCATCATCGACCTCAACCCCACCCGCACCGACCGCACCGGCCGCATCAACCGCTCCGACGGGCGGCTGATCGACTATGCCATCACTCGCCTGCCCGACGGGCAGACCATGATGACCTTTCTCGATGTCACCGAAAGCGCCGGCTATTCCAAGGTGCTCAAGGAGCGCAATGACGCGCTGGTCGCCGCCGACCGCCTCAAGGACGCGTTCGTGGAAAACGTCTCCTATGAGCTGCGCTCGCCCCTGACCAATATCATCGGCTTTGCCGACCTGCTCTCGGGCATGGAAAGTGGCAGCCTCAATGACCGGCAGCGCGAATATATCGACTATATCCGCGCCTCCTCGGTGACCCTGGGCGTGTTGATCGACAATATTCTCGACCTGGCCTCGGTCGATGCGGGCATTGCCGAGCTCAAGCCCGAAACGCTCGACGTGGCGGCGCTGATCGACAAGGCCCGCGCCGGCATCACCGCCACCTTCCCTGAAGTGTCGGGCGAAGCGCCCAACCTGGTGGTCGATATCGAGCCGGGCCTGCCCGCCTTTGTCGGCGACGGCACCCGCATCGTCCAGGTGCTCTACAATCTCCTCTCCAATGCGGCGCGCTTCTCGCCCCCGGGCGGGGAAATCCGCCTCTCGGCCAGCCATCGCGGCGATCGCATGCTCTTCATCATCGATGACGAAGGCCCCGGCATTACCGACGAGATGAAGGCGGCGATCCTGACACGGCTCGACGGGCCCCAATCGGGCGGCCGCCAGCGCGGCGCCGGGCTGGCGCTCTCCATCGTGCGCACCTTCGTCAACATGCATGGCGGCACCATCTCGGCCGAAAAGCGCGAGCCCAAGGGCAGCCGCATCATCGTCAACCTGCCGCTCGACTCTGCGCTGGCCGGGGTGGCGGAGTAAGCCATTTTACTCTGAGGCGCGGGCGTTACCTTCTCTCCTGAGGGGCGAGGGGCGCCGGGCTGCCGATCTTTCACCCCCTCCCCCTTGAGGGGAGGGCCGGGGAGGGGGTAGTGCTGTGGCTCACCGATGGACCCCCACCCTCAATCCCTCCCCTCAAGGGGGAGGGAGGCGATGGAGCCGCAGCGCCTCCCATGATCCAGACCTTCCTCCCCGACGATGACGCCACTACCCGCTTCGGCGCCGAGCTCGCCGTGACCCTGAGGCCCGGGGATATCGTCAGTCTCGAGGGGGATCTGGGCGCCGGCAAGACGGCCATGGCCCGCGCCATATTGCGCCAGCTGGCCGATGATCCGGCGCTCGAGGTGCCCTCGCCGACCTTTGCCATTATCCAGCCCTATGACACCCCCATCGGCCCGGTGCTGCATGCCGATCTCTATCGCCTGGCCCAGGCCAGCGAGGCCGATGAACTGGGCCTGCTTGACGATCCCGATGCCATCGTGCTGGTCGAATGGGCCGAGCGAGCGCCGCAGGTGGCCGAGGCCGTGACGGTCACGGTAACGCTCGACATTCCCCCCGGCGGCGAGGGACGTCACGTATCCGTCACCCGGCTCTAGCCGCCCCGTGGTTCGAGGCTTCGCTGGCGCTCCGCACCTCACCATGAGGGCTCCCGATAGTGCCGGTGCCTTGGCAGCCCTCACCCTGAGGTGCCGCGTAGCGGCCTCGAAGGGCGAGGGCGACCATCACCGC
>CBFGTF010000086.1:0-11265 GCA_965651655.1 uncultured Devosia sp.
CCCGGGGCGCATGAGCGACGAAGAGGTTATCGCGATCTGCTGACCGGCCCGCTTGTGCGGGCAAAATCGGTCGGGGGGACCGATTTTAGGTCAGCAGGCCATGCGAGCTATGCTCGAATGGCGAAGTGTCGTGGGTGCGGGTAGTGGTCCTCGGGTCGAGCCCGGACGGCGCGATTGCGTTGGCCGGCTTCGCGATGCAGCCATGCAGCGGACTTTGCCTATTGCATCCTGACCGCAAAAGTCTATTTTAGAAACATTCTAATCGCAGCAGTGCGGGGAAATCCCATGTTCATCCAGACCGAAGCCACGCCCAATCCGGCGACCCTGAAATTCCTGCCGGGGCGCGAAGTGCTGGTTGGTGAGCCGCGTGATTTCCGGTCGCCCGAAACCGCCGCGGCCTCACCGCTGGCCACGGGCCTGTTCGCCATTTCCGGCGTCACCGGCGTGTTCCTGGGCTCCGATTTCATTTCGGTGACCAAGGATGACACCAATTGGGCCCATATCAAGCCGGCCATTCTGGGCGTCATCATGGACCATTTCCTGTCCGGCAAGCCGGTGATCGCCGAGGGCGGCGCCGCGCCGGTCGATTTCGACGAAGTCGACGAATTCTTCGAGGAAGACGACAAGGAAATGGTGGAGGTCATCAAGGAATTGCTGGCCACCCGCGTGCGCCCGGCCGTGGCCATGGATGGCGGCGACATCATCTTCAAGGGCTTCAAGGAAGGCACCGTGTTCCTGCACATGCAGGGCGCCTGTTCGGGGTGCCCCTCCTCCACCGCCACGCTCAAGAACGGCATCGAGAACCTGCTCCGTCACTTTGTGCCGGGCGTCGAATCCGTTCAGCAGGTTTGAGCCCGGCCGCAGGCAAGATTGCTCCAGTGGAGCAATTTTAGGGCTCAAAGCCACGAGAGCTACGCTCGAGTGGCGGGGCGCCACCAGTTCAGTTAAGCAGCAAGCCGGGAGCCCGATGAGCAATCATCGGGCTTCTGTCTGTCAAAGCACCGGGATGCGCATGACCATCACCGCCGATATCGAAAGCCTCGGCCACAAGGGCGAAGGCGTCGTCACGCTGGACGGCCGCAAGGTCTTCGTGCCCTTCGCCCTGCCCGGGGAAACCGTGAGCATGAACATCGAGGGCGAGCGCGGCACGCTGCTGGAGGTCCTGACCCCTGCCGCCAACCGCGTAAAACCCTTCTGCCCGCATTTCGGCACCTGTGGCGGGTGCCAGTTGCAGCATATGGATGGGCCCGGCTATGCCGCCTTCAAGACTGCGCTGGTGGAGACGCCGCTGCGCCACGCCGGCATAGAGGCAAGGGTCGAGCGCTTCGTGACCGCCCATGGTACCGGCCGCCGCCGCGCGACCCTGCATGCGCGCAAGGGCGCGGCAGGCTATATGCAATCAAGGAGCCATGACCTGCTCGATCTGGACGCCTGTCCGATCCTGGTGCCTGCCCTTCACCGCGCGCCCGATATTGCCCGGGCGCTGGGTGCCGCCATCGGCGAATGCGATATCAGCCTTACGGCCACCAATACCGGTATCGATGTCGGCATCCGCAAGGCGGCCAAGGGCATTCGCGCCGAAGAACTGGTGCCGCTCGCCAATCGCCTGGGCCTCGCCCGTCTGGCGCTGGAGGGCGAGATGATCTTCCTGCGCCAGCAGCCGACCATCACCATGGGCCGCTCCGAGGTCGACCTGCCGATCGGCAGTTTCCTCCAGGCCACCGCCGAGGCCGAAAGCCTGCTCGCCGACTATGTGGTCGCCGCCGTGGGCAAGGCGAAAAGCGTGGCCGACCTGTTCTGCGGCATCGGCCCCTTTGCCCTGCGCCTGGCCGAGAATGCCCCCGTCTATGCCGCCGACAGCGACAGGGCCGGCATTGCCGCGCTCGACAAGGCAGCGCGCCATACCAGGGGATTGAAGGCCGTTACGGGCAAGGCGCGAGACCTGTTTCGAGACCCCCTCACCCGCTTCGAGCTTAATTTCGACACTTTGGTGTTGGATCCACCCCGGGCCGGCGCCCAGGCGCAGGTGAAGGAAATTGCCGCTTCCAAGGTGAAGACCGTCGTGATGGTGGCCTGTGACCCGCGCAGCTTTGCGCGCGACGCGGCCGCGCTTGTTCAGGCAGGGTTCATCCTGGGTGACTTAATGGCTGTCGATCAGTTCGCTTGGTCAACCCATATCGAGTTGGCCGCGACATTCCGCCGGTAACATTTGCGCAACAATTTGCGTGTCCCGGCGTTGGCCTATCAGGGCTTATGAAAATTGTAACAGAGCGCCCGTGGCCACCTCCCTGGCCCCGGCGCGACAATATGATGGAGCATTTATTATGATGCTGAAGACTCTTGTTGCCGTGGCCGGCGTCGCGGCCGCACTCGCTGTTCCCGCATTCGGTCAGTCCGCTGCCGATCCCGGTGGCGTCTGGCAGGATCGCTGGGGCACCACGTTCACCTTTCAGCTCTGCGGTGACGGGACCCAGCTTTGCGGTACGCTGAACGACATCCAGGGCGATAGCCGGACCGAAGAAAATCTGGCCTATGTGGACCAGCAGGTGGTGCAGGCCGAACAGACCGCCCCCGGCACCTGGGAAGGCCAGATTGCGCTCAATGGCGGCAACGCCAAGGCCATTGTCGAGCTGACCGGTCCGGACACCATCAAGCTCACCGGCTGCCAGCTCCTGTGCTCGAGCATCGAATATCAGCGCGTGTCCTGAGCGGCAGGCGCCTCGAGAAAAGCCCCGGACCATGGTCCGGGGCTTTTTGCGTCCTGGTCAGGCGGGTCCGGCTCAACACACCGTCGCCACGCGCTCCTTGATCACCCGCAGCACTTCGTCGCCGGGGCGTTTCCACCAGTTCTCCGTCGAGAAAATCTCCACCTCCTGCGGGCCGTGAAACCCGGCCTGCTCGATCATGGCGCGGATGGCCTTGAGGTCGATCACCCCGTCGCCCATCATGCCGCGATCGTTGAGCATGTCCCGGGTCGGCACCAGCCAGTCGCAGATGTGATGGGCAAAGATGCGCTTCATCCGTCCCGCCCGGGCAATGGCATTGCTGAGGTTCGGATCCCACCAGATGTGGTAGACGTCCAGTGCCACCCCAACGGTTTCGCCCAGCATCTCGCAGATATCGAGCGCCTGATCGACTGTGTTCACGCAGGCCCGGTCGGCGGCGTACATGGGGTGCAGCGGCTCGATGGCAATCTTGACGCCCGAGGCCTTGGCATGGGGCAGCATGGCGGCAATGCCGTCGGTCACCTGCTGGCGGGCGCCGGGCAGATCCCGGGACGATCCGGGCAGGCCGCCCACCACCAGCACCAGGCAATCGGCATTGAGCGCTGCCGCCTGATCGATGGCCTTGAGATTGTCATCAATCCGTTTTTGCCGGTCGGCTGCATCGACCCCGGGGAACATGCCGCCCCGGCACACCCCGGTCACGCGGATCTTGTTGTCCTTGACGATGCGGGCCGCCTCATCGAGCCCGATAGCCTCGATCTGGTCGCGCCAGGGCGAAATCGCGGTGATCCCGGCCTTGAGGCACCCGTCCACGGCCTCGGCAAAGCCCCATTGCGGGCGGGTCGTGGCCAGGTTCAGCGAAATAACGGTGTCGGCGCTCATGCGGAAACTCCGTGGACGGCAAGGACTTGTTTCATGCGGGCCGTGGCCAGTTCGGGATCGGCCAGCACGCGGGCCTTGTCGGCCAGGCGGAAGAGTTCAGCCAGATGCTGCAGCGAACGGGTCGATTGCTGCCCGCCGATCATGGCGAAATGGTCCTGCAAGCCGTTGAGATAGGCCAGGAACACGACGCCCGTCTTGTAGAAGCGGGTCGGCGCCGCAAAGATGTGCCGGCTGAGCGGCACCGTGGGTTCGAGAATATCGAAAAATTCATTGGTATTGCCGCGCCCCAGTGCCGCCAGACCCGCCGAGGCCGCCGGAGCGATGGCGTCGAAAATGCCCAGCAGGGCATGCGAATACCCCTGGTCGTCGCCGGCAATCAGCTCGGCATAGTTGAAATCGTCGCCCGTATACATCTTGACCGAAGCCGGCAGCCGGCGGCGCATGGCGATCTCTTTTTCTGCCGAAAGCAGCGAGATCTTGATGCCGTCCACTTTCTCGGCATTGGCGGCAATGACGTCGAGGCAGACATCCATGGCCCTGTCGTGGTCGGCATCGCCCCAATAACCCTCGAGCGCCGGATCGAACATCTCGCCCAGCCAATGCATGATGACCGGTTGCTTGACCTGGCTGAGCACATGGCCATAGACGCGCGCATAATCGTCCGGCGATTTTGCCGCTGCGGCCAGCGCACGGCTGGCCATCAGAATGACGCGGCCCCCCTGGGCTTCGACAAACCCCACCTGTTCGTCATAGGCCCTGATGATGTCGTCGATGCTGACATCGGGGCCGGGCGCCAGATGATCGGTGCCGGCGCCATAGGCAATCAGGCTGTCGTCGCGCGTCCTGGCCTCGGCCTGCGAGCGCCGGATCAGCTCCTGCGCTTCGGTCCAGGTCAGGCCCATGCCGCGCTGGGCGGTGTCCATGGCCTCGGCAACGCCCAGGCCCAGATCCCACATGCGGTGACGGAACTTGAGCGTCGTGTCCCAGTCGATGGCCGGGGTCAGCCAGGGGTCGTTGCTGGCCAGCGGGTCGGCCACCACATGGGCGGCCGAATAGGCGATGCGCGGAAAATCCGTCGCCTTGAACTTCACGAAGGGAATCGGATCGCCGCTCAGCGTGTAGGGGCTGATGGAGCGGTCGGGATTGGGCAGGTTGATGGTCGGCATTTTTCTCTCCTTGCCATTCGGGCCCTGCCCTCATGGCCTTCTCCCCTAAAATCTCTCCACCGGAGCGATTTTGCCTCTGGCCGGGGCGAAGCCCCTCATCCGGCGCTCCGCGCCACCTTCTCCCACAAGGGGAGAAGGGAGCACTGCGCGCGTCAAAAACTCGGTGTCCCCCTCTCCCCTCGTGGGAGACGGTGCCCAACGGGCGGGTGAGGGGGACTTGGGATCAGAATTCCAGCTTGGGCACATCCAGCCAGCGGCGTTCAGCCCAGCTCTTCAATCCAAGTTCGGCAAGCTGAACACCCTTGGCGCCGGCTTCCAGGCCATATTCCCAAGGCGCGTCCTCGGCGACATGGCGCAGGAACATTTCCCACTGCACCTTGAAGCCATTGTCGGCCGGCCAGTTGTCCGGAACCTCTTCCCAGTCATTGAAGAAGTTCATGGTCTGCGGCTGGTCGGGGTTCCACACCGGCTTGGGTGTGTTGACGCGGTGCTGGGTCCAGCATTTGTGCAGGCCCGCCACGGCCGAGCCATGGGTGCCATCGACATGGAAGGTCACCAGGTCATCGCGGCGCACGCGGGTGGTCCAGCTCGAATTGATCTGGGCGATCACCCCGCCTTCAAGCTCGAACGTGGCATAGGCGGCGTCGTCGGTATCGCAGTCAAAGGTCTTGCCCTGCTCGTCGACACGCTTGGGAATATGGGTGGCGCCCAGGCACGAGACGGCCTGCACTTCACCAAAGAGATTGTCGAGCACGTAGCGCCAGTGGCACAGCATATCGAGGATGATGCCACCGCCATCATTCTTGCGATAGTTCCAGCTGGGGCGCTGTGCCTTCTGCCAGTCGCCTTCGAACACCCAATAACCGAACTCGCCGCGCACCGAGAGGATGTCGCCGAAAAAGCCGCTATCCTTGAGCATCTTGATTTTCATCAGGCCCGGCAGGAACAGCTTGTCCTGCACCACGCCATGCTTGAGACCCGAGGCGCGAGCGGTTTTGGCCAGGTTCACCGCCACATCCAGATCGTCCGAGGTCGGCTTTTCGCAATAGACATGCTTGCCGGCGGCAAGGGCTCTTTCGAGCAGGCCTGCGCGCATCAGCGTCGTGCCGGCATCGAAAAAGACCGTGTCGTCAGGATTGGCAAGGGCCGCATCCAGGTCGCTGCCCCAGCGCGCGATATTATGCTTCTTGGCGAGGCGTTCGATCTTGTCGGCATCGCGCCCGACAATGATCGGATCGACCACCAGACGGTCGCCATTCTTGAGCGCGATGCCGCCCTGGTCGCGGATCGCCAGGATCGAGCGCACCAGGTGCTGGTTGTAGCCCATGCGCCCGGTGACGCCATGCATGATGATGCCAAGCCGTTGCTCTGCCATTCGATTTCCTCCCAAGCCGCTGCTTTTGGTGTAACTGATTAGTTACTTACCTATATGAGCGAGACTGCTCTCGTCAAGCGCTCCGATGCGAACCTTGCTCGAATTGCGTCGTTCCTGGCCCTGCTTCTAGAGACCCAGCACCATCTTGATGCCGATCAGACCGAGGAAGATCAGGATCATCCGATCAAAGGCCTTGCGGCTGAGGCGTCCCGCAATGGCCTGTCCGAGCGGCATGAAGACGAGGATGGGAATGAGCGCCAGCGCCCCTTCGAGCAACCATTGCGGCTGCATGACCCCGGCCACGGCCAGGGCCGGCAATTGCACCCCGGCATAGAGCAGGAACATGGTGGAGACGGCAAACACATGGGCGTCCCGATCCATCGACATGGCATGGATGAAGGTGACGCCGATCGGCGCCGAAATGCCGGTGGCGCCCTGCAATATGCCCCCGCCCATGCCGGCCAGCGGCCCGGCGCGGCGAGCCAGAACCGGGCCGACCACGAAATGCGGCGCCGCCAGGCGCAGGGCCACATAGCACAACAGGATCACGCCCAGCGTCAGCACCAGCGCTCGCTCCGGCAGGCTGGTCAGCGCCCAGGTGCCCAGGCCGATACCCACCGCGCCCCCCACCAGGAACAGGGGCAGGAAGGCCATGCGATCATCGCGGGCCGAGGCCCTGAATCGCCAGACCTGCCAGGCATTGGTGACGATCAGCGGCACGCACATCAGCCCCACGGCGTGCTGCAATCCGAAAAAGGTGGTGAGCACCGGCAGCGCCACCAGGGGCAGGCCCATTCCCGTGGCGCCCTTGACCACGGCCCCCGCCCCCAGCGCCAATACCATGACCGCCAGCCGTCCGATTTCAAATTCCATGGTTCGCTCCGAATGACGCCGAACGAAATGGTTCGCTGTTGTCTCGTTTCCCTCTTGTTATCACCAGAAGTCCTTGCTGCCACGCAGTTTCTGGCACGTCCGGCTTGATCACTTGGGTCACCAGATGGTTACATCGGTCTTGACTCCCCGTGGCATTCCGCCGCAAGTTTGCCGGGCGAGGGCCGGGAATAGCGGTTCCGCCACATGAGGGAGGAGAAGACGATGAAGCAGTCTCTGCAGATCGTCCTGGCGTCGGGCTGTGCCCTGATGACGCTGGGAACGGCCATGACCTTTGCCCAGGAATGGAAGCCGGATCGACCGATCAACCTGATCGTGCCCTGGGGCGCCGGCGGCTCGACCGACCAGGTGACCCGCGTCACCGCGCCCATCCTGGCCGAAGCGCTCGGCGTTGAGGTCGTGGTGGTCAACCAGCCGGGCGCCTCGGGCGCCATCGGCACCCAGGAAGTGCTCAACGCCCCGCGCGACGGCTATACCTGGACCGCCAATGCCATTGCCAACAATGCCACCTATTCGGTCACGGGCCTGCTCGAAGGCACCGATATCGACGATTGGCATATCTACCTTTCGGTGGCCAATGTGCCCGTGGTTTCGGTGCCGGCCGACAGTGAATTTGCCGATTTCGGTCAATTGCTCGAGGCCCTCAAGACCCGCGGCGGAGAGGTCACCGTTGCCACGGCCGGTATCACCTCTTCGGGCGGCACGGCCATTGCTGCGCTCTCCGACGCCGCCGAGGGCTTTGACTACAACATGATCACCTATGACGGCGGCGGGCCGGCGGCCATTGCCACGGCTTCGGGCGAAGCCATGGTCACCACCCAGCTGGCGGTGGAGCAGACCGAACTGATCCGCGGCGGCCGCCTGAAGGCCCTGGCCGTGCTGTCCGACCAGCCGCTGGAGCTCGATGGCGTCGATCCCATTCCCCCCATCACCAATTGGCTGCCCGACATGCCCCTGGCACCCGATTATTTCGGCATCTTCATCCCCACCGGCGTCCCCGATGAAGTCGTGGCGACGCTCGATGCCATCTGGGCCGACAAGGTGATGAATTCCGAAGCGGTCAAGACCTATGCCGAGACCTTCGGCGCGGTCTTTGCGCCCTCCTATGGCGCCGAGGCTCGCGCCCTGGCCATGCCGGTCGTGATCCTTGAGGCCTGCTCCTCGGTCGAGCGCGGCGAAGCCGTCAACGACCCGTCCACGATCGGTATCGACTGCGAAACCCGCACCGAAGTGGGCATGTAGGATTGGCGGGCCGAGGCTGAATGCCTCGGCGCCACCCTGCCCTCGCCTCAACAGAGGGGAGGGCAGTTCCGCCAGGCCCATCGGGCCGCAGCATCCGGGTGGGGGTCACGCGGCATATAGCCGATGCATCCCCTCCCGCCTTCCTTCGCCGCAAAGGGGAGGGAAGCGAAGGCACCGACCTTCCAGATTTTCAGGCAAGGCCTCCATGACCAACGATATCGAAGCGCCCACTCCCTCTGACGAAGCCCCATGGCCCGGCATGATCAAGGCCGATCTGCTTGCCGGCCTGTTCTTCATCGTCCTGGGGTTGGCGATCTTCTATGGCGCCTGGACCATGGATCGGCTGGAGGTCCGCCGCATCCATCCCATGACGGTGCCGGGGCTGGTGCCGGGCCTTTTGAGCGCTGCCCTGACCTTGTGCGGCGCCATCCTCGCCTTTCGGTCCATCCGCAGCCCGGCCCCTGGCGGCTGGCAGCAATTGTCCGGCGGCCTGCTCTCGGTGGCTTCCGGCCGGGCCGCAGCGGTCATGCTGCTGGCGCTGATCTATACGCTGGGGCTTGTGGGCACGCTGCCCTTCTGGGCGGCGACGGGCCTGTTCGTCTTTGCCTTCATCATGCTGTTCGAATGCTGGCTGGCCGAACCGCGCCGGCCATGGCTCAAGTCCCTGCCCTGGGCGCTGGGCCTGGCCGTGGTCACCGCGGGCGTGGTGACACTGGTCTTCGAGCGCGCCTTTCTCGTCCGGCTGCCATAGGGGGACCATCATGTTCGACGGATTGATCATGCTGGGCGGCGGTCTCGCCCATTTCCTGACCCCGGTATCCCTGTTCAATGTCGCCTGGGCCACCCTGCTCGGCATCGTCATCGGCGCCCTGCCGGGGCTGACCGCCACCATGGGCGTGGCCCTTCTGGTCACACTGACCTACAAGATGGCGCCCGACCAGGCGATCCTGTGCCTTATGTGCATCTATTGCGGGGCCATCTATGGCGGCAGCCGCACCGCCATCCTGCTGGCCATTCCCGGCACCCCCGCCAGCGCCGCCACCACCCTTGATGGCCACCCGCTGGCCCTGCAGGGCAAGGCCGGCACGGCCATGGGCCTGGCCACCACCTCTTCGGCTCTTGGCACCATCATCGGCATTATTGCGCTGGCGCTGATCGCCCCGCTGCTGGCCGAGGCGGCGTTAAAATTCGGCACTTATGAATTCTTCTGGCTGGCCCTGTTCGGGGTTATCATCTCGGGCCAGCTGACCGCCATCGACGATCCGCTCAAGGGCTATATTGCCGGCATTCTCGGGCTTCTGGTCGCCATGGTCGGCATGGAGACCCTCCACGCCCACCAGCGCTTCACCTTCGGCATCCCCTCACTGGGGGGCGGCATCGACCTCATCCCGGCCATGGTGGGCGCCTTCGGCCTGGCCGAAATCCTGGGCGTGATGAAACGGACCGCCCAGGCCCGGATCATCTCCTCGGGTGACCGCGTCGTTCCGCGCTTCTCCGAGGTGTTCAGATACAAGTGGACCACCATCCGCTCGGGCCTTATCGGCACCTTTGTCGGCATCGTGCCGGGCGTGGGCGAGGATGTGGGCGCCTGGGCTTCCTATGCGGCTGCCAAGCGAACCAGCAAGGAAAGACACCTGTTCGGAAAGGGCAGCCAGGAGGGCCTGATCGCTGCCGAGACCGGCAATTCCGCCGTCATTCCCGGCGCCATGATCCCAACCCTCACCCTGGCCCTGCCCGGCTCGGCGGCGGCAGCCGTCCTGATCGCGGCCATGTTCATCCACGGCATCCGCCCCGGCCCCCTGCTGATGACGGAGAACCCCGAATTCCTCTACCAGATCGTGGCCATCCTGCTGTTCTCGACCCTGGCCATGCTGGTCTTCGGCCTGACCCTGACCAGGCCCCTGCTGACCGTGCTGCAGGTGCCGCGCGAGCGGCTGATGGCGGTGGTCTATGTCCTGTGCGTGGTGGGCTCCTTCGCCATCACCCAGCGCATGTTCGATATCTATGTCATGCTCGGCTTCGGCATTGCCGGCTTTATTCTGAGAGAGATGAAATATCCCATGGCGCCGCTCGTGCTGGGTATCATCCTGGGCGATCTGCTCGATCTCAATCTGAGGCGCGGACTATTGCTGACCAATGGCGACCCGACCCCGTTCTTTACCCGGCCTATCAGTGCTGTTATCTGCGTCATCATTGTCCTGACCATTCTCATGTCCATTCCGGCGGTGTCCAAACGTGTCAGATCCTTCCTCAACCGCGGTCGTGGAGACGCCTCGGCGCAAAGCTGAGACGCCAAAGCGCCCGCGCAACTCGGCCAAGACCAAGGCCTCCATCCTTGCCGCAGCGCGGGTGGAGTTTGCCGATCGGGGATTTGAGGGAGCCAGGGTCGATGCCATTGCCGACCGGGCCGGCGCCAACAAGCGCCTGCTCTACCACTATTTCGGCAACAAGGAAGAGCTCTACCGGGCGGTCCTCCTGGACGCCTATCAGGAGATCCGGCGCGGCGAACGGGCGCTGAGCCTGGATCAATATGATCCAGTCCAGGCCATGGACCGGCTGGTGCGCTTCACCTTCCGCCACTTCCTCGCCAATCCCTGGTTTCCGCGCCTGCTCGGCACCGAAAACATCGAGAATGCGCGGTTCCTCAAAACCCTGCCCGACATCAAGGCGCTGCACTCGCCCCTGGTCGGACAGATCGCCGCCATCATCGAACGGGGCGCCGCCTCCGGGGTCTTCCGCCGCGATGTCGATCCGGTGCAGCTCTATATTTCCGTGGCGGCGCTGGGCTTCTTCTACGTGTCCAATACCGCCACGCTCTCGGTCATCTTCGAGCGCGACCTGACCAGCGTCAACATGGTGCAGGAACGCGAAGCCCATGCCGTGCAGATGGTGCTCGATTTCCTGCGGACCAAGCCGGTCTGAAGGGGGCTTTCCACCCGGATGTAGTGGCCGGCCCACCCTCCCCCGTGAGGGGAGGGTAGCG
>CBFGTF010000087.1:0-11261 GCA_965651655.1 uncultured Devosia sp.
TGTTCGGTGCGGCCGGAGCCATCGGCCCCTCGCTGCAATCGGTCGGCATTTCCCAAGGCTATTACTTCTTCAACGCCGCCCCCTACATCCTCACGCTCTTCATCATGATTGCGGCCGCACGGTCCAAGGGCGCGGCGCGAGAGGTGCCGGGCGAACTGTCGATTACCAAATAGGAGCGCCTCATGTCCGGACTTGGTGGACTCAACAAATCCGACAACGGCGTGGTGATCGGCCTTGTGCAGCTCAAGCTGCCAACCGTCGAAACCCAAATGGACCTGGCTCTTCAGACCGCCCGGATTGTCGAGCTTGTCGGCAAGGCCCGGCGCAATCTCGCCACGATGGACCTTGTGGTCTTTCCCGAATACGCGCTGCACGGCCTTTCCATGGATACCAGCGCTGCCATCATGTGCTCGATGGATGGGCCGGAGGTAGCTGCCTTCAAGCGCGCCTGCCGCGACAATGCCATCTGGGGCTGCTTCTCCATCATGGAGGCCAACCCGGACGGCTATCCCTACAATGTCGGTATCGTTATCGACGACAAGGGCGAGTTGCAGCTCTACTACCGCAAGCTCCATCCCTGGGTCCCGGTCGAACCATGGGAGCCCGGCAATCTGGGCATTCCGGTCATTGACGGGCCCAAGGGGTGCAAGCTGTCCCTCATCATCTGCCACGATGGCATGTTCCCCGAAATGGCACGCGAAGCGGCCTATAAGGGCGCCGAGATCATGCTGCGCACCGCTGGCTATACCGCGCCCATCCGCGAGGCGTGGCGCTTCACCAATCAATCCAATGCCTTCTGCAACCTGATGGTCACCGCCAGCGTCTGCATGTGTGGCAGCGACGGCACATTCGACTCGATGGGCGAAGCGATGTTCTGCAATTTCGATGGCACGATCATCGCTCAGGGCACCACAGGCCGCGCCGACGAGATCATCACTGCCGAAGTCCGGCCGGACCTGGTGCGCGAAGCGCGGGCCAATTGGGGTGTCGAGAACAACATCTACCAACTGGGCCATCGCGGCTTCACAGCAGTGGTCGGCGGCGCTCAGGACGCGCCCTATACCTACATGCACGACCTGATCAATGGCCGCTACCGCCTGCCCTGGGAAGACACGATCAAAGTCACTGACGGGACAAGTTCAGGCTTCGCGCCGCCCAATCGCAAATATGGCGACAAACTCCAGGAGGTCGCAGAATGAGTCTGACCGACGAACGCATCGAAGGCGCCTTCAGCCCCGGCGGCAGTACCATTTCCAGCGCTGATCCCTATCCCTGGCCGTTCGACGGGAACTGGGGTCCGCACAACACAGCACTGGTCGTGATCGACATGCAGGTCGATTTCTGTGCTCCCGGCGGCTACGTCGATTCCATGGGTTATGACATCAGCCTCACACGCGGGCCCATCGAACCCATCCAGCGCGTTCTCGCTGCAATGCGCGCCAAGAACTACACGATTATCCATACCCGCGAGGGTCACAAGCCGGACCTCTCCGATCTGCCCGCCAACAAGCGCTGGCGATCGCAGCGCATCGGCGCCGGCATCGGCGACCAGGGTCCGTGCGGCCGCATCCTCGTCCGTGGCGAACCGGGCTGGGAGATCATCCCCGAGCTTCAGCCCCTGCCCGGTGAACAGATCATCGACAAGCCCGGCAAGGGCACCTTCATCGCCACCGATTTCGAGCTGGTGCTGCGGATGAAGAACATCCGCAACATCATCTTTACCGGTGTGACGACCGACGTTTGCGTCCATACCACCATGCGCGACGCCAATGACCGCGGCTATGAATGCCTGCTGCTCGAGGATTGCTGCGCCGCCACCAAGGTGGAAAACCACCTGGCGGCCATCGACATGATCAAGATGCAGGGCGGTGTTTTCGGCGCCGTTTCCGGGTCGGATGCCCTGATTGCGTCGCTTCCTGGAGTCCCTTGATGAACGAGATCGCTCCCACCTTTCACATGGGCCGTGCGCCCTCGCTCCAGGCCATCGGCATGACCAAGATATTCGGGCCACTGGTGGCGCTCGACGATGTCAGCATCGACGTCCCCGCCGGCGCATTCCATGCCCTTCTGGGCGAGAACGGCGCCGGCAAGTCGACCCTGGTGAAATCGATCATGGGTTTCTATGCCGCCGACAAAGGCACGGTGCTCCTCGACGGCAAGGAAGTGTCCATCCGCACACCACGAGACGCGCGGGCCAATGGCATCGGCATGGTCTACCAGCATTTCACCCTCGTGCCCTGCCTCACGGCCGCCGAGAACCTTGTCATCTCGCGGGCCGACGCGCCCTCCGTCATCGACTGGCGCAAGGAGAAGAAGGCGCTGGCCGCCTTCATGGAGACCATGCCTTTCCAGGTTCCGCTCGACGCTCAGGTTTCCTCACTCTCGGCAGGCGAGAAGCAGAAGCTGGAAATCCTCAAGCTCCTTTACCTCGATCAGCGCTTCATGATCCTGGACGAGCCCACTTCTGTGCTCACGCCCGGCGAGGCGGACGAAGTGCTGGGCCTGTTGGGCGACATGGCGGCCAGGAAGGAAATCACCGTCCTGATGATCAGCCACAAGTTTCGGGAGGTAAAAGCCTTCTGCGACGGCTTCACCGTGCTGCGGCGCGGCAAGTTCACCGGATCGGGTGACGCGCAGACCGCCACCGTTGCCGAGATGAGCCAGATGATGATCGGCGATACCCAAGTGCGCGAACGTGCCCTGCGCCGCCAGCACAACGACAAGAAGGAAATGCTCGAACTCGCCGGTCTATTCGCCGACGACGCCGAGGGCGGCAATGCCATCCAAGCCGTGAACCTGAAGGTTCACGCCGGCGAAATCGTCGGCATTGCAGGCGTTTCGGGCAATGGTCAGTCAGCGCTGGTGGAGGCCTTGGCCGGGCAGCGGCCGCTCAGCGACGGGGCCATTCGCATCAACGGCCAGAACTTCTTTCCCCGGCGGGGAGACTTCGACCGCTACAAGGTCTTTGGCCTTCCCGAAGAGCCGCTCAAGAACGCCACGGTACCGCGCATGAGCGTGGCCGAGAACATCGCCTTTCGCTCCTTCGACAAGCCGCCGGTCGCCAAGTTCGGCTGGTGGATGTCCCCCGGGCCCCTTCGGAGCCAGGCCGAGGACCTGATTGCCCGCTATCGGGTCAAGACCACCTCGCCCGACGCCCCCATTGAAACGCTCTCTGGAGGCAATGTGCAGCGCGCCGTGCTGGCCCGCGAATTGAGCGGCGATGTCGACGTTCTGATCGTGGCCAATCCCTGCTTCGGCCTGGACTTCGCCTCGGTCTCGGAAATCCGCAGCCAGATCATGGAACAGCGCAACCGGGGCGCGGCGGTCCTTCTGGTCAGCGAGGATCTCGACGAAATCCTCGAACTGGCAGACCGGGTGGCAGTGATGAGTGGCGGCACTATCACCTATGTGTCGAGGATCGAGGATACCGACCGCAACACCATCGGCCAGCACATGGCGGGGCACTAGCATGATCCAGGTCCCTGCCCGGCCCTACGCTTTCCCGCTCGACCCCGCCCGCACGGCACTGGTCGTCATCGACATGCAGCGCGATTTCATCGAGCCGGGCGGATTCGGTGACTCACTGGGCAATGATGTGCGACGCCTCGAGGCGATCATTCCGACCACGGCAGCGCTCCTGGCTCTCTTCCGCGCGGAGGGATGGCCAATCATCCATACCCGCGAGGCGCACCGGCCCGACCTTACCGACTGCCCGCCGGCCAAGCGCAATCGCGGTGCCCCCGGCCTCAGGATCGGCGACGATGGCGCCATGGGACGTATCCTGATCGCCGGGGAGCCGGGAAACCAGATCGTCCCGGCACTGGCGCCGGTCGAGGGCGAGGTCGTCATCGACAAGCCCGGCAAGGGCATGTTCTACGCCACCGGCATTCACGATCGTCTGGTGGCCATGGGCATCACCCAACTGGTCTTTGCCGGCGTCACCACCGAGGTCTGCGTCCAGACTTCGATGCGCGAGGCCAATGACCGCGGTTATGAGTGCCTGCTCATAGAAGACGCGACCGAAAGCTACTTTCCCCAGTTCAAGGCCGCGGCGATCGAGATGATCACCGCGCAAGGCGCCATTGTCGGCTGGGCTACGCCACTCGCCGCGCTGGCAAGGGCAATTAAAGAAGGAAGGCATTGATGCAGGAACAGGGCCGCTGGGCCGGGCGCAATCCGGCCAAGGACGTCATTCGCCACGATATCTGGCACCAATTGGAGGCCGAAGGCGTCAATGTCGGCCCGGCCTGGAGCATGATACCCAATTTCGTCGGCGCCGACATGGCCGCCTGGCGGCTGGCCCGGACCGAGGCCTGGAAGGCGGCCCGGAACATCAAGACCAATCCCGATCACGCGCAGACCCCGATCCGCATCCGCGCGCTCTATGACGGCAAGGTAGTCTTCACGCCCGTGCCCTACCTGACCAAGGACTTTCCCTATTTGCGGCTTGACCCCGCCCGCCTGATGGCCGCCGACGTGTCGTTCGAACTGGCCGCCACCCCACAGGGCTTTCTCGAATATGGTGAGCGCCTTGAATTCGAGGATGTCGACCCCCTCGACTTCTGCGTTGTCGGCTCGGTCGCTGTCAGCCGCGCCGGTGGACGCACCGGCAAGGGCGCCGGCTTCGCCGATCTTGAAACCGCCATCTTCCGCGAACTGGGACTGGTCACCGCCCAGACACCCATGGCCACTACCATCCATTCCATCCAACTGGTCGAGGACCGGCATATCGTCATCGAGGCCCATGACAGCCCGCTCGATTTCATCGCCACCGAGACCGAACTCATCATCACCGGCAATGAAATGACCCGCCCGATGGGCGTGGACTGGACCAAGGTGCGGCCGGACCAGTTCGAGACCATCCCCTTTCTCGGGCGCTTGCGCGACCGCATGCAGGCCCGCAGGAAAACCGCATGATCTTCAACGACCCTGAAGTCCTGGCCGAAGTCCGGATAGCCTTCGACGCCTATGAAAGAGCCTTGCTGGCCAATGACGCGCGCGTGCTCGATTGGTTCTTTTTGCACCGCGACGACGTGGTGCGCTTTGGTGTCGGGGAGGTACAATACGGGATCGTGGAAATCCGTGCCTTCAGAGCCGCACAATCCCCTTTTGACCGCGAACTGGACCGGACGGTGATCACCGTCTTCGGCCCCGATGTTGCCGTGGCGTCCACCATGTTCTATCGGAACGACTTCCCCGGCCAGGTCGGTCGCCAGCAACAGACATGGGTCCGCACCGCTGAAGGATGGAAGATCGGCGCGGCACATGTCAGCATGATGCCGGCGGCCTGACCCAGACAAGAGACCCAAGCGTGCTCCAGCGTACCCCCCGCACATCGGCCGAGCAGATTCGTCAGGCCCTTGCGACCCGCATCATCAGTGGTGAACTGGCCCCGGGCACGCCGCTTGACGAACAGGGCCTGGCGGCTGAATTTTCGGTGTCGCGCACGCCCATTCGCGAGGCCCTGCGCCTGCTTCGAGCCAGTGGCCTGGTGGAACAGCGCCCCCATTCCAGCGCGGTCGTGGCAAAGCCCGACGATTCCACCCTGGCCGGCATGTTCGAGGTGATGGCCTATCTCGAGGCCCTGTGCGCGGGCCTGTCAGCCGTCATGATGAGCGTGGGAGAGCGCCAGGCGCTCAGCACCCACCACTCGGCCATGGCGGCCATGGTCCGGGCTGGTGACGCGCCCGGCTATGTCGAGGCCAACGAAGCCTACCATTCCATGATCTACAAAGGCGCCCACAACAGCTATCTGCTTGAGTTGACCAGCGTCACCCGGCAGCGCCTGCAACCCTTCCGACGGGCCCAGTTCGAGACGCTGGGCCGGCTCGGGCAGTCGCATGAAGAACATTCAAGAGTGGTGGCGGCCATCCTCTGCGGCGACCGCGCCGGGGCGGAAACGGCGATGCGCAGCCACATTTCCACGGTGGAGCACACCTATCAGAAGCTGGCTGGCAGCTGACGGCTATCCCCGACGCCTAGCCGCCCGCCGCTGCAGGAACTGGCTCAGGACTGCCTGGCCTGTCAGTACTATTGCAGATTGCCCTCATTGCCTGGTGCTGGCTCAGATGCACCCGGCCCTCCAGCGCCGCAAAGAATTCTGTTCCCGCGAGCCGATCCATGACGGGCCCCTTTACTTCCGAAAGATGCAGCCGCACGCCCATGTCTTCGAGGTGATGGCGGATGGCTTCGAGGCTTTCCAGAGCCGACATGTCAATGGCATTCACCGCCGAGCACATCAGCACAACATCGGTCAAGCCGGGGTTACGGGTCGCCTGGTCGGTGACGAGATCTTCGAGATAGCGCGCATTGGCGAAGTAGAGGCTTTCATCGATGCGGATCGAGATCACGCCGGGCACCGTCTCCACCTTGTGCCGCTTGATATTCCGGAAATGCTCGGTCCCGGGCACCTGCCCCACGATCGCGGCATGGGGTCGCGACGAGCGATAGAGAAAGATCACAATCGACGCGCCGACACCCAGCGCGATGCCGGTTTCGACGCCAAGGACCAGGGTGCCGGCCAGGGTGAAGGCAACGGCGACGAAGTCGGCCTTCGAATAGGACCAGGCGCGCTTGAGAATGGAGAAATCCACCAGGGTGAGGACGGCCACGACGATGGTGGCGGCCAGCGTCGCCTTGGGCAGAACGGCCAGGAAGGGCGTCAGCAGCAGGGTCGCCAGCGCAATGCCGATGGCAGTGAAGGCACCTGCGGCCGGTGTAGCCGCCCCGGCATCGAAATTGACCACCGAACGCGCAAAGCCGCCGGTCACCGGATATCCACCCCCAATCGCTGCAGCGATATTGGAGGCACCGAGCCCGATCAACTCCTGATCAGGCGTGATGCGCTCGCGCCGACGCGCCGCCAGGGTCTGGGCCACAGAGATGGACTCAACAAAGCCCACGATGGAGATGATGATCGCGGGCACGGCAAGTGCCTGGATGGTATCGATATCCAGGCTTGGCAGTGACAGCATCGGCAGGCCCTGAGGCACCTGCCCGACAAGCGCCACACCCTTGCTGCCCAGATCGAACAGCGCGGACCACGCCATGGTGAGAAACACCACCAGCACCGGACCGGCACGCACCACAATGGTCGCAATGCCCTTTGGGACCCTGAAGCGCGCAAGCCAGTTCTTGAGGTCGTAGCGAATCCAGAGCAGCAGGCCCAGCGACACAGCGCCCACCGCAAGTGTATACCAGTTGACCTCGCCGATATGCGCGCCAATCGAGCCCAGCAATTCCGGCAGAGCATGACCTTCGGTACTGATTCCGAGCAGGCCACCAAGCTGGCTGGTGGCAATGATCAGGCCCGAGGCCGTGATGAAGCCCGAAATGACCGGATGGGACAGGAAATTGGCGATGAAGCCCAGCCGGAACAGACCCATGGCGACAAGAAACAGCCCGGACAGCGCCGCCAGGATGATTGCCGCGCTTGCATAGTCTGCCGTGCCCTCCGCCGCCACGCGCCCGACAGCCGCCGCTGTCATCAGTGACACGACTGCCACCGGGCCGACCGCCAGGGCGCTCGACGTGCCAAAGATCGCATAGGCAATCAGTGGCAGCACCGAGGCATAGAGCCCCACCTCGGGTGGCAGGCCCGCCAACAGGGCATAGGCCAGCGACTGCGGGATCAGCATGATGGTGACGATGACGGCAGCAACAAGGTCGCTGGTCAGCGCCTGCCGGTCATAGCGCCGGCCCCAATCGAGAATGGGCAGATAGGTCTTGAGGGTCATCGGTTCTCTTGTCGGGGCTGGCGAAGGTCGGGTCAGCGGCTCAGCGTGGCATGCAGGCTCCCGGCGCGGGCGCCGGAGCGGCAATAGCCGAGCATGGGCTTGGGCATCTTTTCCCAGGCCTCGTGGAAGCGGATGATCTGGCCCTCGCCCAGCGCGCCCGAGACGGGAATGTGGACGATCTGGATACCCTCGGCCTCGGCAGCACGGGCGATCTCGCCAAAGTTGGGCTGGCCGAACTCCTCGTTGTCGGGGCGCGCACAGACAATGGACTTGTAGCCGGCTTCGGAGACCGTCTTGACCTGCTCAGGGGTGATCTGACCGGTAACGGCAAAACTATCGTCGATCTTGCGGACATTCATGGTGTTGGACCTAGATTTGAGAAATGAGAACATCGGTTTCTCCTGGAAAAATTCCTTCCGCCGGCCAGGATGGTGGAGGAAGGAGACGGGCGCAGTGTGGGGCGCTACAGCCCGTTTACGGGGACCTTGAGGTACGTCTTGCCGTCCTTGTCCTTGGGCGGCAGCTGCCCGGCCCGCATGTTGACCTGCAGGGACGGAATGATCAGCTTGGGCATGGCAAGGGTGGCGTCGCGCGCTTCGCGCATCTTGACGAAGGTATCCTCGTCAGTGCCCTGGCCGACATGGATATTGTGGTCGATCTCGTCGCCCACGGTGGTCTCCCACTGAATGTCGCGGCCGTTCGGGCCATAGTCATGGCACATGAACAGGCGCGTCTCGCGCGGCAGCGACAGAACCCGCTGAATGGACCGGTAAAGGGTGCGCGCATCGCCACCCGGGAAGTCGGCTCGGGCAGAGCCGCCATCGGGCATGAACAGCGTGTCGCCCACGAATGCGGCGTCGCCGATGACATGGGTCATGCAGGCGGGTGTATGGCCGGGTGTGTGCATGACATGGGCGGTCAGCCCGCCAATCTGGTAGGTGTCACCATCCTTGAACAGGCGGTCGAACTGGCTGCCATCGCGCTGGAATTCGGTGCCTTCATTGAAGACCTTGCCGAACGTGTCCTGGACGATGGTGATGTTCTCGCCGATGCCCAGCTTGCCGCCGAGCTTGCCCTGGATATAGGGCGCCGCCGACAGGTGGTCGGCATGCACATGGGTCTCGATCAGCCATTCGAGCTTGAGCTGATGCTCCTCGATAAAGCGGATGATGGCGTCCGCACCGTCATAGGTGATGCGGCCGGCGGCGTAGTCGATATCCATGACGCTGTCGATCACCGCGCAGGACGAGGAGTGCGGATCCTTGACCACATAGGAGATCGTATTGGTCGGCGCGTCGAAGAAAGCGGTGACATCCGGCTTGACCGAAAGGTCCGCAGCAAAAGGTAGGGTGGCCATTTTCTAGTCCTTTCTTGAAGGTCAGGCAGGTTGGGTGGACCGCGCCTGCAGCGCGAACCGAACGGTACGGGCGGCGGCAATTCCGGCCAGCATGGCGCCAACGAAGATCCATGCCGAAGGCTCGCTCAGGCCGAGGGCCGGGATCGCCCCACCCGGACAGAAGCCGGAAATGCCCCATCCGATCCCGAAGGCCGCGGAACCGGCCAGCAGCGGCATATCCAGCTTGCGATTGGCAGGCAGGTGAAACCGCGGCTCGAAGAGCGGCTTGCTGCGCCTGAGCACAAGGCGGTAGCCGATGGCCGCCACGACCAGCGCCCCGCCCATGACGAAGGCCAGGGACGCATCCCAGGTTCCGGCAACATCGAAGAAATTCAGTACCTTGGCCGGATTGGCCATGCCCGAAAGGGCTATGCCGGTGCCGAAGACGAGGCCGGTCACGCCGGCAACAAGAGTTCTCAGCATCAGAAGCCCCCGATGACGTGACGAATGACAAAGACCGTGGCCATGGAGGTGGCCATGAAGGTCGCGGTGGCGGCAATCGAGCGCGGAGACAGGCGGGCCATGCCGCACACGCCATGCCCGGACGTGCAGCCGGAGCCGAAATAGACCCCGACGCCGACAATCAGCCCGCCAATGATGACCCATGGGGTCGGAACCGGGCTGGCATAGGCGATGGCGTGGTCGGACACGCCCAGGATCAGCATGGGAGCGACAATGGCGCCGGCAATGAAGGCAGCGCGCCATGCCCAATCACTGGAAACGGGGGGCAGAAGGCCTGAGAGAATACCGGTCATGCCGGCTATCCGGCCATGGAAAGCCATGAGAAGAACGGCCGACAGGCCGATCAGCGCGCCGCCCAGAAGCGACAGCGCCGGCGTAAATTCAGTCATTAACGGGATACCTTGCAAGTCGAGAGGCCGAAAAGGGTGTAAAGAGGACAGAACCGAACCAGGCCCGTGACCAGCAGGACCAGACCGGCAATCAGCGCAGCCCAGAAAGCCAGCGGATTGGCGAACACGGCGAGGCCGGGGATGAAGGGCAAGACGAGGAGGGTGATGCCGAATACGATTCGGACAAGACGATCGGGGGTACCTACATTGGTGTGCATGGCGGCCTCATGTGCTACGGGCTGTTCAAACGCCTGAGCGTCTGTTACGGATATTCGTATATAAGCACTTTCTAATATGATCAAGATGGAAATTGAAAAACTAGAGGCCAATGCCGAGGAGGCGACGCGGCTGCTCGATGCCATGAGCAATGCCAAGCGCCTGCTGATCCTGTGCAACCTGCTCGACAATGAACTGAACGTGTCGGAACTGGGTGAGCGGGTGAACCTGGGCCAATCACCCCTGTCCCAGCATCTGGCCAAGCTGCGCGCCCTGGGCTTTGTCAAAGCCAGGCGAGATGGCCAGCAGATGTATTATTCGCTGGCGTCGGATGCGGTGAAGCAGGTTCTCACCACGCTCTACGGCATTTATTGCGCGTGACTTGTCCGCGGACGATCAATGATCGCAACCAGACCCCGGCCAGCCCGGCTGACCGACGCTGTCGTCAGCGCCCCAGCAGAAGATCGCGCGCCTCGTTGATCTTGGCGGCCAGGAATTCCGAGCCGCCATGGTCAGGGTGCACGCCCTTCATCAGTTCGCGATGGGCTGCCTTGATATCCTCGTTGCTGGCACCGGGCTTCAAGCCCAGCACGGCATAGGCTTCGGCCACCGGGTCGCCCCCGCTCCCCTTCGATGCGCCCTGCCCTCCATCCGCACCGCCAGCGGTCTCGGAGAAATATTCGCGCCATCCGGCCCGGTTGGTATCCAGCCAGCTTTCGAGCAGGTTCACGCTCTCGGCATCATGCCCGATCTCGTCAATGAGCGCCCTCGTCTCAGCCTCGCCGAGGTCCATCAGGTCCCAGCCGGCATATTGCCCGTCCAGCACCCGCCCGCTCAGTTCGCCGGTGTCATGATCCAGTTCCATTGCCAGGTAGCGGCTTTTCACCTTGGAGACATTGCCACCGCCATGGCCGCCAATGCTGTCGAAGGAAAACCGCCCCAGCCGCCCGCGCAGCAGCACCGAAGCGGCCACCGCGCCCAGTATCATGGCAATATCAATTCGCCGGAACACCAGGGCTCCGGCAGCAATGATCGCTGCGCCACCACCCACGATCCAGCGCA
>CBFGTF010000088.1:0-11217 GCA_965651655.1 uncultured Devosia sp.
TGCGGCACCAGATGGCGATGGTGATGATATAGAACAGCGCCAGCAATATGCCCGGCACAATGCCTGCGGCGAACAGCTTGCCGATCGAGGTTTCAGTCAGGATGCCATAGATGATGAACATGCCAGAAGGCGGGATGAGCGAGCCGATTGTACCCCCGGCGACGACACTACCGGAGGCCAGCGAGATATTGTAATTGTGCTTGCGCATTTCGGGCAGGGCGACGAGGCCCATCGTGGCCGTGGTCGCCAGCGAGGAGGCGCTGACGGCCGCGAAGCCCGCCGAAGCGCCGACCGTGGCCATGGCGAGCCCGCCGCGCCGCCGGCCCAGCCATTTCGAGGCAAAGTCATAGAGGTCTCGCCCGATGCCGGAGGCAAAGAGCAGATGCGCCATGAAGAGGAACAGCGGGATGGTGCCGATGGCATGGTTGGTGGCCAGGTCATAGGCGGTCACGCCGATGCGCACCACGGCTGCGTCGAGGCTGATGATCAGCGCGAAGCCGAAAAAACCCACCAGGCCCATGGCAAAGCCGATGGGCATGCCGAAGGTGATGAAGGCAAAAAGGATTGCGAGACCGGCAAAGCCGATGGCAACGGTCATTTGGAATAGTCTCCGGCCTGGCTCTCTTCTTCGACGGGTTCGCCCCGCAGCAGCTGGATGGCCTGGTAGAGCAGCACCACGCAGAGCAGGATGATCGCGGTGGCCATGGCCCAGCGGAAGGGCGCAACAGGGACGTTGATGATGGGGGACAGCTCGTTCTGCGCGCCGCGGCGGATGGCTTCCTTGATCGTGGCCCAGGCAATGGCGACCCAGAACAGCGAGCCCAAGAGGGTCATGACGCCATGCAGGCCAAGACGCAGCCGGTCCGACTTGATGCGATCGACAAACAGGGTCACCCGGGTGTGCTCCCCCTGCATGGCCGCATAGGCCAGCGCGAAGGACACCGCCGGGATGAGCAGCAGTTCGGACAGGGAATAGGTGCCCGGAAAAGCGATGCCGATGGCGCGGAAGACCACGGTCACCACGGTGAGCAGCATGAGGGCGAGAATGGCGGCGACGCCTATGAAAGCCGCCAGCGCGCACAGACGCCGCAGGATTGTTCCAAGAAGGGTCATGGCAACTCCGGCTGTGGGAATGCGCCGCGCGCCGGATGAGCGCGCGGCACTTTGGGATGCCTATTCGCCGTTGGCGGCGCGGATCTTGCCGAGGATTTCCGTGCCCGGCAGGCCGCTGGCGTCGAGCTGCTCGGCGGTCGCCTTGGCGGAAGTGGCGAAGGCCGTGGAATATTGGGCAATCACTGCGGGGTCGACCGCGTTGAAGGTCACGCCCAATTCCTCGCCATAGGCCCGGCCTTCGTCCTCGGCGCCCTGGGCCAGTTCATAATTGGTCTGGGTCCACCACTCGATATTGTCCTCGAAGACCTGCTTGATGTCATCGGGCAAGGTGGCCCAGACATCGCCATTCATGGCGCGCGACGGATAGGCGCCACGGCTGTGGGGCAGCTCGGAATAGAACTTGATCACCTCGGCAAAGCTGAGGGACTTCAAGGCTTCATAGGGCGCAATCACCCCGTCGAGAACGCCGCGCTGCAGCGAGGGATAGGTGTCGGTCATGGGCATGGTGACACCCTCCGCCCCATAGGCGGCCAGCGCGCCGACATAGTCGACGGCCGAGCGGATGCGCTTGCCCTGCAGGTCCTCGATCTTTTCGAACGGGGCGTCGCGCAGCATCAGGTGCATGGGCGTGCCGACATTGAAGCCCAGAACCTTGACGCCATCGAGTTCCTCGGCGAACTGGGGATATTCTTCCCACAGGTCGAGATAGACCCGCAGCACGTCCTGCGCATCTTCATAGCCATAGAACAGCTGTGGCGTGAGGCGGCTCAGGTCATAGCCGGAGCGGGCATAGATGGGCGCGATATAGGCGATGTCGGCCACGCCGGCCGCCAGTTCGTCAATGCCTTCGCGGCTGGTGATCAGCGACCCGCCCCAGAACGCAGTGATTTCGACCCGGCCGCCGGTCTGCTCCTTGATGCGGTCCATCCAGGCCTGGTCGGCGGCGCCATAGGGGTGGGTGGGCGAATAGGTGGTCGAGTAGGTGAGCTGGAATTCCTGTGCCAGGGCGGACCCGGACAGGGCGACCAGCGCAGTTGCGGCAAGCAAAGTCCACGTCTTCAGTTTCAGGTTCATAATTTCCTCCCTTATGAGACCTCGTTTTCGGCGCCGAGGGCGCCGCTCCTCCTGAGTTGGTCAAGATCCGTCCCGCCAATTCCAATTTCGGCGAGTACGGCTTCAGTATCGGTTCCGGGGGCATGACCGAGCCAGCGGACCGGATTTCCTGTGTCAAGGCGCACGGGCGGGCCGACCTGCCGGACCGTCGCGCCGCCGGCGCCAATGGTTTCAACGACCATGCCGCGGGCCCGGTTATGCGGATCGGCCAGCGCCTCGCCGACATCATGGACGGGCGCAAACTGGGTGCCGGCGTTTTCCAGGATCGCCAGCCACTCGTCCCGGTCACGCTGGGCAAAGATGGCCTCGAGCGCAGCGCGGATTTCGGGGCGTCGTTCGACATCGTTCTGCAAGGGCGCGAAGTCCGGCCGGCCGACCGTGTCACAGAAGATGCGCCAATAGCGCGGCTCCATATCGGTGGTGCAGATGAATTTGTCGTCGCGGGTGCGCCAGAGCCCCATATCGGCACGCCTTGTGCCGCGGGGCGGGATCGAGGCCGGATCGGGATGGCGCGAGAGCACATTGACCAGCAGGCTCATGGCGCAATCGCTCATGGCCACGTCGACATGACGCCCCTGCCCGGTGCCATGTCGTTCATGAAGGGCAGCCAGGATGGCAAAGGCGGCATGGCTGCCGGTGATGACATCGGCCGCCGGAATGCCGGCAAAGCTGGGCGCATCGGGGTCTTCGCCGATGCGGGACTGCACCCCCGCAATCGAGAGCGCCACCGGATCATGGCCCGGCTTGTCCCGATAAGGCCCGGTCTGGCCACACAGCGTCAGGCTTGCATAGACAAGGCGGGGATTGATGGCTGAGAGCGCCTGGAAGCCCAGTCCAAGGCCATCGAGCACGCCGGGGCGATAGTCCTCGACCACGATGTCGGCCCATCGCGCCAGGTCCTGCAACACCGGAAGCGCATCCTCATGACCGATATCGATCATCAGGGACCGCTTGTTGCGGGCAAGGATGTCGTTCTCGCGTAGTTGCGCGCGCGTCTCGGGCGGAAGGCGGTCCCAGCCAAAGACCTTGGCCTGCTTGGCGATCTCACGGGGATTTTCCACCCGCAGCACTTCGGCGCCCATATCGGCCAAGAGCCACGTGCAATAGGGCCCGGGCAGCAGCCGGGAAAAATCGAGAACTTTGAGGCCAGCCAGAGCACCGCTCATCTGGTCCCCCATGACTTGAAACTGCCCGCAGGCCGTGGCGCGGCCAGGGTTCGGGCGGGCGGCGTCTGCTTGAGCGAAGAGGCAAAGAGCGGGCCGGGCAGGCTCGCCTTCTTGCCCGTCGCTTCATCCGTGACCTGAACAAAGAGGCCACGGGCTGCCAGATGCTCGCTATTGCGCACTTCGGCCGGCGTATTGATGACCGAAAGGCCCCAGCCCTTTTCCAGCGACCAGCGCCCCAATTGCGCCTTGCCCTGCGAAAGGAAGAAGCGGGCGACGATCTCCTGCCAGCGGTCGATAGTTTCCTGCGGCGTATCGGCCACCAGGGTATTGTCCCAGTCGATATCGGCCAGTTCACCGGCCACGCCCTGGTCCACCATCACGGCAACCAGCGCCCGCATCATGGGCGGATTGTCGATCATCGACCAGGTGACGTGACCGTCGCGGGCCGGCCAGATCTGCCGCACGCCGGACTTGCCGCGTACCAGGAGGTTGCCGCGACGCCGGCCGATGCGGCCAGTCCATTCATACATTACCGCTTCACGGTAGCTGGCCAAGGTGGCGCTCTGGAGCGCCGAGACATCCACGGTCTGCCCACGCCCGATACGGCGGCGCGCGAAGAGCCCCATCAGCGCGGCGGTGGCCGCCTGGATGCCGGTCAGGACATAGGCCTGCTCACCGGGAAAGCGCAGCGGGGGGCTTTCCGGATCGCCGGTCACATGCATCAGGCTCGATTGCGCCATCAGCGTCAGATCACTGGCCGGGCGGCTGGACCCCATGAGCGTGTTGACCCGCACATGGATGATGCCGGGCGTGTCGGCAAGCGCGGCGGTCAGATCGAAGCGATCGCCATTGCGCTGGCCATCGAGGACGATATCGGCGTTCCTGGCCAGGGCGATGATGGCGTCGCTGTCGTCACCCTTGAGCCTTGTCTTGCCATGGTGCCAGGCCAGTTCGCGTTCCGGCAGCCGCTTTTCGCCCCCCTGCACCGAGACGACCTCGGCCCCGAGTTCGGCCAGCATGCGGCCGCCGAAATCGACCAGCCCGTCGGAAATCTCCAGAACCCTGATACCGGCGAGGAGGCTCATGCCAGGACCCCCTCTTCGGTCAGAGTTTCGATTTCGTCGGCGCTCAGTCCGGCAATCTCGCCGAAGACCTCGGCGTTGTGCTCCCCCAGCAGCGGCGCGCGCGTCATGGTCCAGGGTGTCTGGCTGAATGCATAGGGTGGGGCGGGCATTTTCGAGGATTTGAGCACCGGATGATCGAGCGCCACGAAATGGTGCCCTGCCGCAAGATCCAGGCTTTCGAACACGTCTTTTCCGTCCAGCACAGGCGCGGCAGCGAGCCCCAGTTCCACCAACCAGTTCGCCAGTTCGACCTTGTCCAGCCTTGCAGTGGCTTCGGCAATCGACTGGTCGTTGAGTTGATCGGGAGCGATCTCAAGAGCAGCAGCAAGCTTTGCCACATCAGCCTCGTCCCGGGCGGCGATGGCGATCCAGGCGTCATCTCCGGCGCAGGGATAGACGCCGTGGATGCGATATTCGCGGTCGTCATTGCCTGCCTTGCCGGGCACGGTGTCGGCTGCGTAAAGATCAGCGATGACATGGATCATCGGCTCGATCTGGGAAATATCGAGATGTTGGCCCTCGCCCGTCCGCGCCCTGTGTTCGAGCGCTGCGAGAATGGCGACGGTGGCGAACATCGGCGCGATCACATCACCATAGGCGAGCGGTGGCATGTGCGGATCGCGGCCCGGCCAGCCGGTGAGCGATGCGTGGCCCGAATGGGCGGCGGCCGAATTGCCGTAACCGCGGAAGCCCGCCATGGGCCCGGTGCGCCCGGCAACCGACACGCTGGCCAGGATAATGTCGGGCTTGATGGATTTCAGCGTTTCATAACCAAGCCCGATGCGGTCCATGAAGCCAGGGCCGAAATTCTCGACCACGACATCGGCCCAGGCCACGAGTTTCTTGGCGATCTCGATGCCCTGCGGGGTCGAGAGATTGATGGTGACGCTCTGCTTGGAGGTATTGGTCTGGGCAAAGAAGGCCGAGCCGTCAGGATCCTTGACGCCGCCGGCAAAGGGCGGAGAGAGACGGCCCAGATCCAGGCGCTTGCGCGACTCGATCTTGATGACCGTGGCGCCATTGTCCGCCAGATCCTTGGTGGCGCGCGGACCGGCACCCACCCAGGAGAAATCCGCAATCTTGAGGCCGTCCAGCGCACCCATGGCGCACCTCCCTACCCAATCGTCGGCTTTGCCGATCTCGTTATGAACCATAATAGTTCATTAAGTGAACTACGTCAAACGCCCTTTGCGCGCACTACCTCATCAAGGATCGGGGTGATGCGGCCGACCACGGCGTCGCGATCCCAGTCGCGCTGGTCGACCATGTCGGACCACACTTCCACCACCCTGATGCCGGCCTCCTCCAGCGCCGCCTTGGCAAAGAGCGAGCCATGACCGGAGAAGCGGTCATGCTGGGGGATCAGCATCAGCGCCACATCGATGCGGTATTTTTTGGCCTGCTCAACCATCCAGGCATTGACCCAGGGCGGCTGGTGCAATTGCTCGTTCATGGCGGAAACGCGCGCCGCCAGGGCGCGCAGCGGATCGCCATTGCTGGCGCGCCGGTAGCCATCACCGGCAAAGGGCAGATACATGGACCAGACAAAGGCCGCGCCATGGCTTTCCTCGAACGCGGCGTAAAAGCTGGTGTCGAACCAGAGGCCGGCGCCGATCCACATCATGCGCACGCGCTCATTCTCGACAATGCCGGTGCCCGCCTCGATGCGTTCAGCCACTTCGTCCCGGAAGCGCCGCGCGTGGGCAATGGCCCAGTCGGAACCGCGGTGCCATTGCGGGATCATCACATTGGGGATCTGCTCGGAAATGCGAATGGGGCAGCGCGGCGCGGCCGCCACCATTTCGCTGGTGTCCTCGAAAATCTGCTCCTGGAGGTCAATGGCGTCCATGTAGCGGCCAAAGGCCTCCCGGTCGAAGGGGCGACCGGTCAGGGCTTCGAGTTCCCCGATCAACTCCTCGAATTCTGCGACCATCAGGTCCAGCCGGTCGGCGTGGTAAAGCTCTTCCCAGTCCTTGCGGGCCTTGCGCCACCAGTCCGGCTGCGGGTCGGGCACGGCGGGCGCCGACAGCAGGGTCAGGTGGGCGCCGGTCTTTTCGGCCCAGAGCGAAAAGATATGCGCGTGATCATCGGCGCTGAGACGGGCGCACAGCATGGCCGGACGCGGCAAGCCACCCCAGGGCTGGCGCTCCGAATTGCCTTCAAGCTCGGCCACCAGCGGCAGACTGGAATAGCGCGCCAGCCTTTCGTGGAAACCGATGGACTGCATGTAGTCGAAGTAGAATTCGGACAATTGCTTGGCCGCGATGACCGCCGACCACCACTGGTTGGTGACGATGGGCATGCCCATGGCGTGGAAGAGTTCATGGGGCGTGTCGGCATTGACGAAGGCATATTGGGTGCCCGAGGTGATCTGGGCGCGCAGCCCCTTGACCCAGTTGCGCTGATATTCGGCAGCGGCGGCGGTGGCAGCCAGCGGCTGGTAGGTCATGACATCTGCTCCAAGGCTGCTGCAATCCTGCCGGCCGCGTGGGAGAGCCAGCCCGCATCGGGTTCCGGGTCGCGGAACCCCAGATTGACGAAGCCGATGCCACGGGCGGCCAGCGCCGCCATGAGGCCGGGTATTTCCCAGCCGAAGGTGTCGTCGGTCTGGGCCAGCTGGCAGATGACGAGCGAACAGTTCGCAGCCGTGATGGCGTCCAGCAGGGCCTGACGATGCCGCCCGGGGGGCGAGATGCGAAGGCAGAAGGGGTCATCGGCCAGCGCTGCCAGCATCGCTTCGCGCTGATGCTCAATCTCCCAGGGGCCGGGCCACACCTGCCCGAATGCCTGTGCGTTGCAGGCCAGGTCACCCATTGTATCGAGCATGTCGAAGAACCCCGGCGCAATGATCGGGGAGCCGACGAGGCCAAGCCGGGGGCGTCCGGTGGGCCCGGCCGTGATGGACTTTAGCGCGGTTTCGAGCAGGTCGGCATGGCGCGCGACCGGCAGGAAGCGGCCGGCATTGCGCCAGCGCGAGGCCAGCGCTCCGGACGCCACCGCATCGAGAGCGGTGAGTGCAGACTGGCGGCGCGCGGCGTGTTCGGCTTTTGCAGCCAGCGCCGCGGCATCGGGCATGGACAAACCCACGCGCACCAGAAAATCCTGCAATTTGTCGCACTGGATCTGGTTGAAGCGGATAGCGGCAGGACCGGCCTTGTGCACCAGATTGAAAAGGAAAAGGGCGGGGACGGACGCAGGCGCCCGGCCCTGGCGCACCCATTCGGTTGCGTACTGATAGGCCGTGAGCGCTGCCGCATCGTCGCGGGCAAAGACAATGCCGGCAAGCGCATCGAAGTCACCCGCGGCAAAGCGATTGAGGAATATCCGCACCTCGGCATCCACGAAGGGCTCGATGACCTCATCCATGGGGCCGGCGCCGACACGGCGGGAGAAATTGACGTGGATCGGAATGGCGCCTGCAGCCGCGATAAGCGTTTCCGGCACGCCATTGCCGAAGACGCCGATAGAGGGTTCGGCCAGGTCGCGCGCCGAAAGATCCTCGGCTGCGAAGGCCGCATCGAGTGCCTCTCGCGCCTGTTTGGCGTCCAGTCCGGGCGCAATGTCCACAGGTGCCAATGATCCCTCCTCATTTATTAGTTCATTTTATGAACTGTTTTTGGGCGGGTCAAGCGGGGATATGGGCCGGTTTGACTTGCCCGGCTTTGCCGGATAGTCACCTCAGCCGAGACGAGGGACCGCGGATGACACAGAGCGACGGCGCCAGCCCCGACCGCCAGGGCGTGCAACTCGGAAATCTGCGCGAGAACCTGCCCTTCCTGACGCGCGCGCTGCGCGCGCATATCCGCGCCGAAAATGCCGATTTCTTTGCCGATTTCGACGCCCAGCAGGGCGAACTCGTTGTCATATGCCTGATCGGGCTCAATCCCGGCACCTCGCAGAACGACGTCGCCTCGACCCTGGTGTTCAAGAAATCCGCCGTGACCAAGCTGATCAAGACACTTGAGGACCGGGGCCTGGTGCAGCGCGAAAAGGTGGCGGCAGACAAGCGCTATAATGCCCTGACCCTGACCGAGGCCGGGCGCGCCAAGTTTGAGCGGATCAACCAGCGCATGCACGAGCAGCACGAGGCGCTGCTGGCGCCCTTTTCGGCCGACGAGAAGCAGCAATTGTTCGGCCTGCTCAACCGGCTCCTCGACCATATGGCCGAGCGCGGCGCCGCCAGGCAGGACGAGCGCGGCATGCTCGCCGGTGACGACGATTGAGCCAAGCTTGACAACATCTCCCTCAATAGTTCATTAAATGAACTATAAAAATGGGAGAAGAGCTTTGGCCCAACCACTGGCCGGCGTGCGGATTGCCGATTTCAGCCATGTCATTGCCGGCCCGCTCGCGACCCATTTCCTGCGGCTGCTGGGCGCCGAAGTCATCAAGGTCGAGCCGCCCGGCGGTGACGTGCTGCGCAACTACACCCAGCGCCGCGAACTGCGCGGCATGGCCGAGCCCTTTATCGGTGCCAATGCCGGCAAGAAGTCGATTGTCCTCGACCTCAAATCCGATTTCGGGCGGGACGCTGCGCGCCGGCTCATCGCCACCTGCGACATCCTGGTCGAGAATTTCCGGCCCGGTGTCATCGACCGACTGGGCCTTGGCTATGAAACCTTGCGCCAGGACCAGCCCGGGCTGATCTTCTGCTCGATTTCGGGCTATGGCCAGGAGGGTCCGATGCGCGACTATCCGGCCATCGACCAGATCATCCAGTCGGTCTCGGGGCTGATGAGCCTTTCGGGCGAGGCCGATAGCGGCCCGATGCGGGTGGGCTTTCCCATTGTCGATACCTATTCGGCGCTGCTGGCGGCCTTTGCCATCCAGTCCGCCTATGTCCAGCGCGAGCGCGACCCTCAGAGGCGGGGCCAGTTCATCGACATGTCCATGCTCGATGCCTCGCTGGTGATGATGGCCTCGGTGGTCAATCCGCTGGTGATCTCTGGCACCGAGCCGAAGCGCACCGGCAATCGCGGTTTTTCGCTGGCGCCCACCGCCGACACGTTCCAGACGCTGGATGAGCCGATCACCATCGGCGCGGTGCAGCAGAACCAGTATGAGCGCCTGTGTACCGCGCTGGACAGGCCGGATCTGCTGACTGATCCGCGCTTTGCCGATGGCGACAGCCGGATGAGCCATGATAAGGAGTTGCAGGGGGAACTGGCCAAGTCCTTCCGCACGCGCACGGCACTGGAATGGGAACGCATTCTGTCGGATGCCGGTGTTCCGGCCGGAGCGGTTCGCCCGGTGCGCGATGTGCTGGGCCTGCCGCAATTGCAGGACCGCGCGCTGCAATTGCCCATCCATGTGCCGAACGCCGCCGTCGGGCATACCACGATCCTCAATGCCGGTTTCAAATTCGCCCATGACGGCCCGGGCATCGATGCGCCGCCGCCGCTCCTGGGCGAGCATACAGCCGAAGTGCTGGCCGAGCTGGGTCTTGTCGAACCGGCGCTATAGGAGCTGCATCAGCGGTTCGACGCCGTGTGCCTCGACGGCACGGACCGCCTCCAGAAAGGCACCGGCATCCACCCCGGCAAAGCCGAGGCAATTGCCGAGCTTGGGGGCGAGATCGGCAAGCTGCATGTCCGCGGCACGCCACTGGGGAACCGCGACAATCTCCTCGACTATCCGCGAGCCGTCCACCAGTTCGATCTCATAGCGCGCCTCGAAACCGGGCGATGCCATCAGGTCCTTCATCTCGACCTTGTTTGCCAAGGCAAGAATCGCCGCATCGCCGCGCGGCCCTTCGGCAAAGGCGCCCAGATCAATGGCTTCCTGCGTCAGGGCCGCCGCAAAGACATAGGGAATGGAGAATTTTGCATCGATGGACGTGGCCGGGGCAATCCGGCTCTGGCGCGGCACGAAGAGCATGTCATTGGGGGGCGTCGCTATGACCTCAACCCGCGCGATCGACCCCGCCGAAACGCCCCGCTGCCGCAAGGACTGGGCCGCGACGATGGCGCTGTGGGTCCCACGGCAACTGGGCCAGCGCTTGATCGCGACAGAGGGCCCGGCGAACCGAATACAAAGATCATCCAGCAGCGCCTGCTCCTGCGGTCCATTGCCGGTCAACTGGGCAAAGACCCCACTCGGGCCTTCCAACGGTCGCTCCACCGCCCGCACCCCGGCGCGGGCGAGCAGAACGGCTTCGACCGCTGCGCGGGCCGCCAGCCCCTCTCGCACGGCGCGCAGGTGTGATTGCGGCGACCGCTTCAGTTCGTCCGCCAGCATGAACTGGGCGGCAAAGAGACCCAGCGCATCGATGGCCTGCTGCTCGGTCAGTCCCATCAGGTAGGCCGCACCCAGCGTGGCGCCCAGGCCCGAGAGAATTGGCGGATGATACCAGCCGCGGCGGGCCGGATCGCCATCGAGCGCCAGCGACAGGCGGCAGGCAAAATCACAGCCGATGGCGAGCGATTGCAGCACCAGACGCCCGCCCGGTTTTTCCATCTGTGCCAAGGCCAGCACGGCCGGGACGAGCGAGGCGTTGGGATGGATCATGCCCGGCTCGAACGTGTCCTCGAAATCGAGGGCATGGGACAGCGCTCCATTGGCCATGGCCGCCATCGGCGCCGTGACTGAGCATTTCCGCCCGATGATCCGCGCGGGACCCGAGCCGCCCATGGCAATGGCATGATCGAGAAATGGCGCGGTGGCCGGTTCCAGCACTACCGCAGCCGCCATCACGCCAAGGC
>CBFGTF010000089.1:0-10962 GCA_965651655.1 uncultured Devosia sp.
CAGAGGCATAATTGCGAAAGGCCGTGAGACGCAGGCGGGAGATGTGGCGGATCATGTCGCCTCTTCTTCCCCTCTCCCCTTGAGGGAGAGGGTGGATCGGCCGCAGGCCGAGACGGGTGAGGGGTTCCAGCCCCTCCGGGCATTCGTTGACGAAGATGGCCCTGAACCCCTCATCCGCCCCTTCGGGGCACCTTCTCCCTCAAGGGGAGAAGGGAAGAAAGGCCAGACGCCACACCAGATCAAACGCGCATCGGCATCAGCACATAGAGCGCGCTGGATTCGCCTTCTTCCTTCACCAGGGTGGGCGAATTGGCGTCGTTGAACAGGAAGACGGCGCTTTCGGTGCGAATCTGGGTGATGATGTCGAGCAGGTACCTGGCATTGAAGCCGATCTCGAAGCCGTCGGTGTCGAAATCCACCGCCACTTCCTCGCTGGCCGTGCCGTGGTCGGGATTGGTGACGGACAATTCGAGCAGCCCGTCCCTGGCCGAGAGCTTGACCGCCTTGCCGCCGCGATCCGACGCAATGGTGGAGACGCGGTCCACGGCGATGGCAAAGCCGGACTTGTCGACCAGCATCTGCTTGTCGTTGTTCTTCGGCGTCACCCGGTCGTAATCGGGGAAGGTGCCTTCGATCAGCTTTGAGAGCAGCACCACGGGGCCGACGGTGAAGCGGATCTTGGTGTCGGACACTTCGACATGCACGTCGCCGTCCACGCCATCGAGCAGCTTCTGGACTTCGCCGACGGTCTTTTTCGGCACGATGATGCCGCTCATGCCTTCGGCGCCGGCGGGCGCTGCGATTTCGGCGCGGGCCATGCGGTGGCCATCGGTGGCGACGGCGCGGAACAGCGAGCCGGCGGCAGAGCTTTCCACGGCGTGGAAATAGATGCCGTTGAGATAATAGCGCGTCTCTTCATTGGAGATGGCAAACTGGGTGCGCTCGATCAGCTCGCGCAGGGAAGCGGCGGCAATGTCGAATTCATGCGCAAAGGCGCCGGACTTGAGATCGGGGAAGCTGTCGGGCGACAGGCAGGCCAGGTTAAAGCGCGAGCGGCCGGAGGTGAGAACCATGTTCTCGCCGCCATCGGTCTCGAGCCGCACCTCGGCGCCATCGGAAAGCTTGCGCACGATCTCGTAGAGCGTATGGGCCGGTACGGTGGTCGAGCCGGGGGTCGAGACCATGGCCGGCAGGCTTTCGGTCACTTCGATATCGAGGTCGGTGGCGCGCAACTCGACCCGGTCGTCACTGGCCTTGAACAGCACATTGGCCAGGATGGGGTAGGTGTTGCGGCGTTCAACCACCCGATGCACATGGCTCAGCGACTTGAGCAGATGATTGCGTTCGAGCGTGACTTTCATGGACTACTTCTTCCTGGGGCATACGCGACAGCAAAATCCGGCGCGGGCCGGGGTTCGGACGTTTACAGTTTCATAAGAAATTGGCAAGGCCAGCAGGGCGTTTGGCCGCATCCAAGCTGTGGACTTCAGCTCTGGAAATGCACGGTGATGTCGAAGCGCTCGTCCGGTTCGGCGCCGAGCGCTTCCAGGCCGGAAAAGGGAAGGCAGCGCTCGATGGCCAGGGCTATGGAGCGGATCAGCTCGGGATATTGCCCGGCTGTGCGCAGGCTCTCGGCCTCGACGCCCGGCTCGCCGTCGAGCGAACCGTCACCCCGGAAGGCCAGGCGCACCGATATCAGCTTGTCGGCATAGCCAGCAGGCAGCATCCAGCAGGCCAGCAATTGCTCCTGTACGCTGACCGCAATGGCCAGGTTCTGGGCGGCCCGCTGTTCGGGGGTGGGCGGCGGGGCTGCATCCTGCGCCATGCAGGGGGCGGCCAGCGCGATCAGGAAAACGAAGCGGGCAAGGTTCTGAACCATCAAAGACCCCTGCCCGTCCAATGAGACCGAAGGAAGGCGTTGACCGCGCCTTTGGCGCGGCCGGAACACAGATCGAGAATTCGTGCCCTTCGAGCGCAGCTCTTCGGGCGTTCGACCCTAGAATCGCTCCACTGGAGCGATTCTGCGGCGGGCAGGCCCGCCGCCGGGTCTCACTCCTCGAGCATGCGCTTGAGGAGTTCGATTTCCTGGCCCAGTTCCAGGTCGTCCTTGATCATCTGTTCCACCTTGCGCACCGAATGGAGCACGGTGGTGTGGTCGCGGCCGCCGAAGCGCCGGCCGATTTCGGGCAGCGAGCGCGAGGTGAGGGCCTTGGCCAGATACATGGCGATCTGGCGCGGACGCACCACATCGCGCGAGCGGCGGGCCGAGAGCAGTTCATTGCGCGGCACCTTGTAGTGGCGCGAGACGATCTTGAGGATATCCTCGATGCGGACGCGCTTGGCGTCGCGGGCGCGGATGAGGTCGGCCAGGGTCTTTTCGGCCAGCGGCACGGTGACCAGTTCGCCGGTCAGCTGAAAGGCTGCCACCAGGCGATTGACGGCGCCGTCGAGATCGCGGCCATGGCTGATCACCGAGCGGGCAATGTAGTCGACCACGGGACCTGGGAAATGCAGGCCGAAACGCGCGGCGGCCTGGTCGGCGCGGCGCTGCACGATATTGCGGCGCAGATCATGGTCGAAGGAGGAGATCGGCACGACCAGTCCGCCGGAGAGACGCGAACGGACACGCTCGTCGAGCATTTCGAGATCGCGCGGCGGCGCGTCGCCGGCCACGACCACCTGCTTGGCGCCGGTCAGCAGCGCCCCCAGCGTGTGGCCGAATTCGGTGGCCGACTTGCCCTGCAGGAACTGCATGTCGTCGATCAGCAGCAGGTCGACCCGGCGCAGCCATTCCTTGAAGCCGAGCGCCGACTGGCGCTGCACGGCAGTAATGAAATGGTACATGAAGTGGTCGGCGGTCAGATAGACGATGTTCTTGGACGGGTCGGCCTGGCTGACGGCATGGGCGATGCCATTGAGCAGGTGCGACTTGCCCAGGCCCACGGTGGAATGGATATAGACCGGGTTGAAGGTCACGGCATTGTTGATGGCAGCGCTGGCGATCTGCTTGGCGACGCCGAAGGCCATTTCATTGGCCGAGCCGGCCACGAAGCTCTCGAAGGTCATGCGCGGATCGATGGTGCTGCCATTGAGCGCATCACCTGCCTTGGCATTGTCGCGCACCAGGCGCGGCATGGCGGGTGCTGCCGATGGCGCAGGCGCGTCCTGGTGAATGGCGGGCTCGGGTGCAGCCTCGGCAATCGGCGCCAGGCGCGGCCGGGCCTGGCCGTTGACGCGCATGGTCACCTGCAGGCGGGCGGCCTCGGGAATGTCCTTGCGGAAGGCCTCGATGATGCGGTCGGCATAATTGGACTGGACCCAGGAACAAAGGAAGCGCGTGGGCGCGCTCAGATGCACCAGGTCATCGACGATTTCTTCGAGTTCGAGGCGGGCGAACCAGGAGGTGAAGACATCTTCGCCCACCGCCGCCTTCAGGAGCGCGCGCACGCGGGTCCAGAGTTCGCGGTGATCGGGGGAAGAAGCCTCTGAAGTGGACATGACAGGGTTGCCGCCTTTGCTTTGAGTGGAGGAAGGAGAGGAACTGGCCGCAGCCCAATCGTCTCTTCCCGCGGTCGCCTGTCGCATCATCGTTTCTAGCCCCATTTTCTTGCCACCCTTCCGGTCCGCATAGCCCGGAAAGGACCCTGTTCTGTTTGTGTGTCTGCCCGGTCGCTATTGGCCCGGTTGCCTAGACACGGCTTCGCCCCTGCATCCGCCAGGCGGACACACCGATATTGTCCGGCGACCTTGTCAGTCGCCGTTTCCCTCTTGACCTTTCACTTGAACCCGGCCTGCCCCAGCCGACGGTCGAATGAACGCTGCCAACTCAAATTTGACCGGCCACCCAAGGGCGACCAAAACAAAAATCACTGGCTGAAACCTCCGGCATGACTGCCGGAACTGCCCCACAACCCAGCCTCCCGAGGGACGCCGACCGGTGGATCGGGAGGGTCGTTCCACCCCTCTTTTTCCCCACCGGCCAATTTACATTAGAGGCACGAATTTGGACCCGCAACACGTGAATCGCTGAAAAAGGGGCTTGACTCCAGAGCCTGTTTTTCGGGGTCGGCCGGCTGCCAAAACAAGGGTCCGGCAAGAGCCTGTGACTCAAGGCAGATTCGAACACTTAGCGGTTCCGGCTATGGTAAAATTTTATTTCACCTGACCGTGAACGCGAACCCGGAGCAAGAGGCCCCAACCCTGTCAGGCAACAGACAAACCCCTGACAGCACACTGAAAAAACGAAGCTTCACCCTTCGTTCCCGCACCGCCGCCAACGTCACCCAATAGTCATGTGACAGAACAATGGCGAAAAACCTTGCCCGCCTACCATACAACAAAAAGGGCTCCTTGCGGAGCCCGTATTGTGGCTTGATGGCGGCTTTGTGAAAAGCGCCGTCGCCGTCGTGAATTAGGCGTTGAGGGCCTTAACGCGGCTGTTGAGGCGCGACACCTTGCGGGCGGCCAGATTGGCATGGACAATGCCCTTGCCGGCAGCGCGGTGGATCTCGGGCTCGGCGGCCTTGAGAGCGGCGAAGGCCACGGCGTGATCACCGGCGGTGATCGCTTCCTCGACCTTGCGGATGAACGTGCGCACGCGGCTGCGGCGCGACTTGTTCACCGCGGTGCGGGCTTCGATCTTGCGGGTAGCCTTCTTGGCTGAGGGCGTATTGGCCATTGCGGTCCTCTTGGCGTCCAACCGGCCGATTGCGCGCACCCTGCGCGCCACTCGTCCGGCATGAAATGAAATCGGCGGCTTATCGACTGCCGCCAAGTTGGGCGGTCTATAGGGGAAGCGGCGGCGAGCGTCAACTGGATTCAGGACGAAGGTGGCAGTGTCGGGCTCAGTCCTTACCATTCGCGCGATGCCGTCCTCGGGCGCGACCCGAGGACCTCTCACCACCCGTGCGATCGTCGCGGCAGGCCCTCGGGTTACGCCCAAGGGCGGCCCGGTGCTTGTGGTGACTAAGGCGCCTTCTGGCAGGAGGGGCAGTAGAAGGTCGAGCGGCCGGACTGCACGATGCGCTTGACCACGCCCTTGCAGAGTGGGGTCGGGCAGGGGTCGCCTTCCCGGTCATAGACGGCAAAATTGTGCTGGAAATAGCCCGCGCCCTCCACGCTGCGAAAGTCGCGGATGGTCGAGCCCCCCACCTCGATGGCGGCAGTGAGCACTTCGCGAACCGAGAAGGCCAGGTCTTCGAGGGCCTTTTTGGGCCTTCCCGCCCTGGTGACCAGCGTCCGGGCCTCGATGGTGGGCAGGATATGGGCGCGGTGCAGCGCCTCGGCGACATAGATATTGCCCAGGCCCGCCACCACCCGCTGGTCGAGCAGCGCCGCCTTGATCGGTGCCTTCTTGCCAGCAAAGGCCATGGCCATGGCCCCGGCATGGAAGTCATTGCCCAGCGGCTCGGGCCCCAGACCCTCAAGATAGGGGCTCCCGGATGGATCATCATAGAGATCGATGAAGCCGAAGCGGCGCGGATCGGCATAGATCAAATGGCTCTGGCCATGCCGGGGATGCGACAATGCCCACACCATATGGTCGTGCCTGGGCTCGGTGCCCGGTTCGTAATAGCGGGGCGGCTTGTCGATGCCATGTTCGGCAAAGCGCCAGGAGCCGGTCATGCCCAGGTGGCTGAGCAGGGTCTTGCCGTTCGAGAGCGTCATCAGCAGATATTTCGCCCGCCGCCCCACATGGGTCACCTGCTGGCCCTCGAGCGCTGCCTTCAGCCCCGGGGGAAAGGGAAAGCGCAGATCCTTGCGGTTGAGCGTCACCGTGTCGATGGTCGCGCCTTCGAGCCAGGGGGCCAGGCCCCGGCGCACGGTCTCGACCTCGGGTAGTTCGGGCATGGGCTGAAACTCCTTCACCCTGTGCGGCTTTGTGCCATGGGCAATTTTGGCTGCCTTATATATGGTGCGCCAGAATTTTGACGACGCCTATCGAGGGCCTGCCATGACCGAGCCATCGGAAACCACCCATTTCGGCGAACAGACCGTCCCCCTGGCCGACAAGCAGGGACTGGTCAACAAGGTGTTCCATGACGTGGCCGACCGCTACGACCTGATGAACGACCTGATGAGCGGCGGGGTTCACCGGCTCTGGAAAGATGCCATGGTCAACGAACTGGCCCCGCCCAAGGCCGGTTCGCGCCCCTATCGGGTGCTCGACATGGCGGGGGGCACCGGCGATATCGGCGAGCGCATCGTCAATACCTCGCTCGGCTATGCCGAAGTGGTGGTCTCGGACATCAATGCCGACATGCTGCGGGTGGGCGCGGAGCGGGCAAAATCCTGGCGCTATCCGGGCCAGGTCAGCTTCCTTGAGGCCAATGCCGAGAGCCTGCCCTTCGAGGACAACAGCTTCGACGCCTATACGATCGCCTTCGGCATCCGCAATGTACCGCGTATCCAGAAGGCGCTGGATGAAGCCCATCGGGTGCTGAAACGCGGCGGGCGCATGCTGGTGCTCGAATTTTCCCAGGTCGACGTGCCGGGCTTCGATGCCTTCTACCAGCTTTATTCGGATCAGGTGATCCCGCCCATGGGGCGCGTGGTGACCGGCGATGCCCAGCCCTATCAGTATTTCGTGGAGTCGATCCGCAAGTTCCCCGATCCGGCGCTGTTCGAGAGCATGCTGGCCAAGGCGGGATTCAAGCGGGTCAGGCATACGAGTTTCACCGGCAATATCGCGACGCTGTTCTCGGGCTGGAAACTCTAGCCCATGGCGCTCGGCTCCTATTTCCGCCTGATCCATGCCGGCTGGGTGCTGGCGCGCGAAGGCGCCTTTTCCGTCCTGCCCGCAGAATCGCTGCCGCCCTCGATGAAGCTGGGCATCGGCATGGCGCGGCTGGTGGAGCGCCGGTCGGTCCGCCGCACCGGCAGTGTCGACCGGCTCAATGCGGCCCTGCACAAGCTGGGGCCAAGCTTTGTGAAATTCGGCCAGACCCTGGCCACGCGGCCCGATATTGTCGGGGTGCAGGCGGCGGCGGACCTCTCGGGCCTGCAGGACCGCATGCCCCCCTTCGACCCCAAGCTGGTGCCCGGCATGCTCGATGCGGCGCTGGGGGCCAAGGCGGCCCAGCTCACCGAAATCAGCGCGCCGGTCGCCGCCGCCTCGATCGCCCAGGTGCACAAGGCAAAGCTGCGCATTGCGGGCGAGGTTCCGCGGACCGTGGCGGTCAAGATGCTGCGCCCCGGCATTTCCGAACGCTTTCACGCCGATACCAATGCGCTCTATGCCGGCGCCAGGCTGGCCGAGGCGCTCTCCCCCTCCAGCCGGCGCCTCAGGCCCACTGAAGTGGTGCGCACGCTCGACCATTCCATGCGGCTCGAACTGGACCTGCGCCTGGAAGCCGCCGCCATTTCTGAAATGGCCGAGAACATCAAGCAAGACACCGGCTTCGTCATCCCGGAGGTGCATTGGGACCATGTGGCGCAGAATGTGCTGACCACGAGCTGGATGGACGGCATTCCCATTCGTGACCACGCCGCCATCGACAGGGCGGGCGTCGACCGCAAGGCGCTGGCCGCCAAGCTGCTACAGAGCTTCCTGCGCCACGCCATCCGCGACGGCTATTTCCACGCCGACATGCATCCGGGCAATCTGTTTGCCGATCCGAAAACCGGCGATGTCATCGCCGTCGATTTCGGCATTATGGGCCGTATCGGCAAGGCCGAGCGCCGGTTCCTCGCCGACATCCTCTTCGGTTTCATCACCCGCAATTATCGCCTCGTGGCGCAGCGCCATTTCGACATCGGCTATGTCCCCAGGACACAGTCGGTCGACGACTTCACCCTTGCCATCCGCTCCATCGGCGAACCGCTGCATGGACGCACCGCCGCCGACATTTCCATGGCGCGGGTGCTGGGGCAGCTCTTCACCATCACCGACCTTTTCGACATGCAGACCCGGCCCGAACTGGTGCTGCTGCAGAAATCCATGGTGCTGGTGGAAGGGGTGGCGCGCAGCCTCGACCCCAACCTGGACATCTGGACGGTGGCCGAGCCGGTGGTGGGTGAATGGCTTCGCCGCGAGGAGGGTCCGCTGGGGCGGCTGGAAGACCTCATGGGCCATTTGACACGGCTGGGGGAAGCGGCCGGCCGCGTGCCCGATCTCCTCGCCCAGGCCGAACTGGCGCTGGCCGAGCATCGCGCCATGGTCAACCGTCCCCGCGACAGGGTGATGCGCGGCCTGGTGCTGGCCGTGCTCGGGTCCGGCCTGGTGCTGATCGGCGCCCTGATCTGGCGGACGCTCGGGCTTCCCTGATCTCGGCATGGACACGGAACACCTTGTCCGGCGCAGCGATCCAAACATAGAGTGCACCATCGGGTGGTAGAGGCCGCCCACCACGGGAGAACCGGAATGAGCGTCAAACTTCTGGGCAAGCTGGCGGCCACGGCGCTGCTGGCGGCTGGCCTTGTCGGCTGCATCGACGTCAATATCGAGGTCGCCATCACCAGCCCCACAACGGCCAAGGCCACCATGATCCAGGTCATGAGCGCCGATGTCTATGCCATGGTCAAGATGGGCGCCGAGGGCGAGGAACCAGGTGAAGACAGCTTTTGCGCCGAGGGCGATCTGGTCGAGAACGCCGATGGCAGCGCCACCTGCACCATTGTCGAGGAGGGTAATTTCGCCGATCTCGACCTGGGGCAGGACGAGGGCGGCATGAGCTTTACAGAGGCCGGACCGGGCCTTGTCCGCGTGGCCCTGCCCACAGCCGACATGAAGGCGGAACTGGGCGCCGAGGACGACATGGACGAAGAGACCCGCCAGATGGTCGAGGCTTTCTTTGCCGGCCGCACCATGACTATTGCCGTCTCGGGGGCAGAGGTGGTCGAGACCAATATGACGCTCTCGGGCGACAGGACGCGCGCCGAGCAGGTCATTCCCATGCTCGATCTCATCAATGGCGCGACCGCCCTGCCCGACGAACTCTTCGCGGTGGTACGGGCGCCTTGAGCGTTCGCATTGCCCTAAAGCGCCTCGCCCATGGGGCGGACCTGCCCCTGCCGCGCCAGCAGACGTCTGGTGCGGCCGGTCTCGACCTGGCAGCCGCCATCGAAGACGGGACAATCGTCACCATCGCGCCGGGCGATTTCGTCATGGTGCCGACGGGCTTTGCGATTGCTCTGCCAGAGGGCTACGAAGCGCAGATCCGGCCCCGCTCGGGCCTGGCGGCAAAGCATGGCGTGACAGTCCTCAACTCGCCCGGCACGGTCGATGCCGACTATCGCGGGGAAGTCAAAATCCTATTGATAAACCATGGCAGGGAACCATTCGTCTTACGGCGCGGCGAGCGCATTGCACAAATGGTGGTGGCGCGCGTCAGCGCAGTGGAACTGGTGGAAGTGGATGAACTGGATGCAACCGAGCGTGGGACAGGCGGTCATGGCTCGACTGGCCGCTAGTCTGCTGGCCCTGCTGGCCATGGTCCTGCCGGCATTGGCGGGTGACCGGGCGCTGATCGACTATGTCGGCTTTTCGCGCGATTTCCGCTATTTCGCCTTTGAGGAATACGGCATCCAGGACGGTTCGGGCTTTGCCTATTCCAACCTCTATATCGTCGATCTGGAGACGGACAGCTGGGTGATCGGCACCCCTGTGCGGTTCCAGGCCGAAAGCGAAGACACCAGCCTTGAGGCCGTGCGCCAGACCGTGGCCGACAAGGCTGCCGGCCATATGAGCGAGTTCCGCATCGATGTGCCGGTGGAAATTGCCGCCTTGATCGGAGACGGTGTGCCGGAGACGGCGGCCGATAGCCTGGTCTTCGGCGCCCCCGGCTATCTGCCGGGCGCCGTATCGGGCCTCTATACCCTCAACCTCAGCACCTTTGCCACGCTCGCCACCAGTCCCTGCGGAGACTGGTTCGGCATCGAGCCGAAGGGCTATGAGCTCAGCATCGCCGATAGCGGCACCACAAGGCTCGTGCATCGCGACCAGAACCTGCCGCGCTCGCGCGGCTGTCCGATGGATTATCGCATCCACAGCGTGGTCATGCCCTTCGGGGGCACGACCCTCTCCAATGCGGTGGCCATCGTTTCGGTCTATCCCGGCGGCTTCGAAGGGCCGGACCGGCGCTTCCTGGCGGTTCCCCTTGGCCTCTGAGCCGCCCCTCAGCCCCGAGGAGACGCGCCGCTACGCGCGCCACCTGGTGCTCAAAGGGTTTGGCGGCGCCGGCCAGCAGAAGCTCAAGAATGCGCGCGTGCTGGTGGTGGGCGCCGGGGGGCTTGGGAGCCCGGCCATTGCCTATCTGGCGGCGGCGGGCGTGGGACGGCTGGGCATCGCCGATCCGGACAGTGTTTCGCTTTCCAACCTGCAACGGCAGGTCATTCACACGACCGCTTCGGTCGGAACGGGCAAGGCGACGAGCGCCGGGCGCTTTGCCGAGGCGGTCAATCCGCATGTCGCGCTCGAACTTCACTCCATCGCCATCCGTTCCGACAATGCCACCGCGCTGATCGGCGCATATGATCTGGTGCTCGACGGGACCGACAATCTGGTCACCCGCCGCATCGTCGCAGCCGCCTGCGAGCGGCTCGAAAAACCGCTGGTCTCTGGCGCCGTCTCGATGTTTTCGGGCCAGGTGACGGTGTTCGCCCCGCATCTGGGGGGTCCGCCCCATTCGGCGCTCTACCCGGAAGAGGCCAGCGACGACGCCCTGCCCTCCTGCGAATTGAACGGCATATTGGGTCCCGTCACCGGCGTCATCGGCACGCTGATGGCCATGGAGGCGATCAAGCTGATCACCGGCATCGGCACGCCGCTGATCAGGCGCTTGCTGGTCTATGATGCAAGAGAGGCGGGGTTTACGGAGATTGGGTACTAGAGGTCACCCACGCTCAATCCTTCTCACCTCAAAACTCTCCGCCGGAGAGTTTTGCCCTGCGGGACGGATCGAAGCCCATCAAGGGGAGGGAGGCGCAGGTTGCGAAGCCGGTGTTCATCGTCTCCCTCCCCCT
>CBFGTF010000090.1:0-10857 GCA_965651655.1 uncultured Devosia sp.
TTGGAGATCTTGGCCGAGGAGGCAGTGATCCGCTCCATGGCTTCATTGGCCGCATCCATCACCTTGCCGCCCTCTTCAGCGGTATTGGTGACCTTGGAGGCGCTGGCGCTGGCATTCTTGGCGCGTTCGGCATTGGCCAGCACGGTCGATGCCAGCTGTTCCATGGCCGCCGAGGTTTCCTCGATGGTTGCCGCCTGCTTGGTGGTGCGCTCGGAAAGGTCATTGGCGCCAGAGAGGATTTCGCCGGTCGCGGTCTTGAGCGAGCCGGAAGTGCTGCGCAGCTGCATCACCACCTCGGTCAGCTTGTCGCCCACCGCATTGATATCGGACTTGAGCTTGGCAAAGGCACCTTCGTAATTGCCGGTCATGCGGCGCGTGAGATCGGTGTCGGCCATGGCGCCCAGCACTTCGCCCACTTCAGCCACGCTCCGGTCGAAGGTCTCGACCAGGTTGTTGACGCTCGATGCCAGTCCGTTGAGTTCGGCATCGGGGAATTCGGCAGTGACGCGCTGGGTGAAGTCCCCGGCAATGGCGGCGTCCACCACCTCGCCAAAGGCACCCTGCAGCTCGCTCATCATCTGGCGGCGCTTTTCCTCGTCGGCCACGATGCGCGCCGCTTCCGCCTCGGTCATCTGGCTCACGCGCAGGCCGTTTTCGCGGAACACTTCCACGGCCCGGGCCATGGCGCCCACTTCATTGCCCTTCTCGGTGAACGGCACGGAGACATCGTAATTGCCCTGGGCAACCACATCCATCACCCCTGCCAGTTTCGGGATTGGCCGGGTGATCATGCGCGAGGCTACGAACCCGATCAGGCCGAAGCCGATAATGGCAGCGCCGCCGACCAGGGCGATCAGGCCCAGCACGCTGTTGGCGGCAGCCTCGACATTGGCCATGGGCGTGCCGGCCAGAATGGCCCCCATCACTTCGCCGCTGGTCTTCTGGATCGGCTGCAGGGCGGCATAATAGGAGACGCCATCAATATCGATCTGCCCCAGCACCATTTCGCCGGCATTGAGGCGGGCCACCGCATCGCTGTCGGCGGGCAGGATACCATTGACCGCACGCGTACCGTCGGGCAGCGTCAGGCTGGTGGTCTTGGCGACCATGTCGCCCGTTGCGGTATCGGTCACATAGATCGCCGCATCCTGCTTGGTCACCCGCGTCACCGAATCGATGACGACCGTGTCGTAGAAGGGAGGAATGGCCCAGCTCTGGAAGGCGGCTATCGTGCCATCCTCGGCCCAGGTCAGCACCGAACCGGAAATGCGCCGCTCCAGGATCGTGGCGGCAACGCCAAGATTGGTCTCCTGCTGCACCCGGCTGTCGGACATGGATTGGCTGTGCAAGTTCAGATAGATCGCACTCGATACCGCGGCAATCGATCCGATGATGGACAACATGACAAGCACCAGAATGCTGGTGGTCATGCGCACATTTCCCAAAAGGCGCGCAATCTGTTTCATATGTCTACTCCCCCTAGCAGGCCCGGAAAGTCTCCTGGAGTCATTCCTGGAACCGGCTCACTGGCTCGAAACGTTATGGGAAAGTATTTACCGAAAGCTGTACGGACATTTCCGCAATCGATTTCATCGACCCGTCACGGGAGAAAAATCCGAAATTTGTCCAGACAAGCGGCATTTCCCGCCATTGATGCGGCCTTGAACAGCCGCATCAATGGATTGGGAAACCTGATTCTCCGGGCTGTCCGGGCGGCCTAGAATTCGTTCCAGTCGACATCCAAGGCGGCATTGCCGCGGCTGAGATAGGCCCGGCTTGCCGGTGCCGTCCGCTCCGCTGCAACCGGGCGCGGCGGTCGTGGTGCTGCCGGGGCGCGGACCATGGCCTCCTCCTGTTGGGTGGTACGGAACACGTCCACGATCCGGTCGAGCTGGGTGGCCTGCGCCTCGGTCTGCTCGATGGCCGCGTTCATTTCCTCGACCAGCGCCGCATTGTGCTGTGTCATCTCGTCCATGGTGCGGACGGCTGTATTGACCTCCTCGATGGACGAGGCCTGCTCGCGGCTGTCCGAGGCGATCTGGCGCATCAGATCGTTGGACGCCCGCGCCGCATCGAGAATGGCGCCCAGCTTGCTGGCCGCATCGGCCACCAGGCGCGACCCGCCCCGCACTTCCGCCGCACTCTGCTCGATCAGCAGTTTCACATCCGCCGAAGCCTGGGCGGCGCTCTGGGCCAGCCGGCGCACTTCCACCGCCACCACGGCAAAGCCCTTGCCCGCCTCTCCGGCCCGCGCCGCTTCCACTGAGGCATTGAGCGCCAAGAGGTTGGTCTGGAAGGCGATATCGTCGATCATGCCGATAATATTGGAGATCTTGCCCGAGGAGGTGGTGATCTTCTCCATCGCCGCGGTGGCCTCGCCCATCACCTGCCCGCCTTCCTCGGCGGTGCGGGTGACCAGACCGGCACTGGAACTGGCCTCCTGGGCGCGCTCGGCATTGGTGAGCACCGTCCCGGCCAGCTGCTCCATCGTCGCAGAGGTCTCCTCGATGGTCGCCGCCTGCCGCGTGGTGCGCTCGGACAGGTCGTTGGCGCCCGAGAGAATTTCACTGGTCGCGGTCTTGATCGTCCCCGAAGTGGCGCGCAATTGCCCGACCACATCGCTCAGCCGGTCAGCCACCGCATTGGTATCGGTCTTGAGCTGGGCCAGCGCCCCCTCATACTCGCCCTCCATGCGGCGCGTGAGGTCGGTATTCGCCAGGGCGCCCAGCACCGTGGCGATCTCGGAAACCCCGCGATCAAAGGTGGCCACGAGATTATTGATGCTGCTCGAAAGCATGTTGAGCTCGGGATCGGGGAACTCGACCTGAACCCGCCGGCCGAAATCACCCGCCGTGGCGGCATCCACCACGGCGCCGAAGGCCCCCTGCAATTCGCTCATCATGCGCTGCCGCTCTTCCTGGTCGGCAATGATGCGCGCGGCCTCGGCCTCGGTCATCTGACTGACGCGCTGGCCGTTCTCGCGGAACACTTCGACAGCCCTGGCCATGGCGCCGATCTCGTTGCCGCGATCGACAAAGGGCACATCCACCCCAAAATCCCCCGCGGCGATGGCATCCATCGTGCCCGCAAGCCTGGGAATGGGCCGCGTCAGGAGACGCGAGGCCAGCACGCCCACGGCGCCCATCACCAGCAGCAATACGCCGGCCATGGCGGCCAGGCCCGGCAGGGCCGCATTGGCCGCAGCATCGGCAAGCGCCGCATCCTTGCCCACCCAGAAGGCACCGAGCAATGTCCCGTCAAGCTTGTAGACCGGGAAGGCCGCCGCATTGAAAGTGCTGCCTTCGAGCGTCATCTCCCCGAAATAGGCCGAGCCTGCCGCCAGCGCCGTCGCGGCCGGGCTTGCCGGGTCGATGATGAAATTGACTGCCCGCTCGCCGTCTTCCAGCTCGAAACTGGTGGACTTGGCGATGAACTGGCCGGCTTCATCGAGGCTGAAAATGGCGGTTTCGCCGCCGGTCACCCGGGTCACCGAATCCACCGCGCCGGTGTCGTAGAAATTGGGAATGGAATAGGTGTTGAAGACGGCGATGCTGCCATCCTCTTCGGCCCAGGTCACGACCGAGCCGGACAGGCGCTTTTCGTAGATTGTCGCAGCGGTCTTGAGATCGGCGCCCTGCTGGGCCACCGCCTGCCCGACCGCCTGGGCACGCAGGCTGAGATAGGTGCTTACGCTATAGGCGACGATGGTCACCACGATGCTGGTCAGCATCAGTGCCGCAATGGCAGTGGTCAGGCGCATATGGCGCCAGCCAGTCAGTATTTTCATGGTTTCCCTCCGCACCCCGATGCCGGGCAGCTGCTCTCCGGCGCCTAGACGCTAAGCCCTGCGGCTTAACGGAAGGTTGATCTTGTATGGTAGATGGCCGGATAAGCGAAAAGGGCGCCTTGCGGGCGCCCTTTGCTGTGCTTCTAGAACTCGCTCCAGTCGGTGTCGACCGCAGCATTGCCCTTGGAAAGATAGGACTTGGCCGCCGTACTGAGCTTGGCCTGCAATCCACGGGCGCCCTGGGCAATGGCCTGCACCGGTCCGGTACTGGCAGCTTCGGCCTTTCGCGGCGGCGCCGCCGCCGGGCGCTGTTCGATGGCGAAGATATCGACAATTCTGTCGAGCTGGGTGGCCTGGGCCTCCGTCTGCTCGATCGAGGCGTTCATTTCCTCCACCAGCGCGGCATTGTGCTGGGTCATCTCGTCCATGGTCCGCACCGCGGTGTTGACCTCTTCGATGGACGAGGCCTGTTCACGGCTCTCCCGGGCAATGCCGTTCATCAGTTCGCTCGAGGAACGGGCGGAAGTAAGGATTTCCTCCAGCCGGCCTGCCGCGTCGGCTACAAGCTTCGAGCCACCCTTGACCTCGATGGCGCTCTGCTCGATCAGCGCCTTGACGTCGCTGGAAGCCTGGGCTGCCGACTGCGCCAGGCGCCGCACTTCCACGGCCACCACGGCAAAGCCCTTGCCTGCTTCGCCCGCCCGCGCCGCTTCCACCGAGGCATTGAGCGCCAGGAGGTTGGTCTGGAAGGCGATGTCGTCGATCAGCCCGATAATGTTGGAGATCTTGGCGGAGGACTGGGTGATGCGCTCCATGGCCTCGGTGGCCTGGCCCATGACCTGGCCACCCTCTTCGGCAGTATGGGTCACACCGGTCGCGGCGGTCGAGGCTTCCTTGGCACGCTCGGCATTGGCCAGCACGGTGGTCGCCAGCTGTTCCATGGCCGCCGAGGTTTCCTCGATGGTTGCCGCCTGCTTGGTGGTGCGCTCGGAAAGATCATTGGCGCCCGAGAGAATTTCCCCGGTGGCCGTCTTGAGGGTGCGGGAGGTGTCGCGCAACTGGCCCACAATATCGGTCAGCTTTTCGGCCACGGCATTGGTATCGGCCTTCAGGCGCGCAAAGGCACCCTGGTAATCGCCCTGCATGCGCTGGGTCAGGTCGGTATTGGCCAGCGCCGAAAGCACCGAACCGGTCTCGTTGAGGCCGCGATCCACCGTCTCTACCAGCCCGTTGACCGAACGGGCCAGGGTGTTGAGCTCGTCGTCGGGGAATTCGGCGGTGACGCGCTTGGAGAAGTCCCCTTCAATGGCAGCATCCACGACCTGTCCGAAGGCCCGCTGCAGGTCCTGCATCATCGCCGCGCGTTCGGCTTGCGTCGCAATGATGCGCGCCGCCTCGGCCTCGGTCATTTCCGTCACCTTGAGCGCGTTCTCGCGGAACACTTCCACGGCCCTTGCCATGGCCCCGATCTCGTCCGGGCGGCGGGCGCCCCTGACCTCGACCGAAAGGTCGCCATCGGCCAGCGCCTCCATCGTACCGGTCAGCCGCGTGATCGGCTTGCTGATCGAGCGGGCAAAGAAGAAGCCGATCACTGCGGCTATGGCCAGCAGGATGCCCCCGATGGCCAGCGTCATGTCGCGCATCTGCACCACGGCAGCATAGGCTTCCTGCTCGGGCTGCACGGCAGCGATGGCCCAGGTGACATTGCCCACACTGACCGGCTGGGCGCGAACCACCATGGGCGCGCCACGATAATCGGTGCTGATGCCCTCCCCGGTCCGGCCGGCAAAGGCCCCGGTAATGACATCGGAGGTGAGCGTCGTGGTCAGCACGTCCACTTCCTCGGTGCGCGGGGATTCGGAACGCAACAGGCCATCCTGGCCAACCACCACCACTTCGCCGCTGCGGCCCAGGCCCGAAAGGCTGGAAACCCGTGCGCTCAGCGTTTCCGGCGACATGGCCAGCACCAGGACCCCGGTCTTGTCTTCCTTGTCATAGACCGGCATGGCCATGAAGCTCTCCGCCGTGCCGGTCGGGCCATAGACGGTGAAATCGACAAAGGCAGCCTCGCCATCAGCCAGGTCCTTGGCGGCAGCGAAGGCCTGCCCCAGGCCCGATGCGGCGGCCGTTGTGTCGGTCAGTACATTGGTGGCGAAGTCCGTGTTCTTGGCCACCGAATAGACCACGTCGCCGGCAGCGCTGATCATCAGCACGTCCGAATAGGCGCGCTCCAGCTGCAATGTCCGGAAGCCGGGGTGATAGCGTTTGTGCACCGGGTCATAGCTGGCGCCCATGGCGCCCACGCTGTCCACTGCGGCGCGGTCATCGGGATTGGGATTGTCGGTGACATAGGCGGTCTGCAACTGGATCGCGGCGCGTTCCTTCAGGCCCATCCGCAGCTCGTCCATGGCGCGGGTCAGGTTCTTCATCGCCGTAACCGTGTCCGAGCGCTGCACGAACAGGCGCAGATCCACCTCGGCGCTGGAATAGTAATCGCTGACCAGCGAGGTGGCCGTATTCAGCGAAGCCTGCATCGACTGGTCCCGCTGCTCGGTCACCGTGCCCAGGCCGATCAGGTAGCTGGCAATGCCGACGCCCGCGCTGACTACCAGAGCCGATCCGACCAGGGCCAGTGGAAGCTTCTGGGCGATCTTCAACTGCGGAATGAACTTCATGTCTGTCCTCGATTCCCCCTCATGCGGCTGTCATCCCCTGCGCAGGGCAAGCCCCGGGCGGGGACCTGCGCAAACAGCCACGCGGCACGCGCGGCGCACCGAATTATGGAAACGATATATCCCGTGGATTAATCACTTCTTACGGAGAAGTCCCAAGAGCACATTTCTTGGGCAAGTGCCCATCTGCAAGGCATTTTCGGCCCGAATGCACGACGCCCCCGCCGCGACCGGCAGGGGCGTCTTGTCAGACAGGTCTGGCGCCGCCGATCAGGTCAGCGCGCCGATCACCGCCTCGATGCGCTTCTTCATGGTCGACGCGTCGAACGGCTTGATGATGTAATTGTTCACGCCAAAGGAAATGGCTTCCTTGACCTGTTCCTTGTCGGAACGCCCGGTCGCCATGATGAAGGGCATGGCCTGGGTCCGCGGATGCTTGCGGATCACCTTGAGCAGGGTCAGCCCGTCAATGTCTTCCATGTTCCAGTCGGAAATGATCAGGTCGACATTGGACTTCTCGAGCTTGCCCAGGGCATCGCGACCCGATTTGGCCTCGATGATGTCCTTGAAGCCCAGCTGGGTCAGGATGTACTTGCAGATGCCGCGCATGGACTGCTGGTCATCAACGATCAGGACGCTCACAGCGCTCGCTTTTGGCATGGTCGTTCTTACCTCTACGCGCCTTCGGCCTTCGGGCCGCACTTGACTCCCGACTCTAGGGGCCAAGCGTTACAAATCTCTCAACTGCCCGATTGGCATTGTTTCCGGTGCCCGCTCAGGCGGCAGACTTCAGCTTGACCAGGGCATTGGCAAGCTTGGCAGCGATCTGTTCGACCGCAGCCTGCTCCACCACCGCGCCCTCCTCGAAGGCCACGCGCGGCATGCCATAGACCAGCGCCGAAGCCTGGCTCTGGCCCACCGTATAGGCGCCTGCATCTCGCATGAGCTTGAGGCCGCGCGCGCCGTCACGCCCCATGCCGGTCAGGATGGCGCCAACGGCCATGGGGCCAACGGTCCTGGCCACTGATTCAAACAGCACATCGACGCTCGGCCTGTGCCCGCTTTCCAGCCCATCCTGTCCCAAGCGGCATTTGAGCTGGCCCGAGGACTTCTCGACCCTCAGGTGATAATCGCCACGCGCGACATAGGCATGACCCGCCAGGAGCGGCATGCGGTCTTCCGCCTCCACGACCTTGAGCGCGCATAATTCGTCGAGCCTGGCGGCAAAGCGGCCGGTAAAGCCGGCCGGCATGTGCTGGGCGATGACCACGGGCGGACAATCGGCCGGCAATTCGATGAGCACGGCGCGGATCGCTTCCACGCCGCCGGTCGAAGCGCCGATCGCGATGACCGCGCCCTCGGGGGCGGCGGCGGTCTTGAGGGCAATCTTGCCGGCCTTGGGGGCTTCCGCCCGGCTGGCCGAACGTCCGCGCACATCCGATTTGGAGGCCGCCCGGATCTTGTCGCGCAATCCGGCGCCGAAGGCATCCAGCCCTCCGGAGAATTCGGCACTGGGCTTGGCCACGATGTCCACCGCGCCCAGTTCGAGCGCCAGGAGGGTTTCGCTGGCGCCCTTCTTGGTCAGGGTCGACACCATCACCACCGGGGTGGGCCGCAAGCGCATCAGCCGCTCGAGAAATTGCAGCCCGTTCATATTGGGCATTTCGATATCGAGCGTCAGCACGTCCGGATTGAGCGCCTTGATCTTCTCGCGCGCATCGATCGGATCGGTGGCCGTGCCCACCACCTCGATATCCCCGTCCCGCGTCAGCATGCGGGCCAGCACCTCTCGGATCAGCGCCGAGTCGTCGACGACCAGTACCTTGATGCTCATCATGCAGCTCGCTTGTTCTGTTTTTCCTTGGACTGGTAGATGGTCTTGCCCACCAGTCGGAATCCGTCGCCGCCGGACCCCAGATTCTCCGAATGGCCGATATAGAGAAACCCCTCGGGCGCCATCAGCTTGGCAAAGCGCCCGAACACCTCGCCCTGCGTGGGCTTGTCGAAATAGATCGCCACATTGCGACAGAAAATGGCATCGAACGGTCCCTTCATCGGCCAGGCGCCGATGAGGTTGAGCGGCTTGAACGACACCAGTTCGCGCACTGCGACGGGCACGCGGATCATGCCGTCGCCGGTCCGCTCGAACGGGCGCATGCGTTCCGCAGAAAGCCCGGACAATTCGTTTTCCGGATAGATTCCGCCCGCCGCCTTGGCGATCACCGCCGTATCGATATCGGTGGCCAGGATCTTGAAATCCCAGCGTTTGAGCTCGGGAAAGGCGCCAAGCAGATCCATGCCGATCGTATAGGGCTCCTGTCCGGTCGAGCAGCCCGCCGACCAGATGCGCAGCTTAGTGCCGCGTGGCTTTTCGGCGATCAGCGCCCCCACATGGGTGCGCAGATGCTCGAAATGGTGATCCTCGCGATAAAAGCGCGTGAGATTGGTGGTCAGGGCATTGACGAAGTCCTGCCCGTCCTGCGCCGTGCCGCCACGTTCCAGATAGTCGACATAGGCGTCAAAACTGGGCAACCGCAGGGCGCGAACGATCTTTGACAGCCGGGACACCACCAGTGTCCGCTTGGCATCGCTGAGCGAAATTCCAGCTACGGAATAGACACGGGCCTTGATCCGCGCGAATTCCCGCTCGCTGAGGGAGTATTCTCCCTGTTCCATGCAACCACCCCTTCTTGACCGGATTTCTTCCGGCTAACTGGCCGCGCGTTGAACGAAGATGGTCTCCTGACCATCGCCATCGCCCACCGGCTTGCTTGGAGCGATCGGCACCGTTTGGGCCGGCCTGTTCTCCACAACTGGCGCAATACTGGCTGGTGCATTGCTTAGATTGCGTAAATTCTCCTTGAGGGCGGAGGTGATTTTTTGCAGGTCGCTGGCCTCCTCCAGGCCAATCCGCGCCTGGGCCCGTCCCTTGTCGGCAATCACCCGGATTTCCTTGGCGCTGCGATTGGTGACCTGGGAGAGCTGGCGCACCTCGTCGGCCACCACGGCAAAGCCGGCGCCCTTTTCGCCCGCTCGTGCCGCTTCCACCGCGGCGTTGAGCGCCAGAAGATTCGTACGGAACGACACATCCTCGATGCCCGCCGTCATGGTGTCGATTTCCTGGGCCATGCGGTCGATCTCGCTGACCAGCGCCCTGGTGCGGCCGGCCGCCTGCTCAACCTGGTTCGCCAGCCCCACGGCCTCGTCGCTGCGCCGCCGCGCCGCCGCCAGTTCCGTTTCGAGCCCCGTCATTCTCTCGACCCCGGCCGCCAGCGCCTGGCGTCCGGTCTCGGCGGTCTGTTCGAGTTCAGCCGCGCGCGCCTCGAACTGGGCCAGCAGCGTCTTGACCGTACCAAGCCTTGTTTCGAGCGCCGTGCGGGTCTGGGCCTCGTCGCGCTGCTGCTCGTCCAGCCCGGCAAAGAGGTCAATCACCAATTGCGCTTCGCTCGCCAGCGGCAGGTCCTTGTCGCCAAGGGGCTCGCCCTGCATCACCGCGCGCAATTGCGCCACCCCGGCATCGAGCGCGTCCAGGGCCCGGTTGAACCCGCCCAGCACCGGGTCGCCGGCAGCCGCCTCGCTTTCGAAACGGAACCCCGTCTGTCCCTGGCGCAGCGCCTCGAGCACCGAGCCGAGATCGTCGTCTTCCACGAAATGTCCCGCCGGGCTGAGTTCGAGCGCATAGCGCCCTGACGGCAGGGGCCGCCTCTGTGCCACTAGGCGCGTGTCGCGCAGCATCACCAATGCTTCTTCGGGCGCCCCGCCCCCCGCGTCCAGATAGCCGGCGCCGAACAGCCCATCGAGCGTTTCGCCCTCCACCGCATCGGGCGCCAGCCGCTCCATGCCCTGGCTGGCCGTCAGGATCACGCCATGCTCGTCGATCACCAGCACCGGTGCTTCGAGCGCGCTGATCGCCGCCCGGAAATGATGCGCGCGTTCCAGCCGCGTGCCCAGCCGCGCCACGATGGAGGCAATCGAGAGAATTTCATTGGGTCTGTCGGCCAGGCCCGCCGCCTGCGCCACCGCGGCAAGCCGGGCAGTCTCGCGACGATCCGCGACATGCCCTGCCGCCAGGCTGCCGGCGATGGCCAGGCCCATCAGGCTCCCCACCGCCGCAAACCAGCCCGGTCCAGGACCCGTTGCAAGCAGCAGCCCGCCCCCTATCGCCCCGGCAATGGTCCACAGGCCACACGCCGCCAGCATGAGCCGCACACCCCGGCGTGGCGGGCGCGAATCAGCAATAAGGGCAGCATGGTCCGACATGTCCGGACCCTAGGCGCGCAATGGTTAACCAAGTCTATAGGCAGCGCCGGCCCGGTAATACTTTTGAAAGCCTCGGGCCGCCGGCCCCGGGCTGGGCTGTATCGACATTCAGCTCAGGCTGAGGCGAAAATGCCGGTT
>CBFGTF010000091.1:0-10842 GCA_965651655.1 uncultured Devosia sp.
ACCACAACGAGGCTAGGCTGATTTGGGTTCGCTGTCTGTAGCAATATTGTGACGCTCCAAAGCGGCGACGAGGTCGCAAAATCGCTCCGGTGGAGCGGTTTTAGCTTGAGAGGCCATGAGAGCTACGCTCGAATGGCGGCTGGAGCGCTGCGTGCTAGGCCGCTACCATAGTATCGATTGCGTCCAGATCGGCGGCAATCGACTGGCGGGCAAGGGCCAGATCATAGGAGGTCTGCATGGCCATCCAGAATTCAGGTGTCGTGTTGAAATACTTGGCCAGCCGCAGCGCGGTATCGCTGGTAACGGGATGCACACCCTTGGCCAGTCTCTCAATCCGGGTGCGTGGAACGCGCAGCTTCCGCGCCAGCGCTCCGGGGGACATGCCGAGGGGTGCAAGATACTCCTCGCGCAGGATTTCTGCCGGGCTGATCGGGACATCGAACTGAACGCTCATTGGCTAATCCTCAGTGGTAATCGACGATTTCGACCTCGTGGGCGCCGTCTGACTTCCAAACGAAGCAAATGCGCCATTGATCATTGATACGTATCGAATGCTGCCCCTGCCGAGTCCCGCGCAATGCTTCGAGCTTATTGCCAGGCGGCGACATCAGGTCCCGAAGGATGGCTGCAGTGTCGAGCATGAACAGCTTGCGTTGTGCCGAACGGACCAGATCGGGCGGAAAGCCTTTGGGCGTCTTGCCTGCGGTGACTGCCTCTGTGACCCGGTCGGCAAACGATACAATCATCGCAAGAATGTATCGTGGTACGATACATATGTCAAGATTTTGTATCGCGTCACGATACTAGGCCGCGACCGCCCGCATCAACTGCCCGACCAGTGAATTGGTGCTGGTCCCGATGATCTCCACCTCGTGGATCGCCCCGATGAGGTCGGTGCTGCCTTCAAGATGCACGGCCTGGAGATAGGGCGAGCGGCCGCCGACCTGGCCGGGCATGCGGCCCTCGCGTTCGATCAGCACCGGCATGGTCCTGCCGACGCAGCTTGCGTGGAAGTCGGTGGTCTGCTGGTTGACCAGTTCCTGCAGGCGATAGAGGCGCTCGGTCTTGACCTCCTCGGCGATCTGGTCGCCCAGATTTGCGCCGGGCGTGCCGGGGCGGGTCGAGTATTTGAAGGAATAGGCCGAGGCATAGCCGGTTTCGCGGATGATGGTCAGGGTGTCCTCGAAATCCTGGTCGGTCTCGCCGGGGAAGCCGACGATGAAATCGCCCGACAGCGCCATGTCGGGCCGGGCGGTCTTTATCTTCTCGATAAGTGCCAGATATTCCGCCGCCGTATGCTTGCGGTTCATGGCCTTCAAGATGCGGTCCGAACCGGACTGCACCGGCAGGTGCAGATAGGGCATGAGCAAGGGCAGGTCGCGATGGGCGGCGATGAGCGCATCGTCCATGTCGCGGGGATGGCTGGTGGTGTAGCGCAGGCGTTCAAGGCCATGGATTTCGGCGAGCAGGAAAGTCAGCTCGCCCAGACCCACCGGACGACCGGTGGCGTCGGTGCCATGATAGGCGTTCACATTCTGGCCCAGCAGGGTGATTTCCTTCACGCCAGCGTCGACGAGGCCACGCGCTTCAGCGATGACCTGCGCCACCGGACGGCTGACTTCGGCGCCGCGCGTATAGGGCACCACGCAGAAGGAGCAGAACTTGTCGCAGCCTTCCTGCACCGTGAGAAAGGCGGTCAACCCCCGCTTGATGGTCACTTCCTTCCTGGCCGCCGGCAGGTGGGCGAACTTGTCTTCCTCGGGGAAATCGGTATCGACCACAGCCTTCTTGAGGCTGGGATGCATGTGGCGCTGGGTTTCGGCCCGCGCCAGCATATCGGGCAGGCGATGATAGGCCTGCGGCCCGAAGACCAGATCCACCATGGGGGCCCGGCGGGCGATTTCCTCGCCTTCGGCCTGGGCCACGCAACCGGCGACACCGATCATCATGTCGGCGCCGATGGCACGGCGCTCGCCCTGGATTTCCTTCAACCGCCCGAGCTCGGAAAAGACCTTTTCGCTGGCCTTCTCGCGGATATGGCAGGTGTTGAGCAGGACCAGGTCCGCCTCGGCGACATCCTGCGTAGGCATATAGCCATGCGGGGCCAGGGCATCGGCCATGCGATCGCTGTCATAGACATTCATCTGACAGCCATAGGTCTTGATGAAGACCCGCTTTTGCGGGTTTGCTGTCGCTTTGTCGGTCTGGGTCATGGGGCGCTGTTTACCAGAGCCTGCAATCGGATGGAATGGTTCTGCAACCGCCTTGGCGTTGGTGTGTTGTACAGGTTCATAGGAAACGCGACCATGACCAAGAGTGAACACAAGTCCGATGCGGCGGCGGCCCTGCGCAACGGGCAGAAGCCCGGCCCCAAGGATTCCCCCGTCCAGGTGCGCAATGCCGGACCCGAAGAAATGGCGGACAGGCCCGATAGCTGGGACGACACGGACGAGGCGGTGGACGAGAGCTTTCCGGCCAGCGATTCAAGCGCGAAATATTGAGTATCCGGCCACGGTTCGTGCCGTGGCCCCGTAAAAGGAAGCTGGGGCGAATGGTGGACAAGGACGTCCCCAAGAGGCAGGCACCGCAAAGGCGCGGTCGGCCCATTGCGCTGTACCTCATTGCGCTGGTGCTGGTCATTCTCATTCCGGCAATGGCCGTGGCTCTGGTGCTGCTCAACAGCATCAATGACGCCCAGCAGAGCGTGGTGGCGGCGTTGACGAACACGACGGTGCAGGCCATGGGCCAGTCGGTGGATCGCGAGATCGCCGGAATGGCGACGACCCTGCGCGTGCTCTCCACCAGCCAGTCCCTGCAGGAAGGTGATTTCGCCACCTTCCATGAGCGCGCGCTGACGGCGCTGGCCGGAACCGGGTCCTACCTGATCGGGGTCGATGAGGACCTGGTGCAGGTTTTCAATACCCGCGTCGATTTCGGGGAAGCGCTGGGTCCCACATCGGACCCGGAAACAGCACAACGCGCCATCGAACGCGGTGTGGCCACCATTTCTCCCCTGTTCTTCGGGCAGGTGGCGCAGGCCTATGTGTTCAATGTCTGGCTGCCGGTGACCGACGCGGCACAGGTGCGCCTTTTGAGCCTGACGCAGAACGCCCGCAATCTGGGGCCGGCCCTGCAATCGCGACAGATGCCGGAGGGATGGCATGCCGCGCTGGTGGACACCAATAATGCGGTGCTGGCCGCCACCACGGGTGCGGAGCTGGAAACCGGCACCGTGCTGCCGATCCGGCAGGCGCTCGACGACATTCCCGGCGATGTCTGGGCGCAGGAAGAGTTCAATGGCGAGCGGGTCGTGACCGCCGAGTGGCGCTCGGGCTATACCGGCTGGCGGATCGTTGCCTGGGCGGCGGAAAGCCAGGTGCAGCGGCCGCTGCAGCAATCCTTGCTGCAGCTTGGCCTGTGGGGCCTGCTGATCGCACTCAGCGCGTCCGGGGTCGCGTTCCTGATCGCCCGCCGCGTCGGGAGCTCGGTCAAGGGCCTGCAGATGGACGCGACCCGGTTGGGACAGGGCGACGCCGTCTATCCGCGCAGCTATCCGGTCCGGGAGATTGCCGAAGTCGCAAAGACACTTGCCGACGCCTCCGAGCAGCGGCTGGCGGCCGACCGGGATATCCGCTTCCTCATGCGCGAACTGGCACATCGCTCCAAGAACCAGATGGCGGTTATCGCCGCCATGGCCAAGCAGACAGCGCGTGGCGCCACCGATATTCCCACCTATGTGGCGGCGCTGGAACGACGCATCATGGGCCTGGCCCGGTCCACCGACCTGCTGCTGGCCCATGGACGGGCCGGGGTGATGCTCGCTGACCTTGTCGAGCAGCAGCTCGCCCCGTTCCGTCCGCCAGAGGCCGATCGCCTGAAGGTCCAGGGGCCGGCGCTGCGCATCAACCCGCAGGGTGCGCAGATCCTGGGCATGGCGCTGCACGAGCTTGCCACCAATGCCACCCGCTATGGCGCCTTTGCCGAGGCCGATGGCCGGCTGGAGCTGACCTGGCGCACCAGCGATACCGCGCTTTTCATGCGCTGGCGCGAGCATCTGGGCCGGCCCCTGGTGGTGGGAGAGCGTTCGGGCTTCGGCACCATCGTGCTGCGCACCATGGTGGGCGGCGCGCTGGGGGCGCAGGTGGATCGCGAGACCCATGCGGATGGCGTCGAATGGCGGTTCGACGTGCCGCTTTCCGCGCTTGACCCCGATTTTGCCGCTGCCCGTCCCGATGAGCCGCATCCTGGTCCGTGACGGGGCTTGCCCGAGACGGGCGCAGCGTTGAAAACCGTGGCGTGGCAACGCCTTTGGCGCCAGGCGCGCGCGGCCGGCGCGGGGCCCAATAAATTCTGGCTTTTTGGCCCCTGATGCCCTATAGCAGCGCCAGCCGGTTTCCGGGCCTTCGGGCCAAGGGCCTGCCTCTACACGGCCCCACCTGGACGACATCCCGGCTGGGGCGGCCAACATCCTCACATTTTCGAAAGGATATGCCCGATGTCGATTACTGCGGAACGCAAGACCCAGCTCATCAAGGAATATGCAACCACGGCCAATGATACCGGCTCGCCGGAAGTCCAGGTTGCGATCCTGAGCGAACGCATTGCCAACCTCACCGAGCACTTCAAGGGCCACAACAAGGATAACCATTCCCGCCGTGGCCTGCTGAAGCTGGTTTCGACCCGTCGCTCGCTGCTCGACTACCTCAAGAAGGTGGACGATGCCCGCTACAAGACGCTGATCGAAAAGCTCGGCCTGCGTCGCTAAGACCAGACTTTTCCGGCGCGGAGGGATGCCCTTCGCGCCGGAACGCCTTTTCGGGGTGCAACCGGGAAGGCATGCCGGGCCGCAGAGCCTGGCGCCATAGGCCGGCGCCGCCGGGGCATGGCAGGATTATCGGCCTCTTCCGCAGCCGGAGAGGCTCATTGTCTTGTCCATGTTCTGTCCGCGCCAGAGATGAACCCGTGCCTGATTTTGAGCCGGCGCGCACATAGGGTGCGATGCCGTGTGCGGGCACACCGGATGCGTTCGTGGGGCATTTGCCTGGCTCCGCGTTCCCGCGCTTCCGGCAGAATGGAAAGACGATAATCATGTCGATCAAGTTTGATCACCACAAGGTCGAGCTCAACTGGGGCGGCCAGCCCCTGACGCTCGAAACCGGCAAGATGGCCCGCCAGGCCGATGGCGCCGTGTTCGCCACCCTGGGCGAGACCGTCGTGCTCGCCACCGTTGTCAGCGCCAAGTCGCCCAAGGCGGGCATCGACTTCTTCCCGCTGACCGTCAATTACCAGGAAAAATACTTCGCCGCCGGCAAGATCCCGGGCGGCTATTTCAAGCGCGAAGGCCGCCCGACCGAGAACGAGACCCTGGTGTCGCGCCTCATCGACCGTCCGATCCGCCCGCTGTTCCCCGATGGCTACAAGAACGAGACCCAGGTCGTGGTGACCGTTCTCCAGCATGACATGGAGAACAACCCGGACGTTCTGGCCATGGTCGCGGCTTCCGCAGCCCTCACCATTTCGGGCGTCCCCTTCATGGGCCCGATCGGCGCCGCCCGCGTCGGTTATGTCGATGGCCAGTATGTCCTCAACCTGCCCGTTGACCGTCGCTCGGACTCAAAGCTCGACCTGGTCATGGCCGGGACCGCCGATGCCGTGCTGATGGTGGAATCGGAAGCCCATGAGCTGTCCGAAGAGGTGATGCTGGGCGCCGTGATGTTCGGCCATGCCGAAAGCCGCAAGGTGATCGACGCCATCATCCAGCTGGCCGAACTGGCCGCCAAGGACGCCCGTGATTTCGAGCCCGAAGACAATTCGGCGCTGGAAACAGAAATGCTCGGCTTCATCGAGACCGAACTGCGCGCCGCCTACAAGCTGACCAAGAAGGAAGAGCGCTACGCCGCCGTCGATGCCGCCAAGGCCAAGGTCAAGGAGCATTTCGCCGGCAAGATCGAGGATGGCACCTATGCCGCCGAGACCATTGGCGCGGTGTTCAAGTCGTTGCAGGCCAAGGTCGTGCGCTGGAACGTGCTGGACACGGGCCTGCGCATCGACGGCCGCGACCTCGTCACGGTCCGCCCGATCGTGTCGGAAGTGGGCGTCCTGCCGCGCACCCATGGCTCGGCCATCTTTACCCGCGGTGAAACGCAGGCGCTGGTGGTTGCAACCCTGGGCACGGCCGATGACGAGCAGTTCATCGATTCGCTCGAAGGCACCCGCAAGGAAAACTTCCTCCTGCACTACAACTTCCCGCCCTATTCGGTGGGTGAAGCCGGCCGCATGGGGTCGCCCGGCCGTCGCGAGATCGGCCATGGCAAGCTCGCATGGCGCGCCATCAACCCGATCCGCCCGTCGATGGAAGAGTTCCCCTATACGCTGCGCGTGGTCTCGGAAATCACCGAATCCAACGGTTCCTCGTCGATGGCAACCGTCTGCGGCACCTCGCTGGCGCTGATGGATGCCGGCGTGCCGATGAAGCGCCCGGTGGCCGGCATCGCCATGGGCCTGATCCTGGAAGGCGAGAAGTTTGCCGTCCTCTCCGACATCCTGGGTGACGAAGATCACCTGGGCGACATGGACTTCAAGGTGGCCGGCACGGAAGCGGGCGTCACCTCGCTCCAGATGGACATCAAGATCGCCGGCATCACCGAAGAGATCATGAAGATCGCCCTGGCCCAGGCCAAGGACGGCCGCATCCATATCCTGGGTGAAATGGCCAAGGCCCTGGCCGAGAGCCGTGGCGAAGTGGGCGAGTTCGCGCCCCGCATCGAGACGCTCAAGATCCCGACCGACAAGATCCGCGAAGTGATCGGCACCGGCGGCAAGGTCATCCGCGAAATCGTGGAAAAGACCGGCGCCAAGGTGAATATCGAAGACGATGGCACCGTCAAGGTGTCGTCCTCGGACGGTTCGCAGATCGAGGCCGCCATCAAGTGGATCCGCTCGATCACCGACGAGCCGGAAGTGGGCACCATCTACCAGGGCACCGTGGTCAAGACCGCCGATTTCGGCGCGTTCGTGAACTTCTTCGGCGCCAAGGATGGCCTGGTGCACATCTCCCAGCTGGCCGACCAGCGCGTTGCCAAGACCACCGATGTGGTCAAGGAAGGCGACAAGGTCTGGGTCAAGCTCCTCGGCTTTGACGAGCGCGGCAAGGTGCGCCTGTCGATGAAGGTCGTCGATCAGGCCACCGGCAAGGAAATCGCCGGCGACGCCAAGGAAGACGCCGCCGAGTAAGTGGCGTCGGACAGGAATGGGAAAGGCCCGGAGCGATCCGGGCCTTTTCTTTTGCCAGACGGTCGAAACTGCCCCTGCCCGCCCGTCGCTGCAACAGGCGGGGCAAACGGCAGGGAGCAGCAGCATGGCGAGGATCGTCTGGGACGTATCGGTGTCGCTCGACGGGTTTACCACCGGACCCAATGTGCGGCCGGAGGCGCCGATGGGGGACGGGGGAGAGGCACTTCACGCCTGGATGGACTTGACGGGTGTGGATGGGGCGCAGGTCGAGGTGATCAATTCCAATCTGGGCGCCTCCATCATCGGCCGGCGCACATTCGATCTGGGGCAGAGATTCTGGGGCGGGACACCCTGGGCCGATACGCCCTGTTTTGTCGTGACCCACCGGCCAATGGCCGAATTTGCGGGAGCCAATGGCGGCAGTTTCATCTTCTGTGCGCTCGAGGAGGCGGCCGAGCGCGCCCGGCACGTTGCGGGCGAGCGCAATATCAACATCCTCGGTGCCGGGGTCGCGCGCCAGTTGCTGCGCGCCGGCCAGGTGGATCTGCTGCGGCTGCACACCGTACCGATCCTGCTTGGCGATGGTACGCCCCTGTTCACCGGCGAAAAAGCCGAACTGACTGCCGAGGGCCCGGCGAGCGCTGGCCAGGTCGTGCACCAGGCTTTTGCAGTGAGGCCCGCCTAGCAGCGGCATAAGGAGCCGGATGGCGGAAACGAGACAGGACAGAAACGGAGGACGAGCATGACCATTGTAGTCTTCATTCATAGTGCGGGACCTCAGGGGCCGGGCGAGGGCAGCTCCGCGCTGCTGGCCGGGCTGAAGCAGGCCCTGCCACCGGGCATGACCCTGGTGGCCCCCGCCATGCCCGAGCCGGACAATCCTTCGGCAGAGCGCTGGATCGCCGCGCTGCGGCAGGTTCTCGAGGGGGTCGAAGGCCCCCATGTCCTGGCTGGTCATTCGCTTGGCGGGTCGATCCTGCTGCAAACCCTGGCGCGCCATGGAACAGGGGAAGGGCTGAAGGGCGTGGTGATCCTCAACAGTCCGTTCTGGGGGGCGCCAGGCTGGGACTTCCAGGATTTTGCATTGACCGGGAGCGACGCGCGGCAGCTCGAGCGACTGCCCCGCTTCCTGGTCTTGCAGGGCGATGGGGACCGGGTGGTTTCAGCAGATCATCCCGGCCGCTATCGTGCGCTCATCACCAGTGCGGTCATTCATCGCCTTTCCGGCATTGATCATGAGGCTGCCGGGGCCGGACCCCGGCTCGCCGCGGTGATAAAGGACCTGGATGGCGACGTGGCGTGACCGATTGGCAACACCCCTGCCCTCATCACATTGCGGCGAGGAACCGCCGCATTGGCGTCACGTTAAGGCCATGAAGCGTTACTCAATGGCGTGACGCGCACCGGCGTCCGCCAGTTTCCATGCCGCTCGAGGTTTTAGTCTTGATTTCCCGCCGCCTGTTCCTGCTCGGCCTTTCTGCGACCGCGCTTTCCGCCTGTTCCACCACCCGCCAACCCGTGGTGCAGGAGCCGATCATCGATCCCTATTACCAGCGCATGTATGGGCCGGTAACGGGTGAGCCCTATATGGTGGCCGCCATGGATCTGAGGCGCGTCGACCCGAAATGGTGGCGCCAGGAAGTGCCCTATTTCACGTCCGAACGCCCGGGCACGCTGGTCATCGATACGCCGGCCCACTACCTCTATCTGGTGATGGAGAACAACCGCGCCCTGCGCTATGGCATTGGCGTGGGCAAGGACGAGGCGCTGGTGTTCCGCGGCAATGCCACGATCGGCCGCAAGGCCGAGTGGCCCCGCTGGACCCCCACCCGCTCCATGATCGAGCGCGAGCCGGACCGCTACGGCCCCTATGCCGGCGGCATGGGACCGGGACCGGAAAATCCGCTGGGGCCGCGCGCGCTCTATCTCTACAAGGATGGCCGCGACACGCTGTTCCGCATTCATGGCACCATCGAACCCTATACGATCGGCACCAATGTCTCGTCGGGCTGCATTCGCCTGATGAACCAGGACATCATCGATCTCTATGCCCGCGTACCGGTCGGCGCGCGCGTCACGGTGATCAATGGAGCGCCGGGGAGCCTGGTGGCAACGCCCGGTTTCACCCCGGTGGTGTGACCCCTCACTATTTCAGGAATTGCCGGCGGCGTCGGTTTTTACCGTAGTCACCCGCCTCCGGCATCCAAGGCCCGCTTCGCAAGAAGCGGGCCTTTTGTTTGGCGGATTGGGGTGGCGCAGTATGTTAGCGTCCTGGAGTACTACGAGGGGAACCTTCTCCCTTGAGGGGAGACGGTGACGCGTAGCGGCGGTTGAAGGGTTTCAGTGCTGCGTCTTGCCGATGAGCATTCACCCTTCACCCCGACCCTCTCCCCTCAAGGGGCGAGGGGGCGACGGGGGCGCGCGCAATGTGCAAGCTGGCACCGGAACAATAGCCGGTGCAGCACAGCGGAAGGGGGCAGGGTGTTTGTACTTCTCAACGGGTCCTTCGGGATCGGCAAGACCACCACGGCGCGGCTGCTCGCCCGGCGCATCCCGGGCGCTGCCATTTCCGATCCTGAGCATGTCGGCTTCGTGCTGCGCCGCCTGCCGGCCTGGATGCTGGGCCTCAAGGCGCAACCGGCCGACTATCAGGACATGGACCTGTGGCGGCGTCTGATCGTCCACCAGGCCCGGCTGGTGCATCTGCGTGCGCGCACCGTCATCGTGCCCATGGCTTTCACCAATCTGGACTATCTCGAGGACTTTGCCGCCGCCCTGGGCAGGACCGCGCCGGTCAGGCGCCTTTGCCTCGTGGCGCCATTGGACCTGGTGCGGGAACGGCTGGCGGCGCGCGTGGCGCTGGAGGGACGGGGCCTGAATGCGTTCGAGCTGCGCCGTTCGGCCGAATGCGTCGCCGTGCTCGGCAAGAACCCGGCCTTTGGAATCCCGATTGATGCCAGGGCGACCAGTGCCGAGATCGTGCGGCATATCGAAGGGCTCCTGGACGGGCCGAAGGCATGAAAAAGGCGCGGTCGAGACCGCGCCTTTTCAGATTTCCAACCGACAGGAGCCGATCAAAGCGAACGCTGGACGGTCTCGACGCGGAAGCATTCGATGACGTCGCCGGCGCGAATGTCTTCGTAATTCTCGAAGGCCATGCCGCATTCCTGGCCGGTCTGGACGTCCTTGACCTCGTCCTTGAAACGCTTGAGCGTCTTGAGCTTGCCTTCGTGGATGACCACGTCGTCGCGCAGCAGGCGCACGCCGGCCCCGCGTTCCACGATGCCCTCGGTGACCTGACAGCCGGCCACCTTGCCCACCTTGGTGATCTGGAAGACTTCCAGGATCTTGGCGTAGCCGATGAAGGTTTCGCGGCGTTCGGGCGCGAGCAGGCCGCTCATGGCGTTCTTCACGTCATCCACGAGATCGTAGATGATGTTGTAGTAGCGGATCTCGATGCCGTCACGGGTGGCCAGGTCCTGCGCCTGCTTGTTGGCGCGGACATTGAAGCCGATGACGATGGCATTGGAGGCAGAGGCCAGGGTGACGTCGCTTTCGGTGATGCCGCCCACGCCCGAGAACAGGATCTGGGCCGAGACTTCATCGGTC
>CBFGTF010000092.1:0-10724 GCA_965651655.1 uncultured Devosia sp.
ACTCCGGTGGCCAATGACAAGCTGCGGGCGCTGGGTATCCTGGCGCTCAATGGCATGTTCGACGAGATGGATGCGGTCAGCGTGCTGCGCTATGCCATCAATGACGTACTGCCCGGCGACCTGGCCATTGTCTCGTCCTTCGGAGCGGATTCTGCGGTGCTGCTGCATATGGTGGCGCAGGTCGATCCGTCCCTGCCGGTCTATTTCCTGGAGACCGGCAAGCACTTTCCCGAAACGCTGGCTTATGTCGAGACGCTGAAGAAGACGCTGGGACTGCTGAATGTCCACGCCATTCATCCCAATTCGGACGATGTGAGGCGGTTCGACCCCAATGGCGACCTGTGGGAAACGGACCCGGATTCGTGCTGCCACATTCGCAAGACAGAGCCGCTGGAGCCGATCACCGAGCAATATGGTGGCTGGGTCACCGGCCGCAAGCGCTACCAGACCGCCGAGCGCGGGGTGCTGCCGCATTTCGAGTTGACCAGCGATGATCGCATCAAGGTCAATCCGCTGGCCTATTTCTCCGATGCCGATGTCATCGAATATCGGCAGGCTCATCGCTTGCCCGAGCATCCGCTCTATGCCAAAGGCTACAAATCCATTGGCTGCGCCCCCTGCACCTCGGTTGTGGCCGAGGGCGAGGACCCGCGTGCCGGACGGTGGCGCGGCCTCAACAAGAAGGAATGCGGCATCCATTATGACTTCAACGGAGCCATTGCCTCCCCGATGACCGCTGCCGCCCGCCATACCCTGTGGAAAGATGGGGCCTTCATTGCCGACCCGTTCAAGGAATGGGCCGAAGGGACCAACCCTTCGCAGGCGCGTTATGTCCATGTGCCGGTGAGTGCGTTCCTCGCCGATCGCGCAGAGTATCTCGCCAACCCGCATCCGCTGGGTCTGCTGGTGCTGCCCGGAGACAAGGTCGAGGACGTGGCCGACGACCTGTCGCGCTTTGCCTCGATCGCCATCAAGTTTCCCGCCTTCACCGATGGGCGGGGCTATTCGAGCGCGCGACTGCTGGTCGAGCGGTTCAAATATGACGGTGAAATCAGGGCCTTGGGCGATGTTCTGCAGGATCAGATTCCGCATATGCAGCGCTGCGGCTTCAATGCCCTGGTGGTGACCCATGAGCCGACCCGCGAGGCGCTGGTCGAAAATCGCCTGCCGGACATGGCGCTGTTCTACCAACCCGTGGGCGTCACGGAAATTCCGCTGGGCACGCGCCCCTTTCTTCGCCGCGTCTCCTGAGGTAAGTGGAGCGCGTCAATCATATTACCGCCGGGACGCTGCGATGACGCGCGTGTCCCGGTATCCCTAAACAGAACTTCCCGGCTTTGCGGGAACCACACCGAGGCAGTCAGGGCGCCGCCGGTCAGCTTGGACAAGACGAAATGAGCACTGAGATCACCACCGATGTTGTCGTTATTGGCGCGGGCCCCTGCGGGCTGTTCGCGGCCTTCGAACTCGGGCTGCTCGACATAAAATGCCACTTCATCGACATCCTGGACCGTCCCGGCGGGCAATGCGCCGAGCTTTACCCAGAAAAGCCGATCTATGACATTCCCGCCTTTCCGGTGGTGACCGGCCAGCAGCTGACCGACAATCTGATGGCGCAGATCGCGCCGTTCTCGCCCGAGTTCCACTTCTCGCGCATGGTCAATTCCATCGAAAAGCTGGATGACGGCTCGTTCAAACTTCAGACCGACGCGGACGAGACCTTCTTTACCAAGGTGGTGGTGATTGCCGCCGGCGGTGGCTCGTTCCAGCCCAAGCGCCCGCCTGTGCCGGGGATCGAGGAATTCGAGAACACGTCGGTGTTCTATGCCGTTCGCAAGATGGAAGACTTCCGCGGCCAGGACGTGGTGATCGTGGGTGGTGGCGACTCGGCGCTGGACTGGACGCTCAACCTGCAACCGATCGTGCGCACGCTGACGCTGGTGCACCGCCGCGACGCCTTCAAGGCGGCGCCGGCTTCGGTGAACAAGATGAAGGAGCTGGTTGCCGACGGGAAGGTCAATTTCCAGCTCGGACAGATTGCCAAGCTGGATGGCAGCGACGGCCAGATCGACCATGTGCACCTGACGACCGAGGCAGGCGATCTCTCCATCCCCGCCACGCGGCTGCTGCCGTTCTTTGGTCTCACCATGAAGCTGGGGCCGGTGGCCGACTGGGGGCTCGAGCTCAACGACAACACGATCGTGGTCGATACCGAAAAATTCCAGACTTCGGTGCCGGGCATCTTCGCCATTGGCGACATCAATCATTATCCCGGCAAGCTCAAGCTGATCCTCTCGGGCTTCCATGAGGCCGCGCTGATGGCCCAGGCCGCCAAGGCCATCGTATCGCCAGGCGAGCGCGTGGTGTTCCAATACACCACCAGCTCCACCAAGCTGCAGAAGAAGCTGGGCGTGGCGTAAGCCCAATTGCCCATGGGCCCCGCACTTGCGGCGGGGCCTTTTGAGGGGTATGGACGCCCCGCTGTTGAGGAGCGCCCCATGAAGATCACCGTTACAGACCAGGCAGGCGAAGTGCACGAGCTCGAAGGGCTCGAGGGCTGGCGCGTGATGGAGGTCATTCGCGATTGGGGTCTCAATATCAAGGCCGAATGCGGTGGCGCCTGTTCTTGCGCCACCTGCCATGTCTATGTCGATCCGGCCTGGCTGGACGCGGTTGGCGCACCCAATGACGAGGAAGAGGACATGCTCGACAGCGTGGGCGATGTGAAATCGAACTCGCGCCTGTCGTGCCAGATCCTGTGCTCGGATGCGCTGGACGGGCTGACCCTGACACTGGCGCCGAGCGCGGCAAAGGACTTCTGAGGCTGAGCCGGACCGGAGCCCGGCATAAGGTCATTCGGCCGCGATTGCCGTTGCCTTCTCGATGCCATGACGATCGATGAAGGCGCTGAAGGTCTCTACCCAGCCATTGAGTAAGGCGAGGGTCGTGTCGTCAGTGACTTCCAGGTCGTCGCTGATGAGGCCGGGCTTCATGTTAAAGTAGATCTCCGGCTGCCCCATGACCAGCATGCCATAGACCGGCAGCACCGAGCGCAGGTGGCCCTGTCCGGCAGCAGTGCCAGTGGTGCCGGGCGTCGCGCCAACGACGGCCGTCGGCATGTCTTTCCAGGAACTCTGAGCGTAGGGACGCGAGGCCCAGTCGAGGGCGTTCTTCAGCACTCCGGGAAACGAGCGGTTGTATTCGGGCGTCACGATCAACGCGGCATCGGCGACTTCGACGCGGCGTTTCAGCTCGGTCACCACGGCGGGCGGGTTTGCCCACAGGTCGTTATTGTAGTGGGGCAGGCCGGCGAGATCGAGATAGTCAAATTTCAGATGACCCTCGGCGAGCTTTTCCAGCGTGTGCGCAAATTTGCGATTGACCGAATTGGCACTCAGGCTGGCGACGAGTACAGCGACATTTTTCATTGGAGTAAACCGTGGTATCTATTGGTAACTGACGCTATATGAGTGACTGTCCGGATGGGCGCAAGACGGCACTTTTTTGATACTCGAGGCACCAAAATGAAACCGATCGTCCATGAAATTTCCAACGATTGCCGGCCAGTCGGCGAAATCCTCAGCACGATCGGCGGCAAGTGGACTGTTCTTATCATCAGTGTGCTGAGTGGAGGTCCGATGCGGTTCTCCGAGATCAAGCGTGAAGTTGGCGGCATCAGCCAGAAGGTCCTTACGACAACGCTGCGCGAACTGGAGATGGATGGTTTTCTGTCGCGCACAGTGACGCCTTCCATTCCGCCGCGTGTCGATTACGAATTGACTGATCTCGGACGTGACCTGCGGCAGCCCCTCATGGCGCTCGGAGCATGGGCGGCCGCCAACCGCCCAAAAGTTCTGGAAGCGCGCGGGCGCTACTTCGCCGCTAATCCCGACGCTATGCCCAAGCGCAAGCCGCGTGTCGCGCCGGCACTGCGCATTGCGGCGGAATAGGCTGAACTACGCCAAGTGCTTCCTGCCTATGAATTCTTGCCCGCGTCGGCCGTCACCTTCACCAGATCCGGAATGAAATCCCGCACGGTGGGCTGGGCCAGCGTCTCGAAGGGCAGGGGGCGGACGACGCGCATGGCGGCGATGCCGACGCGGACGGTCATCAGTCCGTTGACGACGCCTTCGCCCAGGCGCGCCGAAATCTTGGCGGCGAGGCCCTGGCCGACCAGTTGTTCGACCGCGCCATCGGTCAGAACCAGGCCACCGGTGACAGCCAGATGGGCCAGAACCGCGCCAGTCAGCCGCCAGAAACCGAAAAAGCCCGGGCGGGCGCCGTAAAGCGCGGCAATGGCACCGGCAAGGCGGACGCTCTCATAGATGACGAAGGCAATGTCCACCAGGGCGCGGGGCGACACGGCGGTGACCAGGGCCACCCGGCGGGCCGAAGCGGCGGTCAGCGCCCTGGCGCGGGCGTCGAGCGGGGCCATGAGGCTGCGTTCGGCCAGATGAATGACTTCGTTTCCGTCGAACAGGTTCGGGAGGTGCTGGTTGACGGTTTCGCGGGCGCGGGCAAGGTCCGGCCTGTCCGCATAGACGCCGTTCAGATGGTCGAGGACCGTGCCAGCGCGCTTGCGATCATTATCCGCCACAGCCCGGGATGCGTCGGCCCTCAGGGCATCGAGGACGCGCAGGCGGCGAAGAGCGAGAAACTCGCGCAGGACGAGGGCCAGGACGGCGATGATGAACGCGCCGAGAACGCCCAGGCCCAGCCAGCCGAGCCATTCATTGGCAGCGAAGAGGTCGCGGATCAGGCGGTCGGCAGCAAGGCCGAGCCCGGCCGAGACGAGGACGCCGCCCGTGGTCCAGGCGAGGCGGCCGAGCCAGCCCATGCGGCGCGGTGGCGGGGCCACCAGATCGGGTTCGGCCCCGGGCTCGAAAGCGACTTCGACGATCTCGGCGCGCTCGGGCGTGAACGCGCGCGGGGCGCGGGTGGATGGCGCGGCGGCTTCCGCCCTGTCGATATTGTGGGCCACGGGACGCTTCATGCCATCCAGTCTCCGATGAGATAGTCCATCGCCCGGTCGAGCCTTATATGGGGCAGGACAGGATCGCCCGCGGCATTGCGCTCGAGCTTCTGCGGCGGGGTGAAGCGGAGGAAATTGAGCGACACCGGCTCGCCGCCCTCGAAAAGTGAGTCAGGACGTTCCGGCAAGTCCCCGGGAAACAATGCTATTTCGGTTTTCCCGTCATAGGTGGTGCCATCGAGCACCTCGCCCTTGAGCGGGGTGCCGACCAGGGTGGGCAGGGTTTCGCCGCCTTCACGGATGGTGCCTTCGCTGGTGGCGCGAATACCGGCCATGGCGATGGACCTGGTCGTCGCGCCGGCAAAGCGGGCGCGCTTGCTGGCATTGGCCACGAGGCGGTTGAGGATGGCTTCGAGCCGGTCATGGCTGGTGTGGTGCACATGATCGGCCTTGGTGGCAGCAAACAGGATGCGGTCGATGCGGCGGGAGAAGGGGCGCAGCAGCGGATTGGCCTCGCCCTGGCGGAAGCAGGCCAGGACCGCAGTCAGCGCCGTTTCCAGGTCGTTGACGGCTTCGGGGCCGGTATTGAGGGCGCGCAGCGTATCGACCAGCACGACCTGCCGGTCGAGCCGGGCGAAGTGATCGCGGAAGAACGGGCGGATGACTTGGGCCTTGTAGGCCTCGAAGCGGCTTTCGAGCATGGCGTAGAGCGTGCCATTGCGGATATTGCCAGCGGGACGGGGCAGGGGCGCGAAGGTGAGGGCGGGCGAGCCTTCGAGATCGCCGGGAAGCAGGAAGCGCCCCGGCGGCAGAGTGGAGAGCGCACCATGTTCGCGGCTGCGCCGGAGATAGGTGGTGAAGGCCGAAGCCAGTCTCTCCGCGTCCGGATCGGTCGCATCCTTGCCCACATCCATGGCATCGAGCGACTTGAGGAACTCGGCCGCTTCGGTGGCGTGGCCGGGCTGGCGCGCGCGGGTCAGGGCCTCGGCGCTCCATTCGGCAAAGGTGAGGCCGAGCAGGGGCAGGTCGAGCAGCCATTCGCCGGGATAGTCGACGATGTCGAGATTGAGCGTGGCGGGACCGGCCATGCCTGCCCACCATTTGGCCGACTGGAATTTCAGGACAATCCGCAATTGGGAAACGCGCCGCGTGCTTTCGGGCCAGGCCGGCGGATTGGCGGTGAGCGCAGACATATGCTGCTCATAGGCAAAGCGGGGGATGGTTGCGTCGGGATATTCGGCCAGCCGCGCGCCTATGAAGCGTCCGTCTGCAAGCGGCGAGAAGCCGGGCAGCCGGCCCTGGGTCAGGAGATTGTGGACGAGGGCAGTAATGAAGATGGTCTTGCCGGCGCGGCTGAGGCCGGTCACGCCAAGGCGCAGGGTCGGCGTCAGGACGCCGGTGGCGCTGTCGGCCAGGTTGCTGAGGGCAATGCCCAGTTCGTCGGTAATGGTGGTCGGCGGCTGCGGCAATGTCTATCCCCAATGTCCCTGCAAGGTAGGAAGCGGGGCGGCGTTTGCAAAGGGCCACGGAACGATTGTGCCTGGTGGCGAGTCACCCCCGGACCTGTCCGAGGGTGACCGATGCGACCGCCTATTTCCCGATCCGATCCAGTTCGAAGGGCGTGGTCTGGTAGATCTCGTTTATCCAGTTCTGGAACAGGAGATGGGCATGACTGCGCCAGCGGTTTTCCGGCTCGGCGCTGGTATCGCCATTGGGGAACAGGTTTTGCGGCGGGGGCGTATCAAGCCCCGCCTTGATGTCGCGCTCATATTCGTCGGCCAGCGAGCGGTTGTCATATTCGAGATGGTTGAGGAAATAGACAGCGCGATCATTGCGGTCGCCCAGCATGCACAGGCCGATCTCGTCATTGTCGATCAACACCTCCAGATTATCGCCCAGGCTGGCGCGATCGATGTCGTTGTAGCGCGACACCGGGATCATCGGGCTGTCGGAGAGACCGCGGAGGAAGGGGGAGCGTGTGCCGACGACCTTGTGGCGGAAGACGCCGAAGGCCTTGTTGTCCATGCGATAGCGACGGGCGCCGTGGAAATGATGCAAGGCGGCCTGAGCGCCCCAGCAGATGAACATGGTATGGTGCACATTGGTGCGGGTCCATTCCATGATCTCGAGCATTTCGGGCCAGTAGCGCACCTCCTCAAAGGGCAAGTTGGCGATGGGCGCCCCGGTGACGATGAATCCGTCGAATTTGCGTTCCCTGACCTCCTCCCAGGTCTGGTAGAAGCTGTTGAGGTAGTCTTCCGGCGTGTTCTTGGACTGGTGGTCGGTCACCCGCACAAGGCTCAGATTGATCTGCAGCGGGGTGGCCCCGATCAGCCGGGCGAACTGGGTCTCGGTGCGCTCCTTGTTGGGCATCAGGTTGAGCAGGCCGAATTCGAGCGGGCGGATGTCCTGCCGCGCGGCGCGGCTGGAATCCATCACGTTGACGCCCTCGTCTTCGAGGGTCTTGCGGGCGGGCAGGTTGTCTGGAATTCTGATAGGCATATCAGCCTCTTAACGGGGTACGATGAAAAAGCGATTCAGGGCTTTGCGCGTCATCCGGGCCGGAGACGCGCTAACGCATTCGCTTTTCGATCGCTGCGGCAACCAGGTCGACGAACTCGTCGCCATCGCGGGCGGTGGCCAGGTCCGATGCTTCCACGACGTAACCAAAATTGTCGGCCAGCGCCTGATAGCGTGGCAGGCGGTCGTGCAGCAGGGCTTCAAACCCCCAGGCGCCGAAACCGGCAGGATCGACATCATTGTCGTCGTGAATGCCCTGGATCAGCTTGTACTCGGCCCATTTCTCGACGAGGAAGGCCGGGCGATAGTACATTGGCTTGGGCGACTTCCTGAAACGCTTGACCAGTTCGGTGGCGTCGGTGGTGGTGCCGCGAATGTAGATAAGCGCGGTATGGGCAGCCAGCGCCTTGATCACCGGATCATTGCCGTCTGAGGGATCGACCACCTCGATCAGCGAACCGCCGGTATCGGCGATGAAATCGTCATAGCCATAGAGGGTCTTGGCACGCTCGATGAAATAGGGGACGTCGCACAGCGCCGCCACTTCGGCCACACGGTGCTGTTCCTGCCGGCGCTGATACTCGGCCAGCGGCAGTCCACCGCGATTGGGATCGCCGGGCGTGCCCAGATAGGTCGAGAGCGGGTCGAGATTGTCGAAGGTGATATTGGACGAGATGTAGATCGAGTCCGTGCGCAGGAGCTGGGCCAGGAAGGGCACCTTCATGGCTTCGCGCTTGAAGTTATCGACGATGAACTCGCCCATGTAGCGCGTGCCGATCCGATAGTCGGCCGAGTAGTGAAACCAGTGATTGGCGCGCAGCATGTTGGACAGGCGCGTCTTGCCCACGCCAGCCATGCCGAACACGGTCACTGCCCGGCGCGGGGCTTTCACAAACTCATCGACGCTGGAAAACAGCATTCACTGACGCTCCGCCGGGTCCAGTTCGGCCCGTTGCCTGTGTTGCGTTTAAAGCAAGCCCGCTCCGATCTCAAGCAACCGGCAAAATCTGCCGCTGGCCCGGACTCATTTGCCGCTCCATCGCCACAATTTTGGGGTGGCCAGTAAAAAATACCAGCAAAATCAAAGACTCATCGGTTTGGCACTGCCCTTGCATCTGTGGTTGCGAACGCGCCTTGCGGTGCAACGGGCATTACGGAGTTACAGATGGGTATCTATGGGGCTCTTTCCAGTGCGGTGACCGGCCTGAGGGCGCAGTCGCATGCACTTGAAAACATATCGGGCAATATCGCCAATTCGCAGACCACCGGCTACAAGCGCATCGAAACGAGCTTCATGGACCTGATCCCCGATGCTCCGCTGAAGTCGCAGGTGCCCGGCGCCGTGCTGGCGCAGTCGCGCGGCACCAACAATATCCAGGGCGACATCCAGACCAATTCGAACGAAACCTATATCGCGCTCAATGCCAATGGTTTCTTCGTGGTGGAGCCCAAGGTCGGCCAGTCGGACGGCAATTCGGTGTTTGCGGGCTCGAACTACTTCACCCGCCGTGGCGACTTCGAAATCGACAAGGACGGCCTCTTGGTCAATGGCGCCGGCTATTACCTCAAGGGCCTGCCGATCGATCCGGCCACGGGCAATATTTCGGGCTCGGTGCCCGAAGTGATCGAGCTGTCCAATGCCTTCCTTCCGGCCAATGTGACCACCACGATCAACTACCAGTCCAACCTGCCGCAATTGCCCAAGACGGCAAACTACAAGTCGACCGTCTACAATAGCGAGTTGCTGGGTGCGGAAAACTTTGCCGGCGGCTCCACCCCGGCGGCTGCCAATGGCACGGTCGATCTGGGTGCCGGCGCGGGCGCCAACCTGGCTACGACCGTGTTTGCGGATGGCGACACCATGACCATCAATGTCAATGGCATCGCAGTCGACTTCCATTTCTATGAAAGCCCCTCGTCAGTGCCGTCCAACGGCGTGGCCATCGACATTACCGGCCCGCGGACCGTTCAGAACGTCCTCGACAACATGCAGGAAGAGCTGCGCGATTTCGGAGGCGGCGCGGCGGGCTCGGCATTGATCACACTGAACGGGTCCAACCAGTTCAACGTGTCGCTCAACGAGGACTATCACGCCAGCTTCTCGATCTCGGGCGTGAGTGCTGCCCTTGAGGCTGCCCTGGGCCTGACCGACCCGCAGGCATCGTCCGACCCGACCCTTGCCGACGTGAATTTCATCTCGGCCAATGACTCCGACGATTTCGTGGCGCGTTCGATCTCGGGCGGCGCCATCACGGTCTATGCCAGCAACGGCGCGCCGGTAAACGTGCAATTGCGCTGGGCCAAGATGGACAGCGCGGCATCGGGCGGGGCGGATCGGTGGAACCTGTTCTACCTTTCGGACAGTACGGCCGTGGGTGGTTCGCCGGCCTGGACGAATATCGGGCAAGACTACGAGTTCGGCAGCAGTGGCTCGCTCTCAACCAGCGTTCCCCAGGCGACCATCGATGACCTGCGTGTCAATGGCGTGCTCATCGGCGATGTCGTGCTTGCCCACGACACCAATGGCGTCTCCCAGTTCGCCGACGTCAATGGCACGGTGACCGTTTCCACGCTCAACCAGAACGGTTATGGCGCCGGTGAATTCCTGTCGGTGGCCATCACCGATAGCGGCCGCGTGGTGGCGACCTATTCCAATGGCGAGCGCATCGAAATGGCGCAGGTGGTGACGGCCCAGTTCAACGGCGTCAATGCGCTCAAGCGCCTGGATGGCGGCGTCTATGAGGCCACATCGGAATCGGGCGAGCCGATCTTCGACCTCTCCGGCTCGGGCATTATCGGCGGCGCGCTCGAAGCGTCGAACACCGATATCTCGGACGAGTTCACCAAGCTGATCATCACCCAGCAGGCCTATTCGGCCGGCACGCGCATCGTCTCGACCGCCGACGAGATGCTCCAGGAAGCCCTGAACATGATCCGCTAGGGCGGGACATGAGTAACCGGCCCGGGGCGTGAGGTCCCGGGCCGAATTCCAGTTTGAGGGCCACGGTCATGGGTCTGGTTTCGTCACTTTCGAATGCTGTATCGGGTCTGCGGACCAGCCAGGATTCCATTACCATCCTGAGCCGGAACGTCGCCAATGCCGGCACGCCGGGCTACCATCGGCAATCGCTGAACATCATCGACTATTCGTCGATCAACAGCACCTATGCCCGCTCGGCCGGCGTCGACCGCGCCTTCAACCTGAGCCTGCAGACCTATTACAACCGGCAGG
>CBFGTF010000093.1:0-10613 GCA_965651655.1 uncultured Devosia sp.
AAGGTCGTCCTGGCGACGGATTGGCTCTTGCCGAACTCATGGGCATCCGCGTCAAGCGTAACGTCGAAGTGGACGCGTCCGTGGAAACCCACATCGCCGCCCGCCTCGCCGCTCTCAACGCCAAAAACTTCGCCGAAGCCGATCGCATCCGCAACGAGCTCGCCGAACAGGGCATCGCGCTGATGGATTACAAGGACGAAAGCGGCCAGCGCGCGACGAAGTGGGAGGTGAAGCGGTGACCCTCCTGCCATCCCCTGTCACGCGACTCTTTCCAATTGCCCGCTCCTCAAACCGGAGCAGCAATCATGCTTGATCACGTTGGAATCCTCGTTGCCGATTGGAACAAGGCCAAGGCCTTCTACGATGCCGCATTCGCCCCACTGGGCATTACCTTGATCAACGAAGTGCCGGTCGAATTCACCGGCGGCGTCAAGGTCGGCGGCTATGGCGCATCCTCGCCCGATTTCTGGCTGACCGAAGCAGCCGAGACCGGGCCTGGCCGACACTATGCCTTTGCGGCCAGGTCTCGCGCCGAAGTTGACGCCTTCTACGCTTCCGCCATGGCCGCCGGCGGCACCGACAATGGTGCGCCGGGCCTGCGCCCGCATTATCACGAGAATTACTATGGTGCCTTTGTCGTCGATCCCGACGGCAACAACATAGAAGCGGTATGTCATGCCCCAGGTTGACGCTTATACCGGCGGTTGCCAGTGTGGCGCGGTTCGTTTCCGCGTCACACGTCTGGGCCGCCCCTCCATCTGTCATTGCCGCATGTGCCAGAAGGCCTTTGGCGGCTTCTTCGGCCCGCTGGTCACCGCCCACAATGCCAGCTGGACTCGCGGTGAGCCCAAATGGTTCCAGAGCTCCAACGCGGCCCGCCGCGCCTTTTGCGGCGATTGCGGTACCCCGCTGGCCTATGAAACCCGCTTCGGCCTCGAACTGGCCATCGGCGCCTTCGACGATCCCACCGTCGCAGCGCCCGAAATCCAGGTCAACCTGACCGACCGCCAACCTTTCTTTTCCGGTCTCAGCACACTGCCCGAGCGCCAGGAGGTCAGCGACGAATGGCGCGATTTCATGGCCGGCATCCATTCCAACCAGCACCCCGACCATGACACGGCCGATTGGCCGCCCAGGAGCGAATGATGTCGGAAACGGGCGACAACCTGGACTGGCGCCGGGAGCAGAGTGACGAGGCAGTCCGCATCACCGGCGGCTGCCAGTGTGGCGCCGTCCGCTATGCACTTCATCGCCGTCCGAAGCGCCCCTGCATCTGCCATTGCCGCATGTGCCAGAAGGCCTCGGGCAATCTCTTCGGCAGTTTTGCCGGCGTGCCCGCCCGCCATTTCGAGCTGACCCGCGGCGCCTTTGCTGTGTTTCGCACCTCCGAGGAGGGTGAACGCTGCTTTTGCGCGGCATGTGGCACCCCGCTCGCCTGGCGCACGCCTTTGCAGGACTGGGTGTCGGTCACTATCGGTTCGCTCGACCGGCCCGAGGAGATGAAGCCGACCCATTATTATGGCGAAGAGGGGCGCATTGCCTGGACGGCCGAGGTCGCTGCCCATATCGCCACCATGACCGGGCAGGGCGACGATGCGCTGGTGGATGCTGTCCGCCGGACCAATCGTCAGCACCCAGACCACGACACGGCCGATTGGCCACCCAGGGAGGAAACCTGATGGATCGCTACAAGGCCGAGGTCAGCGGCGGCTGCCAATGCGGCGCGGTGCGCTATCACGCAACCGAGATGATGGACAATTCCCACATCTGCCATTGCCGCATGTGCCAGAAAGCGGTGGGCAATATCTTTGCTGCGCTCGTTGCCGCCCCGCGTGAGGCCATCACCTGGACGCGTGGCACACCGGCCCGCTTCCGCAGTTCCGAGCATGTGGATCGTGGCTTTTGCGCCCAGTGCGGCACGCCGCTCTTTTACGACGACACGACCGGCAACCGCGTCAACTTCACCATCGGTTCGCTCGATCACCCCGAGCTTTTCCCGCCCGCCGCCAATACCGGGCAGGAAGGGCAGGTGCCCTGGTTCACCACGCTGCTCAGCATCGAGGATGGCGGCCCGACCGAAGATCCGGACCGCGAAGCCTGGTGGAGCGGCATCAAGGCCAGCAATCACCAGCATCCCGACCACGACACCGACACCTGGCCATCCCGCCAGCAGTAACCCGAGTTAGGCTCCAAATGTCCCGCGACCGCCTCTATCTCTTCGACACCACGCTGCGTGATGGCGCGCAGACCGCCGGAATCGAGTTTTCCCTTGAGGACAAGATCGCCATTACCGGCATGCTCGAGGAGCTGGGCGTCGACTATGTCGAAGGCGGCTATCCCGGCGCCAATCCGGTCGATACCGCGTTCTTTGAAAAGAAGCGCACCAGGAACGCCATTTTCACCGCCTTTGGCATGACCAAGCGGGCAGGGCGCTCTGCCGCCAATGATCCGGGCGTGCAGGGGCTCACCAATTCGGCGGCCGATGCCACCTGCTTTGTCGCCAAGGCCTGGGACTACCAGGTGGAACTGGCGCTGAATACGACCACCGACGAACATCTCGAGGGCCTGGCCGATACGGTCCGCACCGCCGCTGCAGCAGGCAAGGAAGTGCTGATCGACCTCGAACACTTCTTCGACGGTTACAAGGCCAATCCCTCCTATGCCCTTGATTGCGTCAGGACGGCGCTTGAAGCCGGCGCCCGCTGGGTCGTGCTCTGCGACACCAATGGTGGCACCATGCCTGCTGAAATACGCGAGATCGTCGGGGTCGTGACCAAAGTGGCTCCGGGCGACAGGCTCGGCATCCACCCCCATGATGATACCGGCCATGCCGTGGCCAATGCCCTGGCGGCGGTGGAAGCCGGCGTGCGGCAGATCCAGGGCACGCTCAATGGCCTGGGTGAACGTTGCGGCAATGCCAATCTGGTGACCCTGATCCCCACGCTGGTGCTCAAGCCCTTTTATGCCGATCGTTTCGAAACCGGCATCACCCCGGCCCAACTCGAGCGCCTGACCCATATTTCCCGCGCCTTCGATGATCGGCTCAACCGGGCCCCGGCACGGCAGGCGCCCTATGTGGGCGCTTCGGCTTTCGCCACCAAGGCGGGTATCCACGCCTCGGCTCTGCTCAAGGACTTTTCAACCTATGAGCATGTGCCGCCCGAAAGCGTGGGCAATGAGCGCTCGATCATGGTCAGCCAGCAGGCCGGCAAGTCCAACCTGCTCACGGCTTTGGCCCGGCACGATATCGTCCTCGAAAAAGACGATCCGCGTCTCGAGAAGCTGCTCGCCACGGTCAAGGAACGCGAATCGCGCGGCTATTCCTATGACGGTGCCGATGCGTCCTTTGCCGTGCTGGCCCGTCGTGTGCTCGGCACGCTGCCCGAATACTTCACCGTCGAGCATTACCGCGCCATGGTTGAACGGCGTCACAATGCGCTGGGCGAGGAAGTCATCGTCACCGAAGCGGTGGTCAAGATCCGGGTCGAGGGCGAATTGCTGATGTCGGTGGCCGAGGGCAATGGTCCCGTCAATGCCCTGGATCTGGCGCTGCGCAAGGATCTGGGCGTCTATTCGGCCCGAATCGAGGACCTGGAACTGGCCGATTTCAAGGTGCGTATCCTGGACGGCGGCACGGGCGCGGTCACCCGTGTACTGGTCGAAAGCCGTGACGGCAGCGGCGAACGCTGGGTAACCATCGGTGTCTCGCCCAATATCATTGATGCCTCGTTTGAAGCTCTGTATGAATCAATCACATACAAGCTGTTGAAAACTGAGGCGGCGCAGGATTCGACAGTGCGGGCAAACAGGGCATGATCCGGAAAACTGATCTTCGGTTGTTCGGGCAAATGGTGCTCAGGCAGGAACTGGCCGGGCGAAGTTGATCGCCGGCTGAACGAAATTACCGGGAGGGCAAACTGGCCGAAACCGCTCCGAAACGACCTCTGGCTCTGACTATCGGGGCAGCGGCAGTCACCCTTCTTGTCATACTTGGCGTCCTTTCCGGTCCCTCGATCGTGACCTGCTTCAACAGCCCTGACGGCATGGGGCAGTGTTTGCGCGGCAAGATGGCCGAGGTGGGCCTTATTCCCCCAATGCCAGCGCCTGCTGTGGCCGAGGTGGAAACGCCGGCCGCGGAAACTGCCGCCAGCGTTGAGGAGGCGGTTCCCGCCGAGCCCGCACTGGACGTGACGCCGCCCGCCCCGGTTGAGTCCGAGCCCGAAGTCGCGGCCGATGTCGACCAATTGGTCGCGGCAACCTTTGGCCTGCTGCGTGCAGAGCCTGATGGGTCGGTGGTCATCGCCGGTAGCGGCAAGCCGGGCAGCAAGGTGCAGGTCTTCGCCAATGGCGAACTGCTGGGCAGCGTGGAAGTGGAAGCCAGCGGTGACTGGGTGTTTGTACCCGAAGCGCCCCTGCCGCCGGGCGGCCTTGAGATCACCCTGGGCGAGGAAGGCGTTGACGGCACGGCCGAGGACTCCTTCATCGTCGTCATCAACGAGGACAAGACCAGCCAGCCGCTCGTTGTCGCCAGCAAGCCCGGCGAGGCCAGCGAAGTCTTGCAGGGCCTGACCGCACCGACCGCCATGGCTGCGGCCAGCGAACCGGCGACCCCTGCTGCTTCCGCAGCGGAGACGCCCGCCGTTGCGCCGGAAGCGGCCAGCACGGAAATGGCTGCTGCGTCCGAAGAGGAGCCGGTCGCGACAGAGCCCTCTGCCATGATGGCTGCCGTTGAGCCTGAAGAGACCCCGTCGACCGAGCCGGTGGAAGAACCCGCCATGCTGGTCGCGGCTGCGCCCGAACCCGTTGCGCCGGCGCCAGCGGCGGCAACGCCTGTTGCTCCTTCGCCAGCCCCTGCCGCTGAAACCCCGGCGGCTTCTGCCCCTGAACCGGCAGCCGTTGTGGAAGCGCCTGAGGCCCCCGTGGCAGCAGCGCCCGCCGAGGCATCGGTGACCACCGCTGAACCTGCCGACGCTGCCGCAACCGAAGAGCCCGCACCGGCCCTTGCCGCTGTGCCTTCCGTGGAGCCGTCGCCAGCCAGCTCGGTTCAGCTTGCCGATGTGCCACCCAGTATCGACGCCATCGAGATTGAAACGGACCGCACCTTCTTTGCCGGTGCCGGCCCGGATGGCGGCATCGTCCGTCTCTATGTCGACGATGCCTTCATCGCCGATGCGATCATTGAAGGCGGTCGCTGGCTGATCGAGGCCGGCCCGGTCCTCGACAAGCCCACTCAGCGGGTCCGTGTCGATCTGTTGCCGCCCGATTCGGCCAACGTGGTCGCCAGGGCCGAAGTGGACTTCGTGGTCGATGTGCCCGCTGTCGAAGAGCCGGTAGCAATTGCCGAGGCTCCCGCCGCGGCACCCGAGGCTGCGCCTGCCGAAGCCGCGGCTCCGGCACCAGCCGCCGAACCGGCCGAGCCTGCTCCGACTCCGGAACCAGTGCCTTCCGCAACGGCCGATGCTGCACCGGCAACCGAACCTACCGCTGCTGAGCCCGCGGTCGCGGCTCAGGCAGAGCCCGCACCGGAGCCTTCTCCGGCACCCGAGCCTGCCGCTGTTGCCGAAGCGCCAGCCGAGCCCGCTCCAGCGGAGCCGGCCGTGCCCACCATGGTGGCGGTGTCGCTGGGCGATCCGGAAACGCAGCGCTTCGTTTCGGGCAAGGCCATTATCCGGCGCGGTGACAATCTTTGGACCATCGCGCGCCGGGTCTATGGCGAGGGCCTGAAATACACCACCATCTATCAGGCCAATACCGGGCAGATCCGCGATCCGGATCGCATCTATCCGGGGCAGGTCTTCGATCTGCCAGAGGGTCTTGCGGCCCAATAGAACAAAATGAAACGGCGCCTGCGGGCGCCGTTTCTCCATCGCTATTGATTTTCGCCGCGAGAGGCCCCATCTTCCATCGTAATCCACCGATCAAGCGCCCCAGGCTCCTGGTAGCGGTCGAACAGGTGTTGAGCGAACGAGTGTTGCGCCATGCATGACGACGACATTGCCAATATCATGCGCGCCCTGGGCCACCCGGTGCGGCTCGAAATCCTGCGCATTCTGGCCACCCAGCAACAGGGGCAATGCTGCTGCGGTGACGTGACCGAAAGCCTGACCCTGGCGCAGTCCACGGTCAGCCAGCACATAAAGGTGCTGCACGATGCCGGGCTGATCGAGCGCAAGCCGCATGGCACGCGCAATCGCTACATAATCCGCCATGACAGACTGGCCGAACTGAATTCGGCCTTTGGCGGCCTCCTCAAGGGGCTGGCGTCCATCGCCGCCAACAAGGAAACGGAACCAGCCTGATGGCTCTAGACAGCAATGGGAAGTCCCCGTCCGTTAGCGCGGACGAGGGATCAGTCTTTTCTACAATCCGCAATCTCTGGTCCTATATGTGGCCCGAGAGCCGGCCCGATCTGAAACTGCGGGTGGTGCTGGCGCTCTCGGCCCTGCTGCTCAGCAAGGTGGCCACCACCTTCATCCCCTTTGCCTATAAGGGCATCATCGATAGCCTCGACGGCACCAATCCCGATTCCACGCTCATCCTCGGCCTGGCCGTGCCGCTGGTGCTGGTGATCGCCTATGTCCTGGGCAACATCATCGACGCTGGCTTCCAGCAATTGCGCGACGTGCTCTTTGCCAGCGTCGGCCAGCATGCCGTACGCAAACTGGCGCTGCAGACCTTCCACCACATGCACCGCCTCTCGCTGCGCTTCCATCTGCAGCGGCGCACTGGCGGCCTTAGCCGCGTCATCGAGCGCGGTACCAAGGGCATCGAAACAATTGTCCGTTTCGCCATGCTCAACATCGTGCCCACCATGGTCGAGTTCGTCGTGGTGGCGGTTATTTTCGTCTGGCTGTTCGGGGTGAGCTATCTCGGCGTGCTGGTGGTGATGATCTGGGCCTATCTCTATTTCACCATCAAGGCCTCCAACTGGCGTATCGCCATCCGTCGCGACATGAATGAGAGCGATACCGACGCCAATGGCAAGGCTATCGATAGCCTGCTCAATTTCGAGACGGTCAAGTACTTCGCCAATGAGCAGATGGAGGCCCAGCGCTTCGACAAGGCCATGGCGGGCTATGAGCGCTCTGCGATCCGCATCTGGACTTCGCTTGGCTTCCTCAATTTCGGCCAGGCCGTCATCTTTTATGGCGGCTTCCTGATCATCTCGATCATGGCCATTCTCGGCGTGATGAACCGCACGTTGACCCTGGGCGATTTCGTGCTGCTCAACACCTTCCTGATGCAGATCTACAGGCCGCTCAATTTCATCGGCTTCGTTTATCGCGAATTGCGCCAGGGTCTCACCGACATCGAGGAAATGTTCAAGCTCCTCGATCAGGATCCCGAGATCGTCGACAGCGCCGGCGCGACCCCGCTTGCCGTCACCGGTCCGGTTGTGCGCTTCGAGGATGTCACCTTCCACTACGATCCCGACCGCCCCATCCTCAAGGGCGTCAGCTTCGAAGTGCCGGCCGGCAAGACCGTCGCCATTGTCGGCCCGACCGGCGCCGGCAAATCGACCATTTCCCGCCTCCTGTTCCGCTTCTATGACGTCACCGGCGGGCGCATCACCATTGACGGCCAGGACCTGCGCGATGTGACCCAGGAAAGCCTGCGGACCGCGATCGGTATGGTTCCGCAGGATACCGTGCTCTTCAACGACACCATCGGCTACAATATCGAATATGGGCGCCCCGGCGCCGCGCAGGACGAGGTTCGCCAGGCTGCGGCCATGGCCCAGGTCGGGGCCTTCATCGATACTTTGCCAAAGGGCTACGAAACCCCGGTGGGCGAGCGCGGCCTGAAACTGTCTGGCGGGGAGAAGCAGCGGGTCGCGATTGCCCGCACCATCCTCAAGGCGCCCTCGATCCTGATCCTCGACGAAGCCACTTCGGCTCTCGACACAAAGACGGAACGCGACATCCAGGCAGCCTTGGACGAGGTCTCGCGCAATCGCACCACGCTGGTTATCGCCCACCGCCTCTCCACTGTGGTCAATGCGGACGAAATCCTCGTCCTGCGCGACGGCCAGATCGCCGAGCGAGGCAGCCATTTCGATCTTCTTGAGAAGGAAGGTCTCTATGCACAGATGTGGAACCGCCAGCGCGAGGCGAGCGAAGCGGCCGAACTGCTCGCGCGCACCCAGGACGATCCCGATGGCTTCGTCCGCCGCGGCACGCCGGCGGCGGAGTGACAGGGCGTCAGCCCTGTCCCCCCAGCACAGCCAGCATGGCGTTGATGGTCAACACGGCGATCATCGCCATGCCCAGCCCCCAGAAGAATGAGCGCAGCCTGTTGACGCCGGCCCAGTAGCTGAGCGTGAACCCCGTGCGCGCCGCCGCATAGATCAGGGCGGCGCCACTGACCACGACGCTATTGGCCCCGAGCACCAGCAGGACCATGCCCGCCGGCATCACCATCCCGGCCGATTCCAGATTGTTCTGCAAGGTCCGCGCTGCCCGTCCGGCAAAACCTTCCCGGCTCAGGGGCGTTGCGCGGTCGGTGAAGACAAAGGCCAGTCCCTTCGAGCCGATCGTATTGAGATGTTGTACCGCAGCCGAAAGGAAGACGAGGGTTCCAGCGGCGAGAAGGGCGATCGAGGCGTGCATGGATATGGTCCTGTCTGGTCAGGACCTGACTATTGTGTTTCAATAATGCACCGTCAACGCGCGATAATGCCCGCCTACTGTGCAGAAAAGTTCAATGCAACCAGCTGACCTGTCGATCATTGCGGCCTTGGAGCGTGCAGGCACCTTCACCGGCGCCGCGCGTCTTCTGGGCGTCGCGCACACGACCGTGTCCCGCAAACTCAAGGATCTTGAGTCTCATTTCGGTGCGCGCCTGGCAGACCGGCGTGATGATGGCGTGGTGCTCACCACCGAAGGTGAACGCCTTCTCGAGAGCGCCCGCCGCATCGAAGCAGAACTGGCCGGCCTCGAGCGCGACATCACGGGTCGCGACCATCGGCTGACAGGACATATCAAGCTCACCACGGTGGATGTGCTCGGCTGGCTCTACATGCCGGCCCTGTCGCGCTTCCGCGTCCGCCACCCCCAGATCGACCTCGCGGTCGAGATTGGTTCGGAACTGCGCAACTTGTCGCGGCGTGAGGCGGAAGTGGCCCTGCGCGCCACCAATAGCCCCGACGATCACCTGTTTGGTCGCAGGCTGGGACAACTGGACTTCTACCCCTATGCCCGCGCCGACATTGTCGCCGAGCCGGCGTCTATGCCCTGGCTCGAATACGGCAATCGCGATTGCAGTCAGCCGGCGTCCCGCTGGCTTCGCCGTGTCCATCCCACCATACGGCCCCAGGTGGCCGTGCCCACGCCCCTGATGATGCTGCGTGCGGTCGAATGCGGCCTGGGGGCCGGGCTCGTGCCACGAGCCCTGACTGAGCAGTCTGCCGGGCTCGTGCTTCTGTCAGAGCAGATGGCGTTCTCCATCGGCATCTGGCTGCTTACGCCCATGGAACTGCGCCAGACCGCTCGCATCCGTGCCCTGTTCGATGCCTTCACCGAAATGGCGGCTTCATGACAATATCCCTCAGGCGCGCGGCAGGCGCCGACAAGCCCGCCATCGCAAACCTCATCCAGCTCTATCTTCACGACATGACCGATTTCATGCCGTTCCCGGTCGGGGTGGATGGACGCTTCGAGTATGACTTTCTCGACCGCTTCTGGCGTTATCCCTACTTCATCATGTCCGGTGACGAGATCGCCGGCTTCGCCCTCGTCATCGATGAATGCCCGCTCACCGGTCGCAAACCCTGCTGGTTCATGGCCGAATTCTTCGTCCTCAGGGCCTGGCGGGGGAGGGGCGTCGGCAAGGCCGCGTTCGATCGCGCGCTGGCCGCCCATTCAGGCGATTGGCATGTCGCCGTCCCCCACGCCAATCGGGCCGCCCAGGCCTTCTGGAGCAGGGCCCTTGCCCCCAGGTTCAGGTCGCCGCGCGACATCCACTTCGACGGCGACGATTGGTCGCTTCATGAATTTATCGCGTAGCGCCTGGGTCGAGCGACGAGGTGTGTTCGCGCAACCATGCGTCCAGCACCTCCTTGCGGAATGTGCCAGCTTCGAGGTTGGCATAGATGAAATCTATCCATTCCTCTTCAGTGCCTGTGGGTTCCATACCATTCGCTTGTAGGAAGAGCACGGTGCTGGCAAATGCCACGCGTTTGTTGCCGTCAATGAACCCATGGTTCATTGCAAGGCTCTCCCAGAGAGCGGCGGCCTCCTCGGTCAAATCCGAGTAGTAGCCGGTTTGTGGCCTTAAGAGCGCTGAGAGGACTAAGCCCTCATCTCGAACGCCTGACGCCCCACCAAATAGACGAATTTGCTCCTCGTGAATCCACAGCGCGTCATCGAGTGTGAGATAGACTCGCTCCACCATCGTCTATTTTGCCAACGCTTCGTAGACTTTCCCCCAGCGTCTGACGCTGTCCTCGTGCAATTTCTGTATCAGCGGATTCACGCGTGGCGCCGCGCTGTCCTTTTGCATTGTTGCAAATTGCTCTGGCGAAAGCAGGATACCAACATCCCGGCCATTTTTCTGGATACGCACAGGCTCCGCCTGGGCCATTTCCAGCAACTGGCCGAACTTGTTTTTGGCTT
>CBFGTF010000094.1:0-10593 GCA_965651655.1 uncultured Devosia sp.
CCGGTGACGAGGAAGCCGTTGAAGGCGCCGCACAGAACGCCGACGCCAATGCCGACGGCCACCAGGGTGGGCGTATCGGCGCCATATTGCAGCGCCAGCCCCATCAGCGTCGAGGCCAGCGCGATGATCGAGGCCACCGACAGGTCGATCTCGCCGGTGATGATCACCAGCGCCATGGCCAGCGCGATCAACCCCTTCTCGGTGAAGTTGAAAGTGAGGTCCGAGAGGCTCCAGGCGTTGAGGAAATAGGGCGATGCCAGGCTGTTGGCGAGGAAGATGCCCAGCACCACCAGCACCAGCAGGCTTTCCCAGCTCAGTACGGCCGATTTCAGCGGATTGTCGAGCCGATCGGGCAAGGAGCGATGAAGGGATGTATCGGTCATGAGAAAATATCCGGGAGCCACTGGACGGGCTTCCCTCCCCCTTGAGGGGAGGGATTGAGGGTGGGGGTTCGGGCGCGGCAAAGGGCGCTGGCGTTCGCGGATAATCCTGAACCCCCACCCCCGGCCCCTCCCCTCAAGGGGGAGGGGAGACAAGCATCCTGCCTCATCACGCTGTCCCCTCCGCCCGCTTCAGGATCACCCGCCCCCTGGTTCGCTCGCTGGTGGCGTTGAGCACCACGGCCAGGAGGATCGCGGCGCCGGCAATGGCCATCTGCCAGAAGGGCGAGACGCCGATGACGGGCAGGGCATTGTTGACCACACCGAGGAACAGCGCGCCCAGCAGCGCCCCGCCCACGGTGCCGATGCCCCCGGCAATGGAGACGCCGCCGATGACGCAGGCAGCGACAATGGTCAGTTCATAGCCACCCGCGACCTCGACCGAGGCAATGACATAGCGCGAAATCCAGAGATAGCCGCAAAGGCCCGAAATGGCGCCCGAGAGCACGAAGGCCAGGAATTTGGTGCGGCCCACATTGATGCCGGTATAGACCGACGCGGTCGGGTTGACGCCGATGGCATAGAACGCCCTGCCCCATGGGGTGCGGGTCATGAGCACATAAACCAGCCCCGCCACGACGATGGCGAACCATGAAAGGATCGGCAGGCCGAGGAATGAGCCGCGCTGAAGCTGGATGAATTCGGTGCTCATCTGCGCCGCATTGACCCAGGCGCCACCCGAAATCACGAAGACCAGGCCACGGAATATGGTCAGCGTGCCCAGGGTCACCACGATGGGCGGAATGTCGAGCTTCCAGACCAGAATGCCGTTGAACGCACCGAGCATGGCTCCGACCACAATGCAGCCGGCGATCAGCAGCGGGATCGGCACCATGGGAAAGGCGGCATTGGTCATGGCCACGATCATGCCGGTCAGCGCCAGGTTCGAGGCCATGGACAGGTCGATCGAGCGCGTCAGGATCACCGCCATCTGCCCCATGGCCAGCATCATCAGGATCGATGTGTCATTGAAGATGGTCAGAAGGTTGCCCGGCTGGGAGAAGCGCGGAAAGCGCAGCGTCACCAGCACGATGACAGCGAGAATGGCCAGGGCCAGCCACAGCTCGCGCGATTTCAGCAGCCGGTTCATGCGGCATTCTCCTCGACAATGCCCGCGGCCAGACGCACCAGCGTTTCGGGTTGCAGGTCCTTGTTCTCGAGCGTCTCGACCACGAGCCCCTCGCGCATCACCACGACCCGGTCGCTCATGCCCAGCACTTCGGGCAGTTCGGACGAGACCATGATGACGCTGAGGCCCTGCGCCACCAGTTCACCCATGAACTGGTGCACCGCGGCCTTGGAGCCGATATCCACGCCCTTGGTGGGTTCATCCAGGATGATGACCTTGGGCAGGGTCGCCAGCCATTTGGCGATCACCACCTTCTGCTGGTTGCCACCCGAGAGGGTCGACACATTCTGGCTCAGCGAGGAGGCGCGCAGGTCCAGCCGTTCGGTATAGGTGCGGGCCAGAGCGAATTCCTCGGCCAGCCGCAGAAAGCCGGCGCGGCTGGTCTTGCCCAGGCTTGGCAGCGACACATTCTTGAAGATCGGCTCACCGGTAATGACGCCCTGCTTGCCGCGCTCTTCGGGGACATAGACGATGCCGGCATCGACCGCGTCAGCGGGCGATCTTGGCGCCACAGTCCGACCCTCCAGCACCATCTTGCCCGATGAAGGCCTGGTCATGCCGAACACGGCCTGCATCACTTCCGAGCGCCCGGCGCCGACCAGGCCATAGAAACCCAGGATTTCCCCCTTCTTCACAGTGAAGGAGACATTGTCGAATTCGGTCGGGTGGCTGAGGCCCTTCACCTCCAGCACCGTCTCGCCGATAACCGCTTCGCGGGCCGGGAAGATATGGTCCACCGAACGGCCGACCATCAGCTTGACGATTTCGTTCTGCGGTGTGTCCTTGATGAAGCCCTTGCCGACCATTTCACCGTCGCGGAAAACCGCATAGCGGTCGGCAATGCGATAGATTTCGTCGAATTTGTGCGAGATGAAGAGGATGGCCTTGCCGTCCTGCTTGAGCAGGTCGACCAGCACGTAAAGCTCCTCGATCTCCTTGAGGGACAGGGCCGCGGTCGGCTCATCCATGATCACCACCCGCGCATCCACGCTCAGCGCCCGCGCCACCGCGACCAGGTGTTTCTTGGCGATGCCCAGTTCCTTGAGCGGCATGCCCGCATCGATCCCGGCGGCCATGCTGTCGAGCGTCAACTGCGCTTCGCGCCGCATCGCCTTCCAGTCAATCAGGCCGAAGCGATTGGTGGGCGTGTGCCCCAGATAGATGTTTTCGGCCACCGTCAGCTCATCGAACAGCACGGTTTCCTGGTGAATGGCGGTGATGCCCAATTCGGTCGCCGAATGGGCGGTGGGCAGGGTAATGGGGCCGCCGCCGAGCCAGATTTCGCCCGCATCCGGCTGGTAGATGCCGGTCATGGTCTTGACCAGTGTGGACTTGCCCGCGCCGTTCTCACCAATCAGCGCAGTGACCTGGCCGGGATAGAGTTCCAGCGACACGTCATGCAGCGCGCGCACACCGGGAAAGCTCTTGGATATGCCCGATAGGGTCAGGATTGGGTCGGTCATGATTTCACTTCATCAAATACCCCCACCCTCAATCCCTCCCCACAAGGGGGAGGGAGGCGATGGGCAAAACGCTTCGGTCTTGCGCATCCCTCCCCTCGATGGGGAGGGATTGAGGGTGGGGTGGGCCGCGCGAGCGGAGACCCTGCGCGGCTCACGCCGCGCAGGGATTGTTCAGATCAATAGATCTTGGAGAACTCTTCGATGTTGGATGCATCGAACTGGAAGGGCGCGGCCATGGCGGCCGAGTTGGTGTCGTCCAGGGTGACTTCACCCACCTTGCCGATGGAGAAAGTCGCACCCGGCGCGGCTTCCTGGCCTTCAACCAGCGCATTGGCCAGCATCACTGCCGAATAGCCCAGGTCGATCGGGTTCCACAGGGCCACGGCCTGGCTCGCGCCATTGTCGATGAACTGCTTGAACTCGCTCGGCAGGGCCAGGCCCGTGACGTTGATCTGGCCGATCAGGTTCTGGTCGGTCACCACCTGGGCCGCCGCCACGACGCCGACAGTGGTCGGGGCAATGATGGCCTTGAGATCGGGGTGAGCGGCGATCAGGCCGCGGGCTTCCTCGGTCGACTTCACCGAGTCATCGTCGCCATAGACGGTAGCGACGAGATTGATATTGGGGAACTTTTCCGGGATCACGGCCTTGGCGGCTTCGATCCAGGCGTTCTGGTTGGTGGCCGTGGATGCAGCCGAGAGAATGGCGACGTCGCCGCCTTCGGGCAGATAGTCGGCGGCCAGCTTGATGATGGTTTCGCCGATCAGGCCGATATCGGAGGGGTTGAGGTGGATCTGGCGGCCTTCGGGAGCAACGCCCGAATCCCAGGAGATCACCTTGATGCCGCGCTCCATGGCACGCTGCAGCACCGGCACCAGCGCGTCCGGATCATTGGCCGAAATGGCAATGGCGTCGACCTGCTGGGCAATCAGCGAGTTGACGACTTCGATCTGGGCTTCGGCCGTTGCGGATGTCGGGCCGGTATAGATCACTTCCACATCGCCCAGTTCGGCGGCAGCGTCTTCGGCGCCCTTGGCAGCGGCATCGAAGAAGCCGTTGCCGAGTGACTTCACGACCAGCGCGATGCGGGTCTGTGCCATTGCAGGGGTGGCGAGCAGCACGGCGGCCGTTGCAGTGGCTGCAAGCAGTTTCCAGAGTTTCATTTGATCCTCCCGAGGATTGGTCTGGTCTTGGTCATTGTTTGGTCTGGTGTCTCAGGCCAGTTTGGCTTCGGCCTGAGCAGTCGCGTCCGCAACGATGAGCCGCACACCTGCCGTTTCCAGCATCTGTCGGTCTTCGTCGCGGATACCGCCATCGGTGATGACAGCAGTAATTCGGTCGAGCCCGCACAGGATGAGGCTCGAGCGTCCCGAAAATTTCGATGAATCGGCCAGCACGATCAGTTCGTCCGCCTGTCCGATCAATGCCAGTTCCGATTGCACGATCATCGGATCGGCCTCCATCAGGCCGTGGGCACCGATGCCCTGGCAGCCGATGAACATGCGCTTGGCGTAGAAATGGCTGGCCACCACCCCGCCAAAGGGCGAGAGGATGACATTCTGCTCGCGATAGACCGTGCCGCCGGGAATGACGACGGAATTGCGCGAGTTGTGAATGAGGAATTCGGCAATGCCGAAACTGTTGGTGAACACGCTGAGGCGCTTGCCGGTCAGGTGATGCACCATCTGATAGGTGGTGGTGCCGCCATTGATGATGATGGGTTCGCCATCGCGGCACATTTCCGCGGCGACACGGGCAATTGCGCGCTTCTGAGCGATATTGATCGTTTCGTTGACAGAGAATGGTCGGCCCATGAGCCCGCCCTGGGCCGGCGGATTGATAGCCTCGGCGCCGCCCCTGACCCGGCGCAGCCGGCCCTGTACGTGCAGGGCAGCAATATCGCGGCGTATGGTGGCTTCAGACGACCCCGTGACCTCGCAAAGCTCCGCCACCGTCACCACGGGGTGGGATTGTGCGGCGGCCAATATGACCCGGTGGCGTTCCGTTTCGTGCAAGGCTGATACTCCCTGAGCGCATTTGCTTCCATCAAATTCGGGCAGAGTCAATCACCATTCCGCATATTTCCGTCACAAACGCGCATTCATGACGAAAGATGATTGTTTCTGATTGACAGTGCGGACACTTCCATGCCCATTTCCGCCCAACAAGTCTTGCCTTACTTTCGGGAGGAATCCGATGTCCACCGCGCCCAAGCGCCTCGCAAACCTGTGGGATGATGCCAAGGCCGCGTCCATGTCCGAGCCGGAGCGCCTCGTCTACCGCTCGAACCTGTTGGGCTCGGACAAGCGCGTCACCAATTATGGCGGCGGCAACACCTCCTCCAAGATCATGCAGAAGGACCCGCTGACCGGCGAACAGGTCGAAGTCCTCTGGGTCAAGGGTTCGGGCGGGGACAATGCCTCGATCAAGCTCGATGGATTTGCCACGCTCTACATGGACAAGCTGCGGGCGCTGAAGGGTCTTTATCGCGGCGTCGAGTTCGAGGACGAGATGGTGGGCTACCTGCCCCACGCCACCTTCAACCTCAATCCGCGCGCCTCCTCCATCGACACCCCGCTCCATGCCTATGTGAACCGGCCCTATGTCGATCACATGCATCCGGACGCGATCATTGCCATCGCCGCGTCGAAGAACTCGAAGGAACTGACCCGGCAGATCTTTGGCGACACGATCGGCTGGTTGCCCTGGAAGAAGCCCGGTTTCGAGCTGGGCCTGTGGCTGGAAAAATTCTGCCTCGACAACCCCAACGCCAAGGGCGTGGTGCTTGAATCGCACGGGCTCTTCACCTGGGGCGACACGCCCAAGGAATGCTACGAGACCACGATTGCCATCATCAATCAGGCCATCGAATGGTTTGAAAAGGAAACCGAGGGCAAGACCATTTTTGGTGGCGAAGCCGTGCAATCGCTGCCCGCCGAAGAGCGCCGCGCCATTGCTGCCCGCCTGATGCCGAAAATTCGCGGCTTCATCTCCGAGGACAGCCACAAGCTCGGCCACTTCGACGACTCGGCTGCCGTGCTGGAATTCGTCAATTCTAACAACCTGCGCCCGCTGGCGGCCCTGGGCACCTCCTGCCCCGACCATTTCCTGCGCACCAAGATCCGTCCGCTGGTCATCGACTTCGATCCAGCCAAGCCCGATGTCGACGCCGTCATCGCCGGTCTCGGCGACCAGATCGCCGCCTATCGCGTCGACTACCAGGCCTATTACGACCGCTGCAAGCACGACAATTCACCCGCCGTGCGCGACCCCAACGCCGTCGTTTACCTGATCCCCGGCGTCGGCATGCTGACCTTCGCCAAGGACAAGGCCACTGCCCGCATTTCCGGCGAGTTCTATGTCAACGCCATCAATGTGATGCGCGGGGCCTCGACTGTCTCGGAATATCAGGGCCTGCCCGAGCAGGAAGCCTTCGACATCGAATATTGGCTGCTTGAAGAAGCCAAGCTGGCCCGCATGCCCAAGCCCAAGTCGCTGGCCGGCAGGATTGCCCTGGTCACCGGCGGCGCCGGCGGCATTGGCAAGGCCACCGCTGCCCGGCTGTTGCGTGAGGGCGCCTGCGTTGTCCTCGCCGACATCGACCAGACCGCGCTCGACGCTGCCACGGCCGAACTCTCCGGCGTTTTCGGTGCCGATTTCGTCCGCCCGGTGAACATCAACGTGACGAAGGAAGAGCAGGTTCTTTCCGGCTTCGCCCATGCCGTGGTCGAATTCGGCGGCCTCGACATCCTGGTGTCGAACGCAGGCCTCGCCTCCTCGGCCCCGATCGAGGAGACGACGCTCGAGCTCTGGAACAAGAACATGGACATCCTGTCCACGGGCTATTTCCTCGTCTCCCGCGAAGCCTTCCGCCTGTTCCGCCAGCAGAAGATCGGCGGCAATGTCGTCTTCGTCGCCTCGAAGAACGGCCTCGCGGCCTCCCCCAATGCCGCGGCCTATTGCACCGCCAAGGCCGCCGAGATCCACCTCGCCCGCTGCCTCGCCCTCGAAGGCGCGGAAGCGCAGATCCGCGTCAATGTCGTCAATCCCGACGCCGTGCTGCGCGGCTCCAAGATCTGGGCCGGCGAATGGCTGGAACAGCGCGCCTCGACCTACAAGACCGACAAGGACGGGCTTGAGGAAATGTATCGCCAGCGCTCCATGCTCAAGCGCTCCGTGTTCCCCGAGGACATTGCCGAAGCCATCTACTTCTTCGCTTCGGAGGCCTCGGCCAAGTCCACGGGCAACATCATCAATGTCGACGCGGGCAACGCCCAGTCGTTCCCGCGGTAAGTCAGCAATGGGGTCGAGGGACCCCCTCCCCGGCCCTCCCCTCAAGGGGGAGGGTGGGCCCACACAATCACCGAGTTTACGGCGCCTCTGCTTCCCTCCCCCTTGAGGGGCGGGATAGAGGGAGGGGGTCGTAGAGGGAGGCACATTCCATGACCGAACACATCATCGACCCATCCGTCGTCGAGGCCGAAAACGCCGCCCGCGCAGCGGACCTGCATGTCGACTACGATACCCTTGGCGAGCGCCTCGACCGGCGCGGCATTTCCATCGACGCCATCAAGGACAAGGTCTCCGCCTTTTCGGTGGCCGTCCCGTCATGGGGCGTCGGCACGGGGGGCACCCGCTTTGCGCGCTTCCCGGGCAAGGGCGAGCCGCGCGACATTTTCGACAAGATCGAAGACTGCGCCGTTATCGCCCAGCTGACCCAGGCGACGAAAACCGTCTCGCTGCATATTCCGTGGGACAAGGCCGATCCGAACCGGTTGAAGCAGGCCGCCAGCCGCTTCAATCTCGGCTTTGATGCCATGAATTCCAACACCTTCTCGGACGCCAAGGGGCAGTTGCAGAGCTACAAGTTCGGCTCGCTCTCGGCCGCCGACAAGGCGACCCGCGACCAGGCCATCGAGCATAATCTGGAATGCATCGAGATCGGCAAGACCATCGGCTCCAAGGCCCTCACCGTCTGGATCGGTGACGGTTCGAACTTCCCCGGCCAGGTCAATTTCGCCAGCCAGTTCGGCCATTACCTCGACTCCATGAAGGCCATCTACGCGGCCCTGCCCGATGACTGGCGCGTCTATACCGAACACAAGATGTATGAGCCGGCCTTCTATTCCACGGTCGTGCAGGATTGGGGCACCAATTACATCATCGCCAGGGAACTGGGCGACAAGGCGTTCTGCCTGGTCGATCTCGGCCACCATGCGCCCAACGTCAATATCGAGATGATCGTCTCCCGGCTCGCCCAGTTCGGCAAGCTTGGCGGCTTCCATTTCAATGACAGCAAATATGGCGACGACGACCTCGACGCCGGGTCCATCGATCCCTATCGGCTGTTCCTGGTGTTCAACGAACTGGTCGACATCGAGACCCGCGACGCCGGTTTCCATCCGGCCCATATGCTCGACCAGAGCCACAATGTCACCGACCCCATCGAGTCGCTGATGCTCTCGGCCGCCGATGTGCAGCGCGCCTATGCCCAGGCCCTGCTCGTGGACCGCAAGGGCCTCAAGGCCGCACAGGAGGGCAATGACGCCCTCGCTGCCACCCAGGCCCTGCGCCTCGCCTATCGCACCGATGTCGAACCGATCCTGGCCATGGCGCGCCTGGAACAGGGCGGCGCCATCGACCCCCTGGCGACCTACCGCGCCTCCGGCTATCGCGCAAAAGTTGCCGAAATCCGTCCCGAGATCGCGGCCGGCTCCAGCGGCATCGTCTAGGTCCGAGCTACGTCACGAATTTTCCGCGGCACCTCCCCGCCAAGGAAAATGGAAGGCCCGGCGCGCAATCGCCGGGCCTTTTGCCATGCCGGATCAGCCCGGCTGCCGCATATAGGCAGTCGCCTCCAGGATCCACTCGCGAAACAGCTTGATCCTGGGCACATTGCGGCGGTTCTCGGGATAGACGAGGTAATAGCCTTTCCCTGCCGTGGCCAGCAGGTCGAAAGGCTGAACCAGCCGGCCCGACGCCATTTCGTCGCGAAACAGTACCGGGGTCAGCATGGAGACCCCGCGACCGGCCATGGCCGCCGTGCCCAGCAGGCTCTGCCATCCCATCGAACTTTGCGGCCGTCCTTCGGGCGAAAAGCCGGCGACCCCGGCGGCCTTGAACCAGATGTCGAACCATTCGTCCTGCGGATCAAGCATTGGCAGTTTCAGCAAATCCTCCGGACGTGCGACACCGCCGATGGAATCGGCCAGGGCCGGACTGAGCAAGGGGGTAAAGTCGGCCTCGACCAGCAGATGGCACACCATCCCCTTGCCCTGCGGCCCGGACAAGGTGCGAATGGCAATGTCGAAATCGCCATGCGTCAGGTCGATCACATCGTTGCTGGTGTCGATCCGCACCGCAATTTCGGGGTGGGCGAGTTGGAACAGGCCCATATTCTGCCCGAGCCATTGCACTGCAAAAGTCGGCACTGCGGTAATCGAAAGCTGGTTGCCAATGCCGTCCCGGGCGTCGGCGAAGGCATTGCGAATGAGATCGAAGGCCTGCGTCACATCGGGTGCCAGCCGCGCACCGGCTTCGCTCAGCGCGATCTGCCGCGGCCGGCGCAGGAAGAGCGGCATGCCCACCCGCTCTTCGAGAATCTTGATCTGATAGCTCACGGCCGCCTGGGTCATGCCCAATTCTTCGGCGGCCCGGGTGAAATTGAGGTGGCGCGCCACCGCCTCGAAGGCGCGCAGTGCAGTGAGGGGCGGCAAGGACATGGATCAAATCTCCTTATGGCAGCCCATTGAGGTTTAGTTGGAAACTCTCGTCATTCGGCGTCAATCTGCCTCACATGTCAACCACATCGAGGCACTGGCCATAAGGCCTGTGAATGAAAAATGATCTCACTGCCCAGCCTGCTCGCCCTGCTTCTGCCCATCCCGGCCCTGCGCGATGCCGCTACCGACGCCCTGGTGCAACGCCGCCGCCGCAGGGCCGTTACCGCCCTGCGCCTCTCGCCTCATCTGCTCACGGATGTAGGGCTCGATGCCTATCATTCTCCAGCCGATGATCCACGCTGGGTCCGTCGCTTCGATCTTGATCGCTGAGGCTTGCACGGCGGTGCGGATCGCCTAAAACAGCGTCATGTCCAAGACCACGCCCGCCACACTGGCCCTCACCAATGCTGGCATCCCCTTCAGCCTCGCCCATTATGACTATGACCCCAATGCCGAGCGCGTGGGGTTGCAGGCGGCCGAGGCGATGGGGGTTTCACCCGCCGAGGTATTCAAGACGCTGATGGCCGAGCTCGATGGCAAGCCCATCTGCGCCATCGTGCCTTCGGACGAAGAGGTGAACATGAAGAAGCTGGCTTCGGCGCTGGGCGGCAAGTCTGCCCATATGATGAAGCCGGCCGATGCGGAGCGCCTCACCGGCTACAAGGTCGGCGGCATCAGCCCGCTGGGCCAGCGCAAGGCGGTGCCGACGGCGCTCGATGAACTGGCGACGCTCTACGATGAAATCTATCTCAATGGCGGGCAGCGGGGCTTGCAGATCAGGATCCGGCCCGATGACCTGATCCGGGCGCTCGATTGCGTCGTGGCCGATCTGGTGCGGT